>CAZHAD010000063.1:0-15886 GCA_964529965.1 uncultured Leptospirales bacterium | reverse complement strand
TCACATTCGATAATTTTTGTTGAATACTGTCAAGAATTTAAATCAACGGGTGTTGAATCGGAAAATAAGGATTTTCATATCGATTAATACAGTATGAATACTAATTTCTTAGAGGTATCTGCCACAATACGGTTACAGAAACCCTCCCAAGCCTCATCCAAAAAAACATTTGACAGGTTCTATGAATCGATTACAAGGGTGATTCACACGTCCGCTGGCGTAGCTCAATCGGTAGAGCAGTTGATTTGTAATCAACTGGTTGGGGGTTCAAGTCCTCTCGCCAGCTTCGATCACGGTGAGGTTCCCGAGCGGCCAAAGGGAGCAGACTGTAAATCTGCCGGCGTAGCCTTCGATGGTTCGAATCCATCCCTCACCATTCCTTGATATGCGGCGGGGCCGGGACCGCGTTTTAACGGCCCCCCGCCCCTTATTTATGTCCGTCCACATGCTGACTTCTGAAGAATTACATCTCTATGCCCGACATTTAGGCATCCCCGCATGGGGGCCCCAGGTACAGGAGAGATTGAGGAGATCGAAGGCGTTCGTGGCCGGCGCGGGCGGCCTCGGCAGCCCGCTTCTCTATTACCTTGTCGCAGCGGGCGTGGGGAGCCTGGTGGTGTGCGACTTTGACCGGGTGGACGTCTCGAACCTCAACAGGCAGATTCTTCACTCCCGCGACCGCATCGGCTCGTACAAGGCCGATTCCGCAGCAAAAACCCTTGCCGGAATAAATCCGTTCGTCAACGTCATACCCCTGCGGGAAAAATTATCCGGGAGAAACGCCGCGCGCCTCGTCGGCGACGCGGACCTTATCATCGATTGCCTTGACAATTTCCAGGCCCGCCATGCCCTGAACGCCGTGTCGGTGAGGAACAGGATACCCATGATCCACGCGGGCGTGTCCGAATTCAGGGGCCAGGTCACCCTGCTTGCGCCTCCCGAAACCGCGTGCCTGGCGTGCTTTATCGAAGAAAAGAAAAGCAAGGGGATAAACTATATCGCCGGCGCGACCGCGGGGGTTATCGGCTCCATCGAAGCGGTGGAGGCGATAAAATATCTCGCGGGATTCGGCTCGACGTTGAAAAACAGGCTTCTTTTCTGGGACGGCCTGTCGATGACCTTCGAGTCCGTCACATTGCAAAAGAACCCGAAGTGCAACGTGTGTAAAAATGCGTGACAGGCGGCGCGCTTTCTGCGAAACCGCATGCGCGTGTAAATCTCATCGTCAAGGAGCATGGAATGGCGTTAAAGACAAAAACAAAGGTCATACTGATATCCCTTCTGGTACTGGTGGGAGTCGGGGCGTTCATATTCTTCAAATTTTTCTTCACCTACGAACAGAGACAGCTTATCAGGAGGCAGATCAGTACCGTGACCGGGCAGAACCTCACGATCACGGTTTTCGGGTTCGACGGCAGGGTCATCAAGCGATGGGTCGGAATACAAAAAATAACGTCCGGAAGGGCGAAGGCCGACTCAGGGGAAAGAAATTACGTCTATTTCTACACCAGGGACGGGAAGTACGTGCAGATACCCGATTCCGTATGGTACATCGCGGAAGAGGAATGACGTGCTGGATGACCCCATAACCGCGGTACGGGGGATAGGCCCGAAAAAGGCGCAGCTGCTTGCTCATGAAGCCGGCATCGAAACAATAGAGGACCTCCTCTACTACGTACCGCGCAGATACGTGGACCGGTCCTCCTTCAAGCTCATCAAGGACTGTTTCGTAAACGATACGGTCAGCGTATCGGGCGCGATAATAGACGTCGCGGTCGCCGGGAGAAGAAGGAAATACCTCGAGGTTGAGATCGACGACGGCACGGACACGCTGACCGGCGTTTTTTTCGCGGGGATCCGGTATTTTGCAAAAATATTCAAGCCCGGCGAGCACGTGATCTTTTCAGGCAAGGTCAATTTTTACCGGAAGAAGCAGATCGTCCACCCCGATTTCGATTTTCTCGACGAGAGCTCCTCCGTGCAGTCGATCAACACCGGCAGGATAGTACCACTGTACCGGTCGACCGAGCCTCTCAAGTCGTCCGGGTTCGACTCCCGCGGGTTCCGCAGGGCGGTCAGGTCCGCCCTCGACAGCCACCTTTCATGCGTGAAGGAGACCATCGATGCGGAAATCCTCGCGCGGCATTCCCTTGTGGGGATAAGGGAGGCCCTGTACGCGGTCCATTTCCCCGATTCCATCGAGCAGGCCGGCGCGGCGCGAAGGCGCCTCGCCTTCAACGAGATATTTTTCCACCAGTACTATCTTTCCCTCGCGCGCAGGTACGTACGCGAAACCGGAAGGAAGAGGCGCTTCACCGCAGACGATACGCAGTATCGCCGCTTTTTATCGTCCCTCCCCTTCACCCTGACGAAAGATCAGGCATCGGCGATCGAAGAGATCCGGAAAGATATCGAATCGGAATATCCGATGAACCGTCTTCTCCAGGGGGACGTGGGGTCCGGCAAGACGATCGTGGCCATGGCCGCGGTGCTTCTGTCGTGCGGCAGGAAAAGGCAATCGGCCTTCATGGCGCCGACGGAGATACTCGCCCGGCAGCATTTCGCCTATTTCGACAGGATCGCGGGGTCCTGTATGCGGATGATCCTGCTCACCGGGAGCACGCCGCGGCCCGAGAAGGAGAGGGCCTATGAATCGATCGCCGCGGGTGCCTACGACCTCGTGATCGGCACGCACGCGCTGATCCAGGAGGAGGTGCGCTTCAACAACCTCGGCCTCATCATCATAGACGAGCAGCACCGCTTCGGGGTTGCCCAGAGGTCCGCGCTTGCGGGAAAGGGCGAGGACGCGGACCTTCTGGTTATGTCCGCCACGCCCATACCCCGGTCCCTTTCCCTCACCGTGTACGGCGACCTGAGCGTCACGTCCATCAGGACCTTGCCGTCGAACCGGATTCCCGTCAAGACGATGGCCTTCCCCGAATCACGCCTCGACGGCGTGTACCGGTCCATGGAAAAATACCTGTCCCAGGGGAAGCAGGCGTATTACGTCCTTCCGCTCATCGAGGATTCGGACAAGGTCGATCTCAAGTCCGCGGTTCAGGCGTATGAAGAGCTGAAGACGAAGGTGTTCCCCGGCCGCAGGGTGGAGCTCGTGCACGGACGCATGAAGCAGGACGATAGGGATTCCGTGATGGAGCGGTTTTACGCCGGCGCGATCGACATACTGGTGTGCACGACCGTGATAGAGGTCGGCATAGACGTGCCCAACGCCGCCGTCATGGTGGTGGAGCACGCGGAGCGCTTCGGCCTTGCCCAGCTCCACCAGCTCAGGGGGCGGGTCGGCAGGGGCGCGGACCAGTCGTTCTGCATATTGATCAGCCCGGACGACATATCGGATGAGAGCAGTGCGCGGATCCGGACCCTCGTATCAACGAACGACGGATTTACGATCGCGGAGGAGGACCTGAAGCAACGCGGCGCCGGAGAGCTCATCGGAACGAAACAGCACGGGCACGGCGCCGCCTTCGAATTCGCCGATCTTTCGGCGGACATGGACTTGGTACTCTACGGCCGCGAGGTGGCCGAAAGGCTGGTGGGGGAGATACGGGACGTTCCCGCGACGTGGGAGCGCTTCAGCAACAGAAAATACGCCCCCCTCCTCGACGGGATACGAAACAAGAAGCTGCTGACGATGCTTTCATAGCCATATATTTTAACCGAATGAGATCGCTTCGCTACGCTCGCGATGACAAAGCGACACTGTCATTGCGAGGAGCGACAGCGACGAAGCAATCTCACGATGATCTGCATTGAGATTGCTTCGCTTCGCTCGCAATGACACTGACCGCTATCACATGTTCAAACGAAGATACTGCTTCCCAGAAAGCGCTTGTATATCTCGAGGCGCAAAAATCCGAACCATTCGATTCCCTTTAGTCTGAAGAGCTTGCTCCTGCTGATCAATTTATCGGGCTCGATCTTGGCGTGCAGCTGCTCGAGTCTGGTGTTGAACACGCGCAGATCGCCCTGGTATTGCTTGGTCACGAGATTTTTTATCTCTTCGTATTTCTGTATGCTGTCGAACGGCAGGTCGAGCACGTGTATGTTCTCCTCATGCCATTTCAGGATCATCGCCTTGACGAATTCAGCGGGGAAAAACCTCACCGCCTTGTTGCCGGGAAGGTATTTGTAGCAGAATCCGTAGCCCTTTTGGCCGAATTCGTCTTTTTGTATTCTGTATATCGTCAGGGGTCCGATATGGTAGACGAACAGCTTTTCATTTTCCTCGTTCAGCTCAAAGCTCTTCGAGATGTCCTGCATGATTGAGATGATCGATCGGTAGATAAAATCCGAATATCGGTCCGTGATATGCTCGGTCGGCTTGCGGAGGAATTTCAGCATTTCCTGCTTGATTTTTCCCCTAACGGCTTCGATGTCCGCTGGCTTGTCGACGAAATGAAACGATCGGGCGAGATCATCGAGATCTTTCCGCAGATGCTCGGGATCTATCTTAATCGTGTACGGCTCCTTCGTGTTCCATGTTTTCGTGCCCTTGACGGAGAATGTGCCCATGTCCCTGTGGCCGGGCGTTTCGGCCGCGGCCTCTTCAACCGATATTCGCTCTTCAGGCAGGTTCTCTACATGGATTTCCTCGGCCGCCGCGTCGTCTGCGGACGCGCCCGCCCCCTCCCCTCCCGGGGCCTCGCCCGGTACGCCTTTTTTTTCTCCCTGTCCGGACGAATGAAAGAGGTCGTCCCCGTCATCCTTGTCTATATTTGAGAGAATTTCATCAATCTCGTTCATGATCCTTTCCGGCCGCTTAATTCTCGCTGACTTTCACTTCTTTTTCCGACGGTGTCGCTACGGGCCGTGATTTATCATCATGATTGTGATTCTGGAGGGGAGGCAGCTTATGGCCGGCCATGATCTTCCTTATCTCATCGCCGTTCAGGGATTCCCGCTCGATAAGGCTCTGTGCGAGCTTGTCAAGCTTCGTCAGGTTCTTTTTCAGTATACGCTTCGCCTCGTTCTTGCACGACTCGATGATCGCGTTGACCTCGGCGTCGATCGCCTGGGCGGTCGATTCGCTGTAATCGCGGTGTTGGGATATCTCCCTGCCCAGGAATATCTGCTCGTTTTTTTTGCCGAAGGTGATGGGCCCGAGCTTTTCGCTCATGCCCCATTCGCACACCATCCTCCTGGCGATGTCGGAGGCCCTCTCCAGGTCGTTGCTCGATCCGGTGGTGACCTGGTGGAATTTCAGCTCCTCAGCCAGGTGCCCGCCGAAGAGCGATTTGATCTGGTTGAGCCAGTGCTCCTTTGAATAGATGCGCTTTTCCTCTTCGGGGAGCTGCATGGTGATGCCGAGGGCCCTCCCCCGGGGGATGATGGTGACCTTGTGCACCGGGTCCGTTCCCGTTATGATGCCGACGAGGGTATGCCCCGACTCGTGGTACGCGATTATCTCCTTTTCCTTGTTGGAGATGAGGATCGAGCGCCGCTCCGGCCCCATGAGCACCTTGTCCTTCGCGTCCTCCATGTCCTCCATCGTGACCCGCTTTTTGCTCCGGCGCGCCGCCAGGAGCGCGGACTCGTTCACGAGGTTGGCCAGGTCCGCGCCGGTGAAACCCGGCGTCCCCCTGGCTATGATCTTGAGGTCCACCTCGCGTGACAGGGGGATCTTCTTGGAGTGGACGGCCAGTATCTTCTCCCTCCCCTTGATGTCAGGTATGTCCACCACGACCTGGCGGTCGAACCTTCCCGGCCTCAACAGCGCGGGATCGAGCACGTCGGGCCGGTTGGTGGCCGCGATGATGATGACCCCCTCGTTGGTCTCGAACCCGTCCATCTCCACCAGCAGCTGGTTCAGCGTCTGCTCGCGCTCGTCATGCCCGCCTCCGAGGCCCGCGCCCCTCAGGCGTCCGACCGCGTCGATCTCGTCGATGAATATGATGCAGGGGGCGCTTTTTTTCCCCTGGTCGAACAGGTCGCGCACGCGCGAGGCGCCCACCCCGACGAACATCTCCACAAAGTCCGAGCCGCTGATGGAAAAAAACGGCACGCCGGCCTCGCCTGCGATGGCGCGCGCGAGCAGGGTTTTCCCCGTGCCCGGAGGGCCCATGAGCAGGACGCCGGTGGGGATCCTCGCCCCGATGTTTATGAATTTCTTAGGCTCCTTGAGAAATTCCACGATCTCCCGGAGCTCCTCCTTCGCCTCGTCCACTCCGGCCACGTCGAGGAACGTGACCTTTCTTTTCGTTTCCGGATTGAGGCGCGCCTTGCTCTTCCCGAAGGAGAGGGCCTTGTTTCCGGTGGCCTGTATCTGCCGTATCATCACGAACCAGATAAAGCCGAAAATAAGGAGCCATGGCAGAAAATTGAGCAGGTGCTTGAGCAGCACGTTGTCTTCCTCATCCTTGCCCTCGACCTTCACGCCGTTGGAGATGAGGGTCTTGATCAGGTCGGGGTCTTCATAGGGAATGACGGTCTCAAAGTCGAAGTGCTCCTTCTTGCCGAAGACCGGGTTCTCCGGATTCTTCGGCTCGGTGCGCAAGGTGCTTTTGTATACGCCGTATATCTTTTTGTTCTCTATGACGACCCTGGAGATATCCTTGCTTTCCACCTTTTGCATGAAATCGCTGTAGTTCAGATATTTCTTGTCCTTGTCGCCTTGATAGAGGTTATAGGTCAGCAGTATGATCAGACCGACAAGCAGTAGCAAAGCTATTTGTTTTGCAGATTTATTCATTCAAAAAACTCCTGGAAACCGTTACCCTTGATTTAATTTTTACTGACAGAAAGTACTTTTTCGGCATTTTTGTCCACCAGAAAATCTGCGGACACCCTGTTGGGAATGTCGAAGACGAGGCCCGGCATGAAGGCGATCACTTCCGAACCGGCGACGAGAAGCGGCACGCGCTCCTTGCTGCGCTCGTCCAGCTTTCTTTCTATCAGCAGGTCTTTTATTTTTTTTGTTCCCCTTTCGGTCCTCATCCGGTCTCCCTTTCTCCTGTTTCTAATATATAGTGTTTTGACGCTTTTTTCCATTGATATAAA
Organism: uncultured Leptospirales bacterium; assembly: GCA_964529965.1. Classification (GTDB taxonomy): domain Bacteria; phylum Spirochaetota; class UBA4802; order UBA4802; family UBA5550; genus RBG-16-49-21. The sequence goes on along the minus strand of CAZHAD010000063.1, from coordinate 8,869 downwards.
AACGTACCCGTTATTTTTCACGAATTTCCGGAAACGGGCGTTATCCACGATTTCAATTGCAATCGTAACGCCGATCTCCTCGAGGCGGACCCTCGTGCGTCCGGATCCGGGCGCATCGATCCGGTATTCCCATTCATCCGGGCTGGCGTACGATTTCGAGGCTTCCGATATCCTCAGCCTGCTCCCGCCCGAGTCGTAGACCTTGTCCACGCGTATGGCGGAGTCCCGGTACAGCTTGATGTTCGACCTGTTGACCCGGTACTTGGCGTAGAGCTCCCGAAGCATTTTCCCGTTCGGCGGGCGGTTGAAATATCTTCTCATCCCCTCGGACACGGCATAGGCGAACAAGGGCCAGCCGTGCGCAAGGGGCCCGGCCTCGATATAGAGATCGCCCGCCGAATATTCAAACATGCGCGGATACAGCTTCGCGATGGTCTGCCCGATCAGGCTCATGGCGTCTCCGGCCTGTTCGCTCAGGGATTGAAGCGCCTCGTCGGCGGCGGCGAACCTGCTCCTTGCCAGGGGGAGGATCTCGTGCCGTATGAAATTCCTCGGATGAGAGGCTGACGCGTTCGAAGAGTCCTCCTGCCACGGTATGCCCATGGCCTTCAGGCATCCGTACACCTCGTCCGAGGTGAGCGGCAGGAGCGGCCGTATGATTCTGTCCCGCCGCGGCCGGATCCCCTGCAGCCCGTGGATTCCGGTGCCCGTGAGGACCCTCATCAGAATCGTCTCGACATGGTCGCTCGCGGTATGGGCGGTGGCGATTTTTTCGTACCCGTGCTCGGCCGATATCGCTTCGGCGAGCTCGTACCTCTTGGCGCGCGCGTGCTCTTCAAAGGACCGGCTTTTCTCCCTGTGCGCGGCGAAGTCAAAGCGCTCTATATGAAGGGGGACATCGTGAGCTTCCGCGAGCCGGACCAGGTGCTCCTCGTCCCCGTCCGATTCGGCTCCCCTGGCCATGTGATTGAGATGGAACACGCCCATGGCAAAGCCCAGCTCCGGCCGCAACGCGTCCAATACGTGGAACAGGAGCATCGAGTCCTTTCCGGCCGAGAGGCAGAGGAGTACGCGCTCGTCCGGCTCGATCAAGGAATGGCGGGCGATGAAATCCCTGACTTTCGATACGATTCGATCCATCGTTTCACTATATGCTTTGGAAGGGCTCATGTCAAATATATATCATATGATAATGTTCTTGACTCAAATGTTTCATAATGGTCTATCGATATGTTTTATTGATGTTATACGGAACATCGTGTTATATTTATTAGTAAAGCCGGGCCTTAACGTTGACGGCCCCATGTCTTGTTGATACCTTGATATAAGGTAATTTTTACAATTCTTCTATTGATGTTTCGAAAAAACCATTTCAGGGAGGATCATGAACGAATCAATAATAAAGAAAATCGACGAATGGACCCGGCCGCCTTTTGATGAAGATACTATTGAGGAGATAAAGGGCCTGGTTGAACGAAACGAGGACGAAGAGCTTGAGGACCGTTTCCGCCGCACCCTTGAGTTCGGAACCGGGGGACTGAGGGGCATACTGGGCGCCGGCACCAACCGCATGAACGTGTATACGGTCGGAATGGCGACGCAGGGTCTGGCGAATTACATACTGAAGGCGGGCGGAAAGGAGCGCGGCGTGGTGGTCGCGAGGGATTCACGGCGCTTTTCGGACGCGTTCGCGCGGGAAACCGCATCAATACTCGCCGCCAACGGGATCACGGTATTTCTCTTCGACGACATCACCCCCACCCCCCTCGCCTCGTACGCCATACGGCATTTAAGGAGTATTTCAGGCGTCGTGGTCACCGCGAGCCATAATCCTCCCGAATACAACGGCTACAAGGTGTACTGGGAGGACGGCGGGCAGATCATACCGCCCCATGACGGCCTTATCATCAAAGAGGTGAACAGGATCGATTCGATCGACAAGATAAGGAAGCTCGATTTTGAAGAAGGGCGAACATCGGGCCTCATCAAAATCCTTGGAGACGAGATCGTCGAGGCCTATATTGGAGAGCTTGAGGGAAAGGCACTGCGCCCGATCGGACCGTCCGAGATCACCATCGCCTACACGCCGCTCCACGGCACCGGGTATAAGATCATACCCCGCGTTCTGAAGCACTTCGGTTTCACGAAGGTCATTCCGCAGGAGGAGCAGTCGAAGCCGGACGGGAGATTTCCGACCGTGAAGTATCCCAACCCCGAGTACAGGGAGACCATGAAGCTCGTCACCGAGCTCGCGCGCGCCCACAACGCGGACATCATCATGGCGTCGGACCCGGACGCGGACCGGATGGGGATCGGATTCAAAGCCTCCGACGGCGGATACGTGCTGATCAACGGCAACCAGATCGGCAGCATGCTCGAGTACTATCTCCTCTCCCGCTCGCGCGAAAACGGCACGTTGAAGGACAACGCCGCGGTCGTCAAGAGCATCGTCACGACCGACCTTCAGCGCGAGATCGCCGATGACTTCCACTGTAAAATGTACAACGTACTGACCGGTTTCAAGTGGATCGCCTCGAAGATGAAGGAATTCGAGGAAAGGAAGGACGCCACCTTCATGTTCGGGGGAGAGGAGAGCTACGGGTATCTCCCGGTCGATTTCGTAAGGGACAAGGACTCGGTAAGCTCGTGCTATTTCTTCGCCGAGATGGCGGACTGGCTCAATGGCAAAGGAATGGGCCTGCGGGATTTTCTCGACGAGATATACCTCAGGTACGGCCTCTACCAGGAGGACCTTCATTCGCTCACCCTCACGGGCGCGGAGGGGAGCAAAAAGATCGACGAGATCATGGACCGGTTCAGGAATTCGCCCCCCCGGGAATTCCGCGGCATTAAGGTGGTGGGAATACTGGACATTGAGAATCTGCTTACCAAAAATCTTGTGGCCGGCACCGAGGAAAAGATCACCTATCTGCCTTCGTCCAACGTGCTTCAGTTCATCCTTTCGGACGGCTCCAAGATCACGATGCGGCCTTCCGGCACCGAGCCGAAGATAAAATTTTATTTCAGCGTGAAGGAAAAGGTGGAGGGGAACACCCTTCCGGACAGAAAGGCCTCGATACGGAAAAAGCTCGATTCGCTCAAGAAGGACTTTCTGGAGAAGGTCCAGGCGGTGTGATGAGCTTGCTCAAAATCTCCTCTTCCTTCCGCTCCATCCTTACCCGTTCGCGTCGGGACCCTTCATGATCGAATCCCGCGAGGTGGAGCATGCCGTGGACGATGAGGCGCGCAAGCTCGCGGGCAAGGCTCACGCCGTATTCATCCGCCTGTTTTGAGGTGCGGTCGAGCGATACGTATATCTCTCCGCTCTTTCCGTGGATATCCCCAGCCGACGGAAAAGGCGCGTCCCCGCCGGCAAACGACAGCACGTCGGTCGGCTCGTCAAGGCCCCTGAATTTTTTGTTCATATTTCTAATATACTCGTCGCGGGCGATGACCAGGGTGACGTGCGTGTTTTCAAGAGGTATGAGCCCAGCGGCGTCCGAGGCGATCTTTTGTATACTTTTTCTTGCGATACCCCTGCAGGGGAAACGCACGCCCTCGCCGAAGACATCAATGCATGTCATCGCTTTGCAGCTTCTTTTTTTCAAGCTTCTTTAAATCGAATTCCTCCGGGTATTCGATACGACTGTGGAATATCCCCTTTAAAAAGGAAAGGAAGGTGTTCTGGATGATGTTCAGCTCCGTCATGGAAAGGTCGGAAAACTCAAGCTCGCCGTCGTTGAGCTTGTTGTAGACGATCTTGCGGACGAGCCCCTCGAGCTTTTCGTATGAAGGGTTCTGCAGGGAGCGCGCGGCCGCCTCGACGGAATCGGCGAGCATCACGACCGCGGACTCCTTGCTGCGCGGCTTGGGGCCGGGGTACTGGAAGTCCGATTTTTGCACGCCGCCGTGGCCGCGCGCGTCCGCGTTCTCGAGGGATTGATGGTAGAAGAAGGTCATGGTGGTCTCCCCGTGGTGCTCGCGGATGAAGTCGACGACCGACCCGGGAAGACCATTCGCCTCCGCCAATACCGCCCCCTTCTCAACGTGGGATATGATGAGCCGGGCGTATTCCTTGGGCGTGAAGAGCTTCGACCTCGGGTCGGTGACCCCGTTCTCAATATACATGCCGGCGTCCTCGATCTTTCCTATGTCGTGATAGTTGGCCCCGACGCGCGCGAGCAGGTGGTTCGCGCGGATTTCCTTGCACGCGGCCTCGGCGATGGTCGAAACGATCATCGAGTGGTTGTACGTGCCGGGCGCCTTCATGAGCATCTCCTTGAAGATGTCGGCGTTTAGGTCAGACAGCTCAAGGAGCTTGAATTTCGTGGTGATACCGAACAGGTTCTCGTACAGGGGAAGGAGGCCCAGCACCAGGATCGAATTGAATATACCGCTCGCCACGGCGATCCCTATGATTATCGCAAAATCAACATTGGCGACGGGAATCTCCTGGATGAGGGCCATGCTGTATACCAGGATAATGTTGACGAGCCCGATGATGAGCCCCCCGCGGAGAAGGTCGGTTCTCTTTTCGACGTTCTCGACCACGAAGACCCCCACCAGCGCGGTGCTGAACGCGATGATCGAGGTCGAGGTGTAGCTCCCGCCGATGACGGTAGTGAAAAAAACGATGAATATCCCCACCAGGATGGACAGGTAGCGGTTGTACAGGATCGACACGATCATGGTTGCGTATGAAATGGGAAGCATGAGCGGAAACGCGAGCTTCAGATTCACCAGGGGCTCCAGCTTCAAGAAGTCCATTCTCAGGATGAGAAAGGTGTATACCATGAATATGACGATGAGGGTGAATATGATTATCGTGCACTTCATGTCCGGAACGAATATCCGGTTGAACTGGAAGAGAAAATACGCAAAGATGAAGATGAAGAGCAGCTGCACCAGAAAAGTTCCGAAGATGTTGCCGATGTTGATCGAGGCGGTCTGCTTGTTGTAGATCTTGATGTTCTGGAGGATGTCCTGCGTGATCGTATCCCCTTCCCTCACGATGGTCTGGCCCTTCTTGAGTTTTCCCTTGATCGGGACCACCTTCATCCTCGCCTCGTTGATCCTCCGCCTGGTTTCCTCCAGATTGAAGCTCAGGTTGGGCTCGAGGGTCTCCCTGATGATGTTCATGACCGCATGCAGCGTTCCCTTGGGCAGGTTGGGGGCGATGGAATAGCATATCCCGTCGATGTTCCTCCGTATCTGGTTGATGCTCATCAGCGAGCCGAGCAATCGGGAGGTTTCATCGACCGCTTCGGGCGTATTGATCGTGCGCACGGTGACGTTGCTGTTTTTTATTTTAAGGGGATTGTCGTACGGCTTGTCGAGCACCCCCATCTGCGGATCGTTGTAAATATAAATGAGGATGCGCGCCATGATCTTTTTTAATTTGGCGAGATCGCCGTATTTTAAGATTTCGGCGAGCACCGCATCGCTGAATTGCAGGTATCTGGGCAGGCGCGCCTTGAGCGCGTTCACCTGGAATGTGATGTCGGAGCCGGCCTGCGGCGTCTGCGGATTCTGAGGATACTGCTTGACGGTCTCCGACGCGTTTCTGAAAAGCTCTCCGACTATGTAAAGCTTCTGCCGCAAAACCGACGCGTCCTTGTCGAACACGAGGGGGACCGCCTGCGCCTCACGCTGACGCTCGATCGCGGTTTCGTGCTCGTTCACGTACTCGATGTCCCTGGGGACCCTTATATCGGACTGGGCGATGTCTCCGACCTCGTAGCTGTACGAGGTGCCGATCAGATTGACCGAAAGGAGGAAGGTGGAAATACAGGCGATCGCGAACGCCGAGATGAGCGAGAACCTGATTTTCGGAGAGCTGCTGAGAAGCCGCAGAGCACGCCGCATTATGTTGAGACCTTGGTCCATGTCGGGTCAGTCACCGTAGCCGCTTTTCTCGTACGCCGCAACAATTTTTTCTACGACCGGATGACGCGAGATGTCTTCTTTCGTAAATCGTATGAAGCTAATGTCGTCTATGTCCCTGAGAATACGCATGGCCTGCAGGAGGCCCGACCGTTTGGGCCGCTCCAGGTCTATCTGGGTGTCGTCCCCCGCTATGGCGATCCTCGAATTGTTTCCGAGCCTGGTCAGAAACATTTTCATCTGGGATATGGTGGTGTTCTGCGCCTCGTCGAGTATGATGAACGAGTTGTTGATCGTTCTGCCGCGCATGTAGGCGAGGGGCGCGATTTCGATAAGGCTTTTTTCCATGAGCTTGCTGATCTTCTCATACGGCTGCAGATCGAACAGGGCGTCGTAGAGGGGGCGCAGGTACGGGTTTATCTTCTGGGCCAGATCGCCCGGCAGATAGCCGAGGTTCTCCCCCGCCTCGACCGCGGGTCTGGTGAGGATGATGCGGTCCGCCTTGCCGCTCATGAAGTACTTGAGCGCGACCACAACGGCGAGGTAGGTCTTCCCGGTCCCGGCCGGACCGGTCGCAAAGGTCACTGCGCGTGTGTGCATGGAGTTGATGTAGTGCGCCTGGTTTACGGTTTTGGGAACGATCACCCTGCCGGTGTCGGGAAACGTGATCTTGAACCGGTTGATGTCTTCGGGCTTCACACGCTCCCCGGACATGACCGCGGTCGTGATGTATTTCAGATCGAAATTGTCGAATTCATATGACTCGCCGTAGGCGTAGAGAAAGTCGCTCAAGACGTGAAGGAGCCGCATGGTCTGATCGTTTTTTTCCTTTGCCGCCCTGACGATCAGGGTGTTACCGCGCGGTATGATCTCCACGCCCGCGAGAGACTCGATCGTTTTTATATTTTTGTCCTTGAACCCGCAGATCCGCCTGAACAGGGAGATGTCGTCGAGCTGGAACGTGTTTTCCACCATGTTATTCGCCGGTTATCTTGAGGTGTAGTTCGCGCAGCTGGTCTGAGGAGACCGGTGACGGGGTGCCGCTCATCAGGCACTGACCCCTTGCGGTTTTGGGGAAGGCGATGACGTCGCGTATCGATTTTTTCCTCAAGAGCATCATCAGTATCCGGTCAAGGCCGAGCGCGATCCCCCCGTGGGGCGGAGCCCCGTATTTGAGCGCGTCCAGGAGAAAGGAGAACTTCATGGACGCCTCTTCGTCGGATATCCCCAGGAGCTTGAACACGCTCTTCTGGAGCACGGGGTCGCTTATTCTTATGGACCCGCCCCCGATCTCGACGCCGTTCAGCACGAGGTCGTAGGCCCGGCCGATGACCTCGTCCGCGTGCGCAGGCTCAAGCGACCCGAGCATTGACGCACATTCCGGCCTCGGCGCGGTAAAGGGATGGTGGCGCGAATAGAACCGCCCGTCGGCCTCGCTGTATTCGAACAGGGGGAAATCGGTGATCCAGAGCAGGTCGAGCCTGTTTTCGTCGATGAGCCCGAGGTCCCGTGCGATCGACGATCTCAGACCGGCGAGTGCGGCGCAGACCGTGCTTTTCCGGCCCGCGGCAAAGAGCATGAGACACGGGCCTTCGGGATTGAAGCGCGCGCCGAGGCGGGAAAGCTCTTCCGGAGTGACGTACTTCGACATCCCCCCGCTTACCCGGCCGTTTTCATATCTGAGCAGGGACAGCCCTCCGGCGCCGTGCACGCCGGCCTCTTCCGCATACCGGTCCGTCATCTTCCGCGAGATCCTTCCATCGTCCCGGACCGCGATCCCCCTGACCGTTCCCCCCTTCGACAGGGCGTCGGCGAATACCTTGAACCCGGATCCGCTGAATATGACGCTACAGTCGGCGATCTCAAGCCCGAACCTGGTATCAGGAGCATCGGTGCCGTACCTGTCCATGGCCTCGCTGTAGGAGATGCGCGTAAACGGGACCGGTATGTCCCTGTCCGCCACCTCCCTGACCATTTCTCTCATGAGCCGCTCGACGTTATCCATGATCGTATCCTCGTCCGTGAAGGAGAGCTCCATGTCGATCTGGGTGAATTCGGGCTGGCGGTCGTTTCTGAGGTCCTCGTCCCTGAAGCACTTGACGATCTGGAAGTAGCGGTCGAACCCTGATATCATCAGGATCTGCTTGAAAAGCTGGGGCGATTGCGGAAGGGCGTAGAATTCACCCTTGTACAGCCTGCTCGGAACCAGGAAGTCGCGGGCCCCCTCAGGGGTCGATTTGTTCAGCACCGGGGTTTCTATTTCCAGGAAGCGGTTGGAGTCCAGAAAGCGCCGTGCGGCCTGCATCGCGCGGTGGCGTTTGATGATCGCGTCCCTCATCTCCTCCCTGCGCAGGTCGAGAAACCGGTACCTGAGCCGCGCGTCCTCGCCGACCTGATCCTTCGCCTCGACCGGAATCGGGGGGACCTCGGAGGAGTTCAATATCTCGATTGAGTCCGCGTACACCTCTATGGAGCCGGTCGGAAGGGTGGGGTTGATGTTCTTTTCGTCCCTCATCCGCACGCTCCCGGTGATTTTAAGCACGTATTCGCTGCGCGCCTGTTCCGCTGCGGCGGCGGGCCCGGGAGACGCCGATGAATCGACCACGATCTGAATGGTGCCTGACACATCGCGCAGCTTGATGAATATGATGCCGCCGAGATTGCGGACCGCTTCAGCCCATCCGGCAAGGTTTACGACTCTGCCGATGTCGCCGGCCGTAAGTTCGCCGCAGTAGGATCTGTTGTTAAACATTGCTTCGCTTGATGTCATGAAAAACCCGATGAATCGGTTAAAAGAAGAAGATTTTTTTCATTATGGGTATTTGTCAAGCTGAAAACTGGCCCCTTCTCCGCCCGCCGGCCTTCCTACTGGGGGGCTCTGACCCTATATTCAAGGCATGAAAAATTAGGGCTCTGACCCCATATTTCTTTAACATTCCTCCACCTCCAAACGTATATAGATTAAACGCTCAATATCGGGAGGAAC
>CAZHAD010000062.1:0-20449 GCA_964529965.1 uncultured Leptospirales bacterium | reverse complement strand
AAGATTTTTATTCTACGAAGAGGCATATCTTAAAAGACTTGCGGTGTATTTTTGAGATAGATCGAGCCAAAATCGGAGTTCAGGGTCAGAGCAAAATATCGGCCTGTCTTTTGCTATATGAAACATAAGTATAGTCGTTTACTCAGCCCGACAACGAGACAGACCAGAGTTCGCAATAATCGTGGCATTTATAAATATTAGAAATTTTCTCCGGGATTTCTTTATACTAAGTTATGACTTCCCAAGTCCCACTCCAGAGGATTCAAAGGGTCAAGATGTGCACTCATCATGACGCCGTTTTAAATATCCGGCTAAATTTTCACATAATGGTTGAAACTTTGCTCCGTAATTGTTATCATTATCATAAAACAACTGATTGAGCAATCGAACGCCGCCATGAAGCTTATATTTCTGACCGACATCCACGGGTCGTTCAACCAGACCGCATCCCTGATCTATGAAACGATGGCGGACGTGTATATTATCGGCGGGGACCTCATCGATATCCCCTTTTACAGCATAAACACGGCGATCAATTACCACGAACTGCAGACCTTCTTAAAGAACCTGAGAAAAAAAATGAGCAAGGAGGACATGATCCTGGAGGATTTCGTCGACAATCTTCTCGATTTTCCCAACGTGCCCGACGAGATCGTCGACAAGGGGACTGATTACCAGCAGCTCACCATCAGGGCGCGGAGGGTCATGCAGCAAAAATACAAGGTGCTGGAAAACTTAATCTCCTTCAAGACCTCGGCCCAGATATTCACCGTCCCTGGGAACTATGATATGGACCTTAAGTACACCTCTCTTCACGAGAGGGACCTTCACATGCATTGGCACAACATAGGAGGGCTCAAGATCGCGGGTTACGGCGGGGCCGAGGTGTGGACAGCGGGAATTCCGGAGCGCTACGTGGTGAAATACAACGTGGGCATCGGCATCAACGACTACAATAACGAGATGTACACCTTTTTCAAGGCGGTCAAGCCGGACATAATCGTCGCCCATCAGCCTGCGCATGGGATCCACGACCGCATCTCACACATAGGACCGTCCGGCTCCCCTGCGCTGAGGAGCTTCTGCGAGAACAATCCGGTCAAACTGTGCCTTACCGGACATATACATAATGACTGGGGCTTCAAGGCGGTCGAGGGATGCATATACCTGAATCCCTCGAATTTCGGAGAGGTGACCACCATACAGGGCGAGGTATCCGAGGGCGGCTTTTTTTACCAGATTGAGCTCGATTCCGCCGATGTGGCGAGGGTCTCCCTCAAAAAATTCGTGGACGACCGGATTTATGACATCGCGGATTATAGCCGCAAGAACGGCAAATGGGCAGAGGAAATCATCGATGAGGAGCGCTTCAAGGCGAGGCGCATCGGCGAAAATTACGACATGAAGGTGGAGAAGTACTCGCATATCCCGGAGATCGAGCTCTTCAAGGAAATCAAGAATTTCTTCCGCATGTATCGCACGCTCGAGTCCGAAGCCAGGCTCGACGAGCTTGAGAAGGCGATCGATCTCTTAAAAAACGAGTTCGGGGACATCGCCATGGACGTGGTCGGCTCGGTGAACATGGGGATATCCCAATCGAGCTCCGATATCGACGTGGTGCTCTATCTCCGGTGCGGTGAAAACTGCAGGGACATGTACGCGCAGTGCGGATACTATTCGCTCGCCAAGTCCAAGATCGAGGAGATAATCGGCGGGAAGTACAAGATCGAAATCATCGACTGCATCGACCTCAACGTGGTGGAGCAGAGCATCATAACCCGGAACTACGAGTGCGAGGTCACGCAGCGCTTTGTCGCGTACCGCTCCATCTGCCGGCCGATCAACTACAAGGTCATCGCCCCGATTGAGGACATTCTGAACGAGCACATCGAATTCCGCCGTGAGCTGGAGGGAAGCATAAGGTCCTACTTCAAAATATTCGCCACCACCTCGCAGCACATGCGCTCTTTCGACAAGTACGAATCAAGGCTAAAATCAATCGGCATCAAGCTCCCTGAATCGATACGGGACAAAATACGTCAATACCTGCAGGTTTCAGAACTTGAAAATTGAGGCCTACTGCACCATGGCGGCCGACAGATAACCCACCACCTGGTCCCTGCTCCCCGCGGTATCTCCGGAATTGGCGTATTTGAGTATTTCGACCCTCGTGGCCCCCAACTGCCGACAAAGGATCATTCCGGTCAGAACGGGCCCCTCGCCGCACGCCTCAGCGCTGCCGCTGTCGAGCACGCGTTTCAGTTCATGCTCGTCAAAGCTCTTCAGCGCCTCGATAAACCTGCCGTCCATCGTCTGCGCGGCGCTGTACGGGTAATAGTGCGACAGATCGGTTGAGACCACCACCACGAATCTTCTCTTTTCACCGGAAAGGGCGTCATGAATGCCCTCCGCAACCTTGCGGCACATGTCTATATCGACCGAACCGACGATGACGGGGACGATCGAAATCCCCTTTACCACTCTCTGGAGAAACGGCACCTGCACCTCAAGGGAATGCTCTATTTCATGCGCCTCCCTGACCGAGCCGAAATAAGGGGTTTGCTTCAGAATGGAGCCGATTCTATCGTCGATGGTGACGTCGCCGAAAGGGGTTTCATATATCCCGTCGGTCAATACCGAGGCGCCGTTGAACCGGGCCCGGTGCGAGGGCGCCAGCACGACAGCCAGGCTCACCCCGGATCCGATAAGCTGCGCGTAGGAGAACGCCGCCACCGGGCCTGAATAAATGTAACCCGCGTGGGGCGATATGAGGCCCACGATACGGCCCTTAACCGAAGCGGGCCCGGCCTCCAGGAGATATGAGTCGATCATTGATCCGAGCTTCTCGGGATTAGAGGGATAAAAGGAACCTGCGACAGCGGGTTTTCTCCGGTACATATGCGCCTCCTCGCCAGAATCAGGCCAAATACCTGGGCAGGCGATTCTCGATCTCATCGAATATACGGGCGGCTGCGTCCCGTTTGGACATCATCGGAAGCTCGAGCCGTGAGCCGTCCTTCATGAAGATGGTGATTATATTCGTATCGGCGCCGAAGCCTGCGCCCCTCCGGGATACGTCATTAAGGCAGATCATGTCAAGGTTCTTGTCCGCGAGCTTCCCGAGTGCGTACGAATCAAGGTTGTCCGTCTCCGCAGCAAAGCCCACGGTAAAGAGATTACGAATCAGCCCGTCGTGACGCATCCCTGACAGCTCTTTTAAAATATCAGGGGTCCTTGCAAACTCGATAGAGATTCGCATCCCTGTTTTTTTGATCTTTTGCGCCGATTTTTCAGCCGGAGTAAAATCAGCAGGAGCCGCCGCCATGACGACCACCGCGCCTTCCTCAATCTCACTCTTTACGGCTTTGAGCATGTCCTCCGTGGTTTCAACCGGCACGACCCGGTACTTCTTGTTTGATACCAGGGAGGCATCGATCGGCCCGTGAATGAAAACCGTCTCTCTCGCACGCCTGAGGCTTTCATCCGCCAGCGCTACGCCCATCTTACCGCTTGAAGGATTCGATATGAAACGGACCGGATCGAGCCACTCGCGCGTCGGTCCACCGGTGACGACGACCTTCCGCTCACGCAACCGCATCGACGGCAGCCCGGAATATCACGTTTACGTCGGCGAGCTTGCCCGCCCCCTCGTCTCCGCACACGACCTCGCCGAACACGGGATCTATGAACTTCACGCCCCATGACTTGAGCCTGGCCATGTTGTCCTGCACCGCGGGATGATTATACATGTGAGGGTTCATCGCCGGCGCGATGAGCACCGGACACGTGACCGAGAGGAAGGTGGTGGAAAGAAGGTCGTCGGCGATCCCATGGGCGAACTTGCCGATGATGTTCGCAGTCGCCGGCATAACCAGCAGAAGTGAGGCGTCGGTCTTGAGTTCGATGTGGCTCATCTCCCTCCGCTCTTCGGAATACTGGGAGATATAGACCGGGTTTCCGGTCAGGACCTCGAGGGCGAGGGGGGGGACCAGATGCCGCGCATGCTCGGTGAGCACCGCATGGACATCATAGCCCTCCTTTACGAAAAGCCTGGATAGATCGCACGCCTTGTAGGCCGCGATGGACGAGGTGACGCCGAGGATTATTTTCTTCATGAGCGTTTGAACATCCTTTCAATATCCTGCCTGTCGATCCGGTACACGAAGGGCCTCCCGTGCGGGCAGCGCCTTACGACGTCATCCCTGAAGATGGCGCCGATGATCGCTTCGATGTCCCCGTCAGACAGCCGGTCTCCCGCGCGCTTTGCGGCATGGCACGCCGCCGCTGCCGCGATCTTGTCAGTGATGCCGCCGGGACCGCGCCCGTCGCCGAGCGATGCGAAGAAGTCGCTGAAGATGCCGGATATATCCGCCTCACGGACCGCGCCGGGTACGGCGCTTATTTTTATCGACGTATCAGAAAAATCATCGATGTCAAATCCTATTTCAGAAAATTTTTCAATATTTTCGACAACCAGCGCATGATCCTGAATGGAAAGCTCGAGCACCAGCGGAAACACGAGCGCCTGGCTCATCGACTCCTCCTTCTTCCGGACCAGGGAATCATAGATGATCCGCTCGTGAGCCGCGTGAAAATCTATAATAAAAATAGAATCGTCCCTTTCAAGAAGGACGTACGCCCCGAAGGCCACCCCGAAAATGGATCCCCTCCTGTTTTTTTCGATGTCATGATACAGGTCGGCAAGGTCCCTCACCAGCGGGGGCGGAGGCATGTCTTGTCCGTGAGCCGGGGATTCATGGTCACGGTTGTTTCTGTACTCAGGGGAGGGAAAAGACCCGGCGCGTGGAGGAGATGCCCCTCCGGCTTCGCGCTTAATCCGGTCCTCTTTCTCAAGAGGAACAAAAAGCCCCTCCCTTATCTCATGATCCCGGTTTAAGGCCTTTTCCCCAAGGCTTATGACGAGCCGGTCGATGTAGCGAAGGTCAAAAAGCTTCACCTCCCTCTTCGCCGGATGTATATTGACATCCACGAGCGCCGGGTCCAGATCGATGAAGACGATGCCGGCCGGGTATTCCCCTTTTACGGCCACCGCCTCATACGCCTTTCCGAGAAGAAAGCCGAGGCGCCTGTATTCCACCGGCCTCCCGTTCACGTAGAGAATCTGCATCGAACGCGAGGACTTCAGGAAATGAGGCCTGGACAAGAATCCGCTAACCTCCACCTTGAGGTCCTGTAACCTGACGAAACAGAGGTCGTCCACGACGCCCGCGCCGTAAATCTGCGCCAGCCTCTGGCCTATGCCTTCGGATTTTCCCAGGACTATCGGGCGGCCGTCATCCGCTGCAAGGCTGAAGGCTATGCCCGGATGGGGAATGGCGCTCCTGAGCAGCGTTTCCCTGACCGCGCGGAGCTCCGTGCGCGCCGATTTGAGGAATTTTTTTCTGGCGGGAATATTGTAAAACAGATTTTCAACGATCACGGTCGTGCCCGCCTCCCCCGCGTACCCGGCGATCTGGAAGCCGTTACCCTCGCCGGAAAGGCGCGATCCGATGTCGTCCTCGGCCCTTCTCGAGAGTATGGTGAGCCGGGACACCGCAGATATGCTCGACAGGGCCTCCCCCCTGAATCCGTACGACCCGATGCGCTCTATGTCGCGGATTTCGCTGATCTTGCTGGTCGCGTGTTCGGCAACGGCCAATTCCATGTCATCGGGATGGATGCCGCTTCCGTCGTCCCGGACGACGATCCTCCTGAGGCCCCCCTCCTCGACCTGGACGTCGATTCGGGTGGCTCCCGCATCGATCGAATTTTCGATCAGCTCCTTGACCACGGAAAAGGGGGCCTCCACCACCTCCCCCGCCGCGATCTTCTTTTGGACAGAGTCAGGTAATATTTTTATCCGTTTCAATGGCGGGCCTTACGGAATCCGCATCTGCTCCACCAGCTCGGGGAGGGTCGTACCCGCCATGCCGAGGATGAAGATATCCGTAGCATATTCGGTGAGGCCGGTGTTCTCGGTGTTGAACTCGATGATGACCGCGTTGTGCTGCTTGGCGATGAGGGGTATCCCCGCCGCGGGATACACGACCGCGGAGGTGCCGACCACCAGGACCGCGTCAGCCTGGTGCGCCGCCTCCTGCGAACGGAACAGGGCCCCCTGAGGGATCATCTCGCCGAAGAAGATGACCGACGGCTTGAGTATCGAGCCGCATTTCGTGCAGCGCGGCACCACTCTCTCGCCGATGATGGCGGCGGCGAATTGCTTCCTCGGATATTTCGCACCGCAATTCAGACACTCGAGACGGGAGGCGTTGCCGTGATATTCGATCACGTTCCTGCTGCCCGCCTCCTGATGAAGGTTGTCGATGTTCTGGGTGATGATGTGTTTGAGTACGCCGACCCTCTCCAGCTCCGCCAGGGCCTCATGCCCGGGGTTCGGCCGCGCGTTATGGGTGATATCCGACATGTCGAAGAGCATCCGCCACACCTTCTCGGGATCCGAGGTGAACGCCTGGATGGTTGCATATTCGGACGGGTCGTATTTTTCCCACAGCCCGCCCTTGCTCCTGAAATCAGGAATGCCGCTTTCAGTGGAAATCCCGGCGCCGGTCAACGCGATCGCATATGTGGCGCTCTGCAGTACTTCAGCGGCCTTGACTATATTGATATCCATATTCTCTGATCTTTTGCACGTCACTCTCAGACGTATTCATTTATAATACTGCGTGCTTTCCAAGTCCCCCTCCGGGGGATTTAGGGGGGCCGGAAACTCGATTGAAAGATGCGGGTAAAGACAATTTTGTCAAGAAATTCTTGACAATTACATTCATAATGCGCTGTGATGTATGCACATATTCACAGGAGCTTTACATGGATTGCGATTGCGGAGGCGCCCTCCTCGACGGGAAAAGCTCATACAGGGTGAGCAGGAAGTATTTTTCCCTGATCATCGACGATATACCCGCCTACAAATGCACGAGATGCGACAAGGTCCTCTTCGACGAAGATACCGTGGACAAGATCCAGAAGCTGGTCAACCGTATCGAGCGCGACATGAAAGAAATCGTCACCGGGAAAATGTCCACCAATCTGTACGACTATTAAAGGATTTTTTTACATGAGAGTCAGATTTGCTCCGAGCCCCACAGGATTTCTCCACGTGGGCAATGCAAGGACCGCCGTCATCAATTATCTCATCGCAAAAAAAAACAACGCAGCCATGATCCTCAGGATCGAGGACACGGACAGGGAGCGGAGCAGCGCGGAGTCCGAGCGCTCCATCATACGTGACCTGGCGTGGCTCGGTATCGAATGGGACGAGGGACCTGACAGGGGCGGCGGGTCCGGGCCTTACCGGCAGTCGGAGAGGCTTGATATCTATCGTTCATACACCGACCGTCTCCTGGGCGAGAACAAGGCCTACCACTGCTACTGCACCAGGGAGGAGCTGGAGCAGATGAAGAAGGGCTCCGGTGACGGGCCTGAAGCCTATGAATACAACGGCAGGTGCCGTTTTCTCACGGAAGGGCAAAAAAACGAGTTCGAGCGCGAGGGGAGAAGTCCCACCGTCAGGTTCATGATCCCGGACAACCAGACCCTGATCGTGAGGGACCTGATCAAGGGCGATGTCGAGTTCAACACGAGCAACATCGGAGGCGACTTCATCATAGTCAGATCGGACGGGATGCCGGTGTTCAACTACATCGTCATCATCGACGACGCGCTCATGGGGATAAGCCACGTGATCCGCGGCGACGACCACCTTTCGAACACGCCGAAGCAGATACTCATCGCGCGCAGCCTCGGACTGCCGGAGCCGGAATACGCGCACCACACTCTGATCCTCGGCCCGGACCGCTCCAAGCTGTCAAAGCGCCACGGTATCACCTCTGTGGAAACCTACAGGAGCCAGGGATACCTGCCGGAGGCCCTGTTCAATTACCTGGCGATGCTTGGCTGGGCGGCGGGGGGCGGAGAGGAGATCCTGGACTGCGGGAGTATCATTGGTCAGATCGAGCTTTCAAAACTCTCAAAAAGCTCACCGGTATTCGACTTCCAGAAGCTCCAATGGATGAATGGAGAATACATACGAAACTACGCGCTTGATAAAATCACCGAACGGTTTATCCCTCACATCGAAAAGGCGGGATATGACCTTGCACCCGTTGATCGTAAACATCTGGAAAACATCGTCTCCGTTCTGAGAAGATACTGCGGTCTCCTCTCCGACATCGGCGGGCTTATCGGCATCTTTCTCGATGAGGTGTACATTCCTGACGAGGAGGCCGACTCAATGCTGCGATCAGACGAAGGGATAAAAGTCGTCACGGCGACGTACGATCTGATACAGGGCGAAATTAATGAGGGGAGCTTTTTGTCGGAGCTGCCCGCCCAGCTAAAGGAGAAAACCTCCCTCAAGGGAAGGAGCCTTTTCATGCCCCTCAGGGCCATGCTCACGGGCAGGCTGAAAGGCCCGGAGATCGACCAGGCCCTCCCGCTCATCGGCTTTTCCCGGTGCAAAAAGAGGATCGAATATTGCCATGAGCGGTATGGTGCATGAATATAACAGGTCCCAAGAAAGTTCATTCGAGGATTTTTCCATCGAGGCTGATTACATTGGCGCCTTCGCAGAGGCGTAAGGATCGCAAATGTAAATTATTGCAGAATTAATAAAAATTGATTTAAGCCCCCTCCCCCTCGATGGGGGAGGGGGGGGGCTGATTTATACGAACGTTCCCACAGCAGAGCTGCAGGGAATTTGATCCAGGTGAGATTATGAGATGTTGCTTAATTTGACAAACAGTAACGATATAGATACGATAATGGGGTATGCCTTGAAAAAATCGATTCTGAGTTTAATCATCTTAATCCTTTCACTCGGTTCATGCCGCACCGCGCCGTCCGCCATACCGACCGGCACATGGAGGTACAGGCTCCTGGTAAACGGGGCTGCCATCGGCAGGGCGGTGGTGTCGAACAAGATTGACGGAAAAAACTACATATCCACCATGGATATGGAGATGGATGCAGGGTATGTCAGGAATTCGATGCGCCAGGTCGTGACCGAGACCCTGGATTTCAGACCGGTCAGGCTCGAAACCTACAGTAAAACGACTCAGCATGGAAAGGTCAATGAAATCAAAACCACGGCCACGTTCGAAGGCAACACGGTGAAGCTTGATACCGGGGATTCCAAAACGACAATCACCACGGACAAGCCGTTCGTGTTGGAGGGAAACTACTTCATGCAGAGGCTTATAGACGCCGGGTTCAAGCCGGGAACGGTCATCAAGGGATACGTGTACGAGCCCTCCGTGGACATAGAGGCCCCGGTTCTCATTCTGGTCAAGGTCATCGGCAGTGAAAAGGTCAAGGTCGGAGGAAAAACGATGA
This sequence comes from uncultured Leptospirales bacterium, assembly GCA_964529965.1. Lineage (GTDB taxonomy): Bacteria > Spirochaetota > UBA4802 > UBA4802 > UBA5550 > RBG-16-49-21. The sequence continues at coordinate 11,095 of CAZHAD010000062.1, read as the reverse complement.
GCCTGCTGCACCTGGGATATTCGATCGAGAACCTGAAAAATATCGATGCCTACATCGACGACGAGGGCGTCACGCAAAAAACCGTGATCGTGATGCTGAACAACAGGCTGGAGCTGATACTTGAATAACAGTATGCCCGGATGTGCAAGAGCGGCCTTCGCCGCGCTCGCGATGAGAGTTGGTTTCGCAACAAGTCTATTGGCAATAATTTTCACCCTCCCGGGTTTCACCCCGGATCCCTTCAACTATTACGTCGAGGTTAAAAACTTCACGGAACGGATATTAAGCGAAAAGACATCGCACTTCAGGATTGCCTCCGCGGACGCGGATTTTACGCTGCCTGAAACCGAATTTCAAAAAATCGTGAGCCGGGAAGCGAGGGGAAGAAAAGAATCAGTCGAGATAGTGACGGGCGTAAGCGGCGGACCAGGTACGGGAATCGTGGAGACCGGAAGGTACCTGGAAAACACGAGGTTTTTAAACCTCGATTCCCCGGAGATAACTGATAGTGCGGCGAGTCTGAGGGGATCCGCGGATCTCCTTAAATCCGTAGAGAAATTCGTGTACGGCCGCATCAGCGACAAAACTACAGGCATACCGCTTGCGCCCGCGTCACAGATCTATAGAAACAGGCAGGGAGACTGCACCGAGCACGCCGTACTTGCGATCGCGATACTGCGCAAGCTCAGGATACCGGCACGCGCGGTAGTGGGGATGTACCTGTCTGATGCATTTCAGGGGAGAAAAAACGTGTTCGTGTTTCACATGTGGGCGGAGGCGTACTACCGGGGAGAATGGCGCATTGTCGACGCAGCCCTGCACGGGGCAGACCGCCCCAACCGCTACATAGCGTTTGCATATCACAATCTCAAAACAGAGGCCCCCCTCCCTTATTTGCGCGCCATATCATCAATCAGAAACTTGAGCGTCGAATACCTGGGGCAGTGATCGAACGATCAATCTTCACGCGACTGCCCCTTCTCGATCTTCGCCCAGGAGTCCTTCAGGGTGACGGTCCTGTTGAATACGAGCCTGCCGGGCCGCGATTCAACGGCGTCCACGCAAAAATAGCCGGTCCTTTCGAACTGGTACCGCGAGCCGGGGATAGCGTCGGCGAGCGATTCTTCAAGCATGCATGCATCCAGCACCTTCAGCGAGTCCCGGTTCAGATACTCCTTGTAGTCCGCTTCATTTTTCGAGCTTTCGGGCTCAGGCACCGTAAAGAGGCGCTCGTACAGCCTCACCTCGGCCCGGACCGCGTGCTCGGCCGAGACCCAGTGGATCGTTCCCTTCACCTTTCGCCCGTCTTTGGACCATCCGCCCCTCGTTTCCGGGTCATAGGTGCACCTCACCTCGGTGACAGCCCCGGAAGCGTCTCTGACCACGTCAGTGCACCGTATGTAATATGCGAACTTGAGGCGCACCTCCCTGCCGGGCGAAAGCCGGTAAAATTTGGACGGCGGGTCCTCGCGGAAGTCGTCCCGCTCGATGTAGATCGTGCGGGTGAAATGAAGGGTTCGCTTCCCCATGGACTCGTCTTCCGGATTATTGACCGCCTCGAGCTCCTCGGTCCCGCCTTCGGGGAAATTCTCGATCACCACCCTGAGGGGATTGAGCACCGCCATCACGCGCGGCGCCCTTTTGTTCAGGTCCTCCCTGAGGCAGTGATCGAGGAGCGCCGCATCCACCACGTTATCGGCCTTGGCCACGCCTATCCGATCCGCAAAATCCCGGATCGACTCGGGCGTATAGCCCCTGCGCCGCAGGCCGGATATTGTCGGCATTCTGGGGTCGTCCCAGCCTGCGACGAACCCCGTTTCGACGAGCTCGAGAAGCCGCCGCTTGCTCATCACCGTTGAGCTCAAGCTGAGACGCGCGAACTCGATCTGGCGGGGCCTCGGCCTGCCGGGCTCGGCTATCTGGTCCAGGAACCAGTCGTACAAGGGACGGTGCACTTCGAACTCGAGGGTGCAGATGGAATGCGTGATCCCCTCGATGTAATCGGATTGGCCATGGGCGAAATCGTACATCGGATAGATGCACCAGGCGCTTCCGGTGCGATGGTGCTCGGCGCGCTTGATCCGGTAGAGGACCGGGTCGCGCATCTGCATGTTGGGCGAGGCCATGTCTATGCGGGCGCGCAAGGTGCGTGAGCCGTCAGGGAACTCTCCCGTGCGCATCCGGCCGAACAGGTCCAGATTTTCATCCACGCTCCGCCTCCGTCCGGGGCTCTCCTTTCCCGGAACGGTCGGGGTGCCGCGCGTGGCGGCCACCTCGTCGGGCGACATGTCGCAGACATAGGCAAGCCCCTTTCTGATAAGAAGTTGGGCCCATTGGTAGAGCTGCTCAAAATAATCCGAGGCGTAGAAGAGCCTGGCTCCCCAGTCGAACCCGAGCCACTTCACGTCCTCGATGATGGACTCGATGTATTCGAGGCTCTCCTTTTCCGGGTTGGTGTCGTCCATACGCAGGTTGCAGGTACCCCCGTATTCCGCCGCGATCCCGAAGTTGAGACAAATCGATTTCGCGTGGCCGATATGGAGATAGCCGTTCGGCTCAGGCGGAAACCGGGTCGCGACCCTGCCGTTGTTCCTGCCGGCCCTGAGGTCCTCTTCGATGATCTCCTTGATGAAATTGGAAGGCTTGCTTCTCTCCGTACTCTCCATTAAGGTTAACCCGTTCCTCTTTTCACGGTTTTTTTCTATATAGACTATCGCATAAAAGGCACGCGGCCGATACACGTCAACAATTATAATTGGCCCCGATCGGGAAAATCACCGGTACACGGACAGCGAGGTTGTTCCGTATTTCTTCGTGCTTTGCAGAAAATAGGGTCCAATCTCCCGATCGAGTACATTGGCGCTATAGTGCTGTACCACGATTTTTCCATCTTTAAGAAGAACGCCCGTGCCCGCTATCCTTTCGATGATGCCGTTGTATTGAAAGGCGCCGCCCCTTGTCCTGTCATAGGGCGGATCGAGGAATATGTATCGAATCATCATTCCGTTGCTCTTAAGGTGGTCCAGTGCGTTCATGCCATCGAGGTTAAGCAGGACGGTCCGGTTTGCAAAGTAAAGCCCGTTGACGTATGATTTTATGAACTGAAACCGTTTCGGATCAGGCTCGTTCATCACGACCGGGTCGGCTCCCCTGCTCAGCGCTTCAAGCCCGACCTGGCCCGATCCTGCATACAGATCGAGGAACCCCATTCCATACAGCCATTCGCCGATCATGGAAAAGAGCGCTCCCTTGACCTTCTGTGAGGTGATATCCGCATCGCCGAATTCCTTGTTCGAAAAGGGTATCACCCTCCCCCTTAGTTCCCCGGCGATGATTCTGATATGTCCCATTTCATTCGAAGGCGGAGTTCAGCTCTTTGAGGAGCTTTTTCAACTCCAGCCCGTTGTTGACGGCAATTTTCTCTATGGTTTCCTCCCCCACGCCCTTGCACGTGGGGCAATAGAGCCCGAAGTCTTCGAAGACCTTTATGATCTTTTTTGACATCCGGATGGCGTCCAGCGCCCTGGTGTTTTTTGTAATCTTCATGGAACTGCGGAAACAGGTTGCAAACAATAATAGGGTATGGTAAAAAAAAGCGGCCGCTTGTCAAGAAAATTAGAACAAGTGAGTTGGCGGCATTGGGCGTCATCATTCTTAGGGCAATGCAGAAGTGCTCACAATCAGTGTTTAATCATGAAAAAGTAACGGTAACCGCCGATAAACGCAGATGGGCACTGTGATCTGTTCATACATAACTCATCTGTATTCATCCGCATTCATCGGCGGTTCATTATTAAACCTTCTGAATTGGTTACAGCCCGACGGGAATCTACGTGAAAAATTTCCCGATATATAATCCATAGATTGAAACCCGGGCGAAGCAAATAATACTTGAAAAAAAAAGACATAAAATAATAGTGTCAAACCAGTTACGTATGAAAAACATACCCGCTCCATATCGGCGCGCGGACAAAAAAAACAGGAATAATCCATGGCAAAATGCGAAATTTGTGGCAAGGCTATTCAGATAGGAAACAATGTAAGCCACTCCAATAAAAAGACAAAAAAAATATGGCAACCAAATGTGAAGAGGATCAAGGTCCTTGAAAATAAGCGGCCGGTGAGAAGGTACGTATGCACCAGGTGCATACGATCAGGCAAGGTCGTCAAGGCGATATAATGTCTTTTCCCGATTCTCCGATCTGATTCTGTATTTCGACGAGAAGATCAAGGTACTCCTGTTGGGCGTTCAGGTAATCCATGATCAGATCGTCGGCAGTGATCATGTCCATCAAATTTTTATATTGCTCCACTTCATACTTTTCAATCGTGTCACCAAGGTCCTGCCGTTCCTTCATCATGCCCGATACGCGCAGATACTCTTTAAAAAGAGCCGTGGCATCCGGATCTTTCTGAAGCATGCCGTACGAGCGCTGAAAATTCCTGTAAATTCCAGTATTTTTGATGAGTCTGCCGAGCTCCTCCGCTTTTGCAAGTATCTCTTCCATAAGGGCATCAAACATACTCTATTCCGAATAAATCAAGATTATTTTCACATACACACTTTTGATTGACATTTTGCAACAGGTATGCCTTTCTTTCTCAAATCGGACGGTCATTCTCATTCGCGGATGATTGATGCCGAGACAAAACACGTGTGGAGCAGATAATGGCTGAACCAAAAGAGATCATAGAGGACGAAAACAAAATCGATACGGTGATCGCGGATGATATTTCATTCAAGGGGAGCATGAAATTCAAAAATTCCCTTAAAATCAAGGGTTCGTTCGAGGGAAAAATCGAAACCGAGGGCCAGTTCATCATAGGACGCGAGGCAAAGGTCAGCGCGGACGTCAGGGCGAGCGAGGTCAGCAACAGCGGCGTGTTCATGGGAAAGATAAAAGCAGCAAAAAAAATAGAGCTGCATAAAAAAAGCAAAACCTGCGCGGACCTCGTGGCTCCCGAGCTCCAGATAGAATCCGGATCGGTTTTCAATGGCACGTGCATAATGGAGGAAAAAAATTAACGACTGCTGGCATCATGAGATATCTCAACATTAGCTTTCTATCCGCGGCCGTCATAGTCTCGTGTTTCCTCAACCAGGCGCGCGCACAAGAAACGTCCGAGAAGCCCCCCAACCTGTCCTTCGGGATCGCCGGTTCATATGGTTATTACAGCGGATGGGTGCGCAACAAGGGGAGCGAGGACCTGCATTACAGTCCGGCTCCCGGATACGGCGGGGGCGTCGTCGTAGAAAAGATGTTCAACAACATTCTGGGGGTACAATCCGGCCTCTGGTTCAACCGCTTCAGCATTGACCTGAAGATGAGGCAAAAGCCCGATCCGTTTACAATCAATTCGATCACCGGCCTGCTCCCGATGACATTGTCGATCAACGCATGGTCGCTGAGCGTCCCGCTGTCTCTCATCACCTCCCTCAATGCATCGATATTTTCCTTCAACATCCTGGCCGGTATAAAATACACCGAGATCGTCGAGTCCCGGGTGAGGATCGATAATCCTCTTCTTTCCTATAAAAAGAACTTCGATCTGGTGCCGTATCTCAACCACCCGCAGTTTGGATTCACCCTTGGCTTCAATTTCAAATTCAGGATCACCGAATTCGTCGATCTGTTTTTCGGAGGGATGGGGGAATTGTATGTGACCGAGCTGATCAGGGGGAACAGCGATATCACGTCCCTCTATGCCATATCCGCGCTCTCGGGCGTGATGTTTCGAACTAATGTATTCCCTATTAAGGAATGAGCCGATATATGTGGCCTCCGCAGACGCCGCATGCGGCGTCTGCGGAGGCCACTTAAAAAAAACCTTATAGATTCGCCAGAATCGCCGGTATCACCTCAAATAGATCTCCCACGATCCCGTATGTTGCGATATTGAAAATCGGGGCTTCCGGGTCCTTGTTGATCGCCACAATGCATTTCGCTCCCTTCATGCCCGCTATATGCTGGATTGCTCCGGATATGCCCGCGGCGATATACAGATCGGGGCTCACCGTCTTGCCCGACTGGCCGACCTGGCGTGCGGGCTCGGTCCACCCCGAGTCGACGACGGGCCTGGATGCGCCGAACTCGCCGCCCAGCTTCTTCGCCAGGGTAACGATAAATTCCTTATACTTGTCCGCGTCCTTGCACCCGCGCCCACCGGACACGATGATCTTCGCCTGGGATATATCGACCGCGCCGGCCATGGTCTCGATCAGGCCCTTGAACGTGGTCCTGACCGCGCCGATCTTAGCCGATACCGCGGTAACCGTGCCCGGGCTTCCGGCCGGCTCCATGTCATAGGCCCCTTTCTCGAAGGTGGCCACGAATTTATCCGTATTGACCTTCTTTTCTTCCTGTATCTTGCCGTTATAGGTGTTACGCGTGAACACCACGGCACCGCCGTCGACCCTGGCCTTGTTGCAGTTCGATACGATCCCCGCGTTGATCGCCATGGCCACCTTGGCCGCATAGTCCACGCCGTCGTATGAGTGGGCTACCAGCACGCCCTTGACGTCCTGAGATTCCACGACCGCCTTCACGCCCTGGGTGTATCCGTCCGAGGTGTAATTTTCGAGAGCCGCGTCCGACACCGAAAAGACAAGGGGAATGTATTTCGCCACTTCCTTTGCAATCGAATCGTCTTTGCCCAGTACCGCGGCAGCGGGCTCCAGGCCCAGCTCGGAAGCGATCGTTTTCGCCGCCTTGCAAAGCTCGAGCGTGCCGTCGGTCAATTTCCCGTTCTTATGTTCAGCAATTGCGAGTATCCGTGCCATTGTCCACACCTCCTTATATCACCTTGGCTTCTGTCTTGAGTTTCTGTATGAGCATGGCGGCTGCGGTAGCGGGGTCGCCCTGAATGATCTCAGCCTTGTGCTCGGAAACAGGAAAGAACATCTTGATAAAATCAGTCTTTGGTTTTGCGGAAACCCCCAGATCCGTGGCCTTTTTGACGTCAAGCCGCTTCTTCTTGGCCTTCATGATGCCCGGAAGAGTCGGGTACCTCGGCTCGTTGATGCCTGATTGGATCGTCAGCACCGCGGGCGAACTCATTTCAAGCACCTCGTTGAATCCGCCCTCCAGCTCCCTGTTGACGGTGAGGGTTTTGTCGTTGATTTCAAGCTTTTTCACGTTGGTGCAGTGCGGCCAGCCCATGAGATCGGCCAGCATGACGCCGGTGACCGCCGCCTGGTCGTCCTCCGCCTGTACCCCGGTCATGACCAGCTCGACATCCCCGATGCTCTCTATCGCCTTTTGCAAAACGGACGCCACCACGAAATTATCGCCGGATTCGACGGCCGGATCATTGACGTGGATCCCCCAGTCCGCGCCCATGGCAAATGCCTGACGCATATCTTTTGACGCGCGGTCGGGCCCGCAGGTGACGATGATGACCTCCCCCCCGAGCTTTTCCTTCAGCTGGAGAGCCGCCTCAACCGCATAGTTGTCAAAATCATTGATTTTAAAGGCGATCTGGGATTCATCGATTTTTTTGTCTTCAACGATTTTAAACTTTGATTCCATATCAGGAACCTGTTTAAGACAAACGGCTATCTTCATCTCCTTTCTCCCTATTTGTTTAATTTTTTAGCAGGCTCATCGCGAAAATAACGTTTTATAATCAGAATATGCCCATGTATCATGCAGCAGGGAGCACATCCAAACATTATTGCGCATTTGCAACAAGCCTATTCCGTATATATTCAAAAAATATCATTCAATTCACGGCAGGTTTAACAGGGAACATTTTTTAGAACATGGTCGTAAATGTCAATATTAATCGGCACGCCTTAAATTTTTTTCATGGGACCAAGAGACTCGGCTGAAAGATCTGAGTAATGATTAGTAGTGCCTGATGAGAGCTGCAAATTAATGTCATGAAGCCGATAAAAGCGAGTTGATCAAATCGACGAGCCCGTCCTTCTTTGTGCGGTGTATTTTCGTCTCGCCGCGCCGCTTGGCCTCAATCTCTCCATCCTGGAAATAATGCTTGCCAACGGTGACCCGCACCGGCAGGCCAATCAGATCTGCGTCGGCGAATTTGTAGCCTGGGCTCGCCTTGCGATCATCGTACAGCACCTCGAATCCTGCCCGCAAAAGCGTCTCGTAGATCGCGTCGGTCTCCCGGATCTCCGTTTCGCTTTTGCCCAGCCCGGTCAGGTGCACCTCAAAAGGCGCCACCGAGCGGGGCCACATGATCCCCTTGTCGTCATTGTGCTGCTCCACCACGGCCGCCATGGTGCGGTTTATTCCTATCCCGTAGGTGCCCATGATAGGGGTGATCTCCGCGCCCTCCTCGTTCAGCACCGTCACGTTCATCGCCTTGGTATATTTGTACTCGAGCTTGAAGATATGCCCCACCTCGATCCCCTTCTTGCTCGACATGGGCGATCCGCATTTGGGACAGGCATCCCCCTCTTCAGCGAATGAGATGTCCGCCTCCTCCCTTATCAAAAAATCCCTGCCGGGGTTCACGCCGGTGAAATGAACGTCCTTTTTGTTCGCTCCGGTTATGCCGTTCACCACGTTCATCACCGCCAGGTCATGAAGCATGCGGAAATTCTTTTTGGTGACCGGGCCCGCAAACCCGACCGGAGCGCCGGTGACCCGCTCCACGACCTCCTCGGAACCGAGCTCGATCCTGCCCGCGCCAGCGGCCCTGGCGAGCTTCTGTTCGTTGATCTCCCGGTCGCCGGTGACCACCGCCATGAGAGGCGCGCCGTCAGCCTCATATATGATGCTCTTTAAAAACACGCCGGCAGGGCGTTTGAAAAATTCGGTCAGGTCGTCTATCGTCTTGACGTCCGGAGTGGGAACCTCGGAGAGGGGCTCTGGATTTTCCCCCGGTTTTTTCCCCACGCGCATATATTCCGCCCTCTCCCTGTTGGCCCGGTATCCGCACGAGCCGCACAAAAGAAGGACCTCCTCCCCCACCTCGGAGGGCACCATGAATTCCTCTGAATCGCGCCCGCCCATCGCGCCCGTGTCCGCCTCCACCGGTATGGTCTCAAGCCCGCACCGTTCGAATATACGGCGATACGTCTTTCGCATGGTCTGATACGACTCCTCAAGGCCCTTATCATCCATATCGAACGAATAGGCGTCCTTCATGATGAATTCCTTGCTGCGGATCACGCCGAAGCGGGGCCTGATCTCGTCCCGGAACTTGGTGTTGATCTGGTACACGTTCTTTGGAAGATCGCGATACGAGGAGATAAGGCCGCGCATGACGCCGGTGAACGCCTCCTCATGGGTCGGCGCGAGCGCGTATTCAACGCCGTTCCGGTCCCGTACGCGGAACATCTCCGGGCCCATGTCGTTCCATCTGCCCGATTCCCTCCACAGGTCGGCGCTGGTGAGCTCCGGCATGAGGAACTCCAGGGCGCCGGCCCGGTCCATCTCCTCCCGCACGATATTGATGATCTTTGCGAGCACGCGCCATCCCAACGGAAGATAGATGTACATTCCGGCGGACTCCTTGCGTATGAGTCCGGCGCGGATCATGAGGCGATGGCTCATCACCACCGCGTCGGAGGGGTCCTCCTTCAACGTGGGGAGGATGTAGCGTGATAATCTCATGGGTTCACCGCCGCACTTTCACATTTTCGCACTTTCAAACTTTTAAACTTTCTAACTTGTACACTTTTATATGCATGATCAATATACATAAAAACCCATGTCAATACTTTTTGGAAAAGAGTTGAATCATGCATGACTGCTTAAACCATAAATTGAGTCATAGACAAAATTGTTTTCGCCCCCTCCCCCTCGATGGTAGACGCTTTTCGCAACTTCCTGTTGCGCGTTTAGAGCTGTCAGGATGTCAGCCTGCATCTGCTAGCCAGGACGGCATAAAAAGCAGATGCCACATTGCCATCCTGGCAAATGGGGGAGGGTTGGGGTGGGGGTGAAAAAAGCTCATGGCAGATAGTTTAGTGTAAGTTGCAAAACAGCAGTTAAAAGGGTTGAAATTCAGGCGACGGGCACCAATCGGTTCATATTCTCTAATCACCCTCCCCTCACCCCGTTCTCAGGATGAGGTTGATGCCAACACAGGCGCAGGATGTGCCGAAAGCGTTGGCCTCCCATCAAGGGAGGGGTATGCATTAATTAATAAAATCTCCAAACTCAAGTAATCACTGATTATATTTCAATCTGCGTCCATCGGCGGTCCCACTATTTCTTTTTTGTCTTACCACAAGCATTCGCACATACGCCAAAATTAGATTGACGAATCATAATCGAATTAAGGATATAAGAATTAAGGCGAGGACATTCGGCAATGATCGCGCTCATCACTGATTTCGGCTTGACCGACCTATATGTCGGCGTGGTCAAGGGCGTAATTAAAAGCATCAATCCACGCGCTGACATTGTGGACGTTACACACGGGGTGAAATCATTTTCAATAACCGATGCACAATTCACCCTGCATTCATCCATTGCGTATTTTCCTTCAGGGACTATATTTGCAATCGTCGTCGACCCCGGGGTCGGCACAGACCGGAAGGGGCTCATCGCCGTAAGCAAAACGCACGCGTATGTCCTTCCTGACAACGGCATCATCTCGGCCGTGAAGCAGGAGGGCATGAGATATTACCACATCTACGAGACCTCCTATCCGGAGGCGTCCGCGACCTTCCACGGCAGGGACGTATTTGCGCCGGTTGCGGCAAGGCTCTCGCTCGGGCAAAAGCCTGAAAAGCTCGGCACGCGAGTGCGCGACATAGTGATGCGTCCCTTCCCGGAATATTCGGTTGACAAGCACGGGTGCAGTGGCGTCGTGCTCCATATCGACAAATTCGGGAACGCAACCACGTCTATTCCCAACGGCGCGATTGACTCCATATCAGGTCCGATCTGCTCGGTCGTTTCCGACCAATACTCGTTTAACGCCGTATACGCGCGCACCTACGGAGATATCGGCTCCGGTCAATGCGGAATGATCAGGGGAAGCGCGGGATTTATGGAGCTTGCGGCGAACCAGAAGTCAATCGCGGAAACGTTCGGAATAGCCGTCGGTGATCAAATCGTAATAAATAATACAATTTAAACCAATGAAATATCTTACTCCGATACCTACCGAGCAG
>CAZHAD010000061.1:0-20454 GCA_964529965.1 uncultured Leptospirales bacterium | reverse complement strand
GCAATGCCCAGGCCCCCGGCGACATCGATGTAGCCGATCCGCAGCAGCTCGTATGCCGCGCTCGAGACGAGGAGTATGATCGACAGATACAGGCAGGTCTTGGTGCAGTTGGCGTCCGCTATGATCGGATCGGAGCCGAGCGACCTGCCGATCTTCATTTTATATCTGAACAGCACCCACATGGTTATGATCGATACGGCAGAGATGATGACGCCCGGAATCGTGGTCGACGGATGCGCGTTGTTGACGACGCTCACAACCGAGCCGATGACGAGTCCTGCCGTGAGTATGAAGAAGCCGATCCCGGTTATATACAGCGCCTGGCGCTCGAACCTGTCCTGCCCGCACTCCAGGCTTCTCTTCATTCTCCAAACCATGTGTAGAATCCCGATGCCGGACAGAACTTCCACGAAGCTGTCAACCCCGAATCCGAACAACGCCAGGGTCTCGTCCCTGTATCCGAAAAGAAGGGAAACGATCCCTTCGGCCACATTGTACGCGATTGTGATTAAGCTCATAATGAAGGCAATGTGCAAATATCTATTCTTTTCGGTGACTTCAGGGCTTTTAACCGGTTTATCCAGATTGATCCTTCGAACCATTGGATTTCCTCATCTGTTATACAATATGATGCAGTTATGAAAACAGATCAAGATGCCGGTCAATAAAAATGTATAAATTAATCCGGTCAAGGAGGGAGTGCTTTATGTTATAAAAAAATTGAGTTTAAAAATTATAACTTTTCTATTTCTCACAATCCCATTCGTACATCTTTTAGATTTATGTAACAACATCTTTCACAATTTGCTGTAAAAAATAAGGAAAATTCTATGGAAACCACCCTTAACATGCGGATCGATATATTGGAAGCGATCACTCGCGCCGCAAAATCCAGAGGAATGACCAGGTCCCAGATGATCGTTTTTCTCATTAAAAAGGTTATGGCTGATATCCCGGATGTGCTCCCCATGGGCTCAATGGTTCGATATCAAGAAAGACGCAAACCCGGGGATTGGCGGGTCATCCATGTGAGGGTTTCGGTGTATGAATATGAATATATGGTAGACTTAAGGAAGCTTCTTAAGTTGTCGGTGTCCCTGATATGTGCCCATGCGGTGCAGAAGTATCTTAAAAAGCCGTTGAAAAAATGTTTAACCGATAACTATCCTTTTTTTATGAACTATATGTTGGGAAAAGAGATCATAAATAATATCATAAGCTGGAGAATAGTCTGGGGCTTCACACCTGACATTACAAAATATGGTTAAAGCCAACAACGAACCCTTCACCAAAGATGCTCCATGAGAATTTTTATCCCAATGCCGATGAGCATGATGCCGCCGAGAGTCTCAGCCCACTTTCCGAACAGCGGACCTATTCTATTCCCGATGGCGAGTCCGATTATCGAAAATAATCCGCAGACGACTCCTATTATCAGGCTCGGCAGAATAATCGGCCCCGCAAGCACTCCGATCGAAATGCCGACCGCCAGGGCGTCTATGCTTGTGGCGACTGCAAGGAAAATGAGGGTAAATCCCCGGGACGGATCTTTCCTTGCCGGACCTTTCCACGGCTTATTCGTAGAAGATTCGCCTATCATCTTAACGCCGATGACGAGGAGGAACCCAAACGCGACCCAGTGGTCGAACCCGGCGATCAGGCTTCCCAGATGCATGCCTATGAAATAACCGATGATCGGCATCATGAACTGGAACAGGCCGAAATGAAATGCGAGACGGAAATAGTGCCTGTACCGGGGTTTGATGATGGTCATGCCGCAGGAAACACACACCGAAAAAGCATCCATGGCAAGGGCAACGGCAACCATGACAATGGTAAGCGGCTTCATGTGACACCGGTAATGCTATTGATCCATATAGTCCATCAAATTACATTCGATACAGCAAAAAGTACTGAGCACCTCCGCACACGGGCGGACCGGCGGTCCGTTACCTTCTTGACAAAAAACTTTTCATATGCAATGAGTCGCTAAATTTTTTTTCGAGCTTACATAGAGGTGCAGATCATGGCGGAATTGATTGAGATGCTTCACTGCCCTTACCCCATCATACAGGGGCCGATCGGCAGGATGAACAGCGCAAGGTTTGTTGCGGCAGTATGCGAGGCGGGGGCTTACGGAATGCTGGCGCTCGGCTTCAGCGACGCGGAAACAACAAAGCAGCTTGTCAAAGAGGTCAGGTCCCTGACGGACAAGCCCTTCGGAGCGAACATTATGCTCACGAATGCGGAAAATCCGAAAATCCTGGAGGAGCTTGCAAGGGGGGGCGTCAGGACCATAACCACGTCCGTCGGCAATCCGGGAAAAATGTACGGTAAAATTCACGAAGCAGGGATGAAGGGCCTTCATGTCGTGCTTTCGCTCGCCCACGCCAAACGCGCGGAGGAAGCGGGCGCCGACGGACTGGTCGTCGTGGGGTCGGAGGCGGGAGGACTTCGGACGATGCTTCCCGAATCATCTTCCATGGTGCTGGTGCCGCTCGTCGCCGATCATGTGCGCGTTCCGGTCGTCGCTGCCGGAGGGATCGCCGATTCCCGGGGTTACCGGGCCGCCATGGCCCTCGGCGCCAGGGGTGTGCAGGTCGGGACCCGCTTTCTCGCCAGCGCCGAGGCTCCGGCCCATGAAAAATGGAAAGAAGCGATCGTTTCATGCGGTGACGGGGGGACAATCCTCCTGCCGATCGGCAACATGGCGGTGCGCGTCATCATTACACCTAAAATAAGGGACGCGATGCGCAACCCCGGTTCTGATCTTTCAACCTTGTACGATTTCGGTAATCTCATAAAGGCGATCGAAACGGCCGACCTGGATCTGTTTCCCTTCGGCGCTGGAGAGGTGAGCGCCTGCATCACTGAAATCAAGCCGATAAGGGAAATTATCGAGGAGATGGTTTCGTGACCGCAATTTCCGCGGTTCAATGCAATAATTTTCTATTTTAGTAACTAAGGTAGTCCCCTATGAAGAAGAAAACCGCGGGAAGGCAATCCGGACCAGTCATTCTCATAACCGGAGGATCGGGCTTTCTGGGTGCTGCCCTGGTGCGGGAGCTTCTCAAGTCGGGACATGGAAGATTCGGTCCGGCATCCGAGATACGCATATTCGACATCAAGCAGCAAATACATGCCATCGATAAGAGGGTCCGCTATATCAAGGGCGACGTCCGCTCGATTGCCGACCTCACGAGTGCCTGCAGGAATGTTGACGTTGTGTTTCACGCGGCATCGATCATCGATTGGGGACAGCAGCCGCGGTCCCTCCTGCACGAGGTCAACGTAGAGGGAACGAACAAGGTGATTGCCGCAGCGAGGGCAGAAGGTGTCGAGGCCCTCGTGTACACGAGTACGATGGACGTCCTGTACGCGGGCAAGCCGATCATAAACGGCGACGAATCCGCTCCCCTACCGGAAAGGTACGCGATGGCGTATGCGGAGACAAAATCCATCGCCGAGAAGGCGGCCCTTGCGGCAAACGGCTCCCCCCATGACCCGAGAGGGAAAGGGAAGGCCGGGATTTTAAAGACGTGCGCGATCCGGCCATGCGGAATGTTCGGCGAAGGAGACCCCTACCATGTGAGCTCCCTACTGCGAATGGCGCAAAAGGGCAGGCTATTGTACCGCATCGGCGACGGCAAAGCGCTGTTCCAGCATGTGTATGTCGGCAACGTCGCCCATGCACACGTGCTTGCGGCGAAATCCCTGCTTGAGCCGAATGGGATCGCCGCGGGGAAGGTGTATTTCATCACCGACTTTGAGGCGAAGAATTTCTTTGATTACCTGGAGCCGATAATCACAGGCATAGGCTATTCGATGCCTCCGAAGCAAAAAAACATACCGGCTCCCCTCCTCTACGCAATTGCGGGGATGATCGAATGGGCATCGAAAATAACGAGGCCCCTGTTTCGTTTTCAACCCACTATAAACAGGACAAGCATCACCATGGTGAGCAGGGACCTGACATTCAGCGGCAAAAGAGCGCGGGCCGAACTGGGATACCGTCCGTGCTATAGGGAAGAGGAGGCGATCGCCCGCACGATTGAATATTTTAAAACACACGGACCAGTGTGAAATTTTACTTGAAAAAGCAAATTCCGGCTTAACAATGACTCGATACATTGCGGCCACTGGCCGCGTTAAATGAAATTGCAAGAATACAATGGCGCGAAACGGAAAATTAGCAGAAAATAATATCGTCAACAGCATCATCGGAGAAGGCTCTGAATTCAAGGGAGAATTCAAAATTAACGGTCTCCTGAGGATCGACGGAAATTTCCAGGGAACGATCGAGACGGACGGCAAGGTGCTCATCGGCCAGACCGGATGCGCGGTCACGGACATCAAGGCGCGCCTGGTCGTGGTCGGCGGATCGGTACGGGGCAACATCTTCGCCACCGAGCGGGTCATCTTTCTGTCGACGGGAGTCATCAGGGGAAACATCATCACGCCAAGCCTTATCATGGAGGAGGGAGTGAAATTTGAGGGCAACTGCACCATTAACAAAAAAACGGACGGAACACTATGATTGAGATCACGCATGCGCGCACGAGAAAGGATGAGAGGGATAAAGTGGCTAAAAAGGGAAAGCTCGCCTCAGTGAAGAGAGGGGGCAAGTCCTTTTCAGCCAGCCTTTCGAAAACCATAGGCCTGGAATTCGAGGGGAGCATTGAAGAGCTGCTTGAAAAGCTGAAGGATCAGGAAAAAAGGTTCTTAGAGCAGCAGACGGGATATGAGCTCGAACGGTACAAGGCGATGCTGCAAAAAATCATAAAATCAATACTGGACGAGGGGCTCCGTGAAAAAGTGATGAAGCGGAAGAAGAAAAACTGGGGTGATTTCGTGATCATCGAAAAGATCAACGCCAAGCTTCTGGAGATCACCGACGCGATCACCAAACAGAACAAGGCCTTCAATCTCCTGAAAACGGTCGAGGATATCCGCGGGCTCGTCCTCGACCTGGTATACTGATTCTCCCTTGCATCCGCATGAATACCACCGGCATAATCGGACATACGAGGCAGCTCGATATTTTGAGCATGCTCGTATGGAACAATACCGTTCCCCACACCATGCTTTTTACGGGAATACCCGGCATCGGCAAAAAAATCATCGCCCGGCGCGTTCTCGCCGCCCTGTTCTGTCCGGCTGAGGGCCCTCCCTGCATGCAATGCCCCGTCTGCCTCAGGGTTGAGGGGAAAACGCTGCCGGACCTGATCGAGCTTTCTCCCGATGAGAAGGGGACCATTCCGATCGGCGGCGCCGAACGTCGTGAAGAGGGAAGCGTTCGATGGCTCATCGACCGCCTCTCGAAAAAATCGATGTCCGGAAAATACGGCGTGCTCATCGACGGTGCCGAGTCCATCTCCGTTGCGGGCCAGAACGCGCTCCTTAAAACCATCGAGGAACCGCAGGAGGGGGCCCACATCATTATCATCGCTTCAAACAAATCATCGATTTTACCGACCATCATTTCACGCTGCATGCAGCTGTCGTTCAATCCGCTCGGCCGCGACGAGGTGAAACTGCTCCTGGCGCGCGCACAGGTATCTGCCGATCCCGGCCTCATTGCAGAGCTCTCCGGCGGCTCGATGGAGACCGCGCTCGTCCTGTCGCAGGAAGGCGTTCTGGAGCACGTTGCAGACATCTGCCGCGCAATCACCCGTCATCTTTCTTCCGGAGAAGTACTCGCCCTGGATTTCTCAGCTATCCAGAAAAAAATGAGCATGGACGTCCTCATCTCCGTCCTCATCAACGCGTATCGCAACGTCCTTTCCTCTTCGGTCATGAATGCGCCGCTGCATCCCTATCTGGCGGATATGAGAATCCCGCATACACAAAAGTTGGTGAAATTAATTAAAATTCTGCTTGCCCTCAAGAAAGGCCTCGCGAATAATTTAAATGTCAGAAACGCATTAAAGGGTTTGCTGTACTCCCTGGATCGATATGACGGATTCGGCCTGCCAACACTCGATCGTACAATTTAAACAAGGTGGCTTCAATGGAAATATCAGCGGTGAAATTGCGGAACAGCTTCCAGATAATATACGCGAACACGAACAATCTGTTCGTTAAGCAAGGCGCGTGTTGCCTCATCGAGACAGAGCACGGCCTCGATATCGGCCACGTGTTTAAGTGCAAAAGATTCCGGCACTTTCCCGAGGCCGAGATCAAGGGAAAGCTCGTCAGGATGATGTCTCAGGAAGATCTGAAACAGCTCCCGGAGATCGAGACGATTGAAAAAAACGCATTCGCCAAGTGCAGCGAAAAGGCCGCAGCGAAAAAGCTCCAGATGAAGCTGATCTCGGTAAAATGCCTTTTTGACAAGACCAAGATAATATTCTATTTCGTCGCGGAAAACAGAATAGATTTTCGTGAGCTCGTGCGCGAGCTGGCGTCCGTTTTCAGGACCAGAATCGAAATGCGCCAGATCGGCGTGAGGGACGAGGCGAGGCTTGTGGGCGGATACGGCCCCTGCGGCAAGCAGCTCTGCTGCGTGCATCAGAGGGACGAATTCGAGCCCGTATCCATAAAAATGGCGAAGGAGCAGAACCTCAATCTCAATTCCCTCAAAATATCCGGCATGTGCGGCCGGCTCCTGTGCTGTCTCGCGTATGAATACAGACTGTATAGGGAGATCAACGACCGCATGCCCAAACTGGGAACGGAGATCAAGTCCGGTGACGCAACATACGTCATCACCGGCGTCGACACCCTGAAGGAAACCATACTGATGCGTCACGGCGGCCGAACGCTGGAAATACAGAACTCGGACATCGAGCTGCAGAACGGCTCGTATATCCTCAAGAAGGATGTCGCCACCAAAATCGATAACGCGAACGACCAGGAAGAGGACGCGTATATTTTATAATTTTTCAAGGTGGATGCATGCAAGAGAGCTTCTACATCACCACTCCCATATACTATGTCAATGCAGAACCGCACATCGGGCATGCCTATACGACCATCCTCGCCGATTTTATGAGCAGGCTTTACGCTTTGCAGGGATATGACGCTTATTTCCTCACCGGAACCGACGAGCACGGCGACAAAATATACCAGGCCGCGAAAACCCACCAGACGACCCCTCAGGAATATACGGACCGGATCAGCGGGATTTTCAGGAAGACGTGGGAGGACATGGGGATCCGATTCAACGACTTCATCCGCACGACGGAAAAACGGCACATCGACGTGGTGCTGGAGATACTAAAAAAGGTGTACGACAACGGAGACATCTACTTCGGCAGTTACGGCGGCTTCTACTGCGTTGGATGCGAGCGCTTTTTGACCGAAAAGGAAATGGTCGACGGCACCTGCCCCGAGCACGGCATAAAACTCGACTACATAGAAGAAAAGAATTACTTCTTCAAAATGAGCAAATATCAGGACTGGCTCATAGGCTATATTGAGGAGCATCCGGACTTTATCAGGCCGGAGCGGTATAAAAACGAGGTGATGGCCCTGCTGAAGAGCGAGGCGCTGGAGGACCTGTGCATATCAAGGCCCAAGTCGAGGCTGTTGTGGGGTATCACGCTTCCCTTTGACGAAAATTACGTCACCTATGTCTGGTTCGACGCCCTCATAAACTATGTCAGCGCACTCGGATATCCGGACGGAAAAAAATTCATTAAATACTGGCCCGTGACGGAGCACCTTATCGCCAAGGACATCGTAAAGCCGCATGGAATATTCTGGCCGACCATGCTCAAGGCCGCAGGCATACAGCCGTACCGGCATTTGAACGTCCACGGTTACTGGAATATGCAGGAGGCGAAGATGTCCAAGAGCCTGGGCAATGTGGTAACGCCGAAGGATCTTACGGACCGCTACGGCACCGACCAGATCCGCTATTTTTTTTTACGGGAGATGAGCTTCGGCCATGACGCCAAATTCAGCGAAGAGGTGATAATCGACCGGATCAATTATGACCTGGCCAATGATCTGGGGAACCTGACGAACAGGGTCTGCAACATGGCGATCAGGTATTTCGACGGCTTCGTTCCGGCGTTCCAACCTCAGGAGCCGGCGGAGCGGAGCGTTCTTTCAGACCGCTTTAACGCGGCCAAGGATGAATACATATCAAACGCAAAAATTTTTCAAACAAGCGTAGCTCTTGAAAAATTATGGGAGTTCGTCCGGCACCTGAACAAATATGTGGACGCGAACAAGCCATGGCAGCTCTCCAAAGAGAACAGGTCCGCCCTTCTTTCGTCCGTCATGAGAAACCTCCTCGAAGGGGTGTATGCTATTTTCGCGCTCCTGTCGCCGGTGCTCGTCCGGTCCAGCGAAAAGGTCATGCGCGCCCTCAAGGCCCGCGCAGACACGCCGGGCATCTCCGCCATAGGGAGCTTCGATCTGCTGGATGAGGGGGGCAAAATATCCGATCCGGGTATACTCTTCCCCAGGCTGGAGAAGGAAATGGACGAAAAGAAAAACCATTTAAATGAAAAACCAAACAACGCGGGAGGCGCCCCAATGGCATCAGATCAACCGTCTGCTCAAAAAGAGGAAGGGCTCATCGATATTTCCGAGTTCGCCAGGGTCAACATCAGGGTGGCGAAGATCCTGAGCGCGGCCGCAATACAAGGCTCGGAAAAGCTTCTCGAGCTCAGGGTGGATTCCGGCATGGACGAGCGGACCATTATCGCCGGAATAGCCAAATGGTACGTCCCGGATCAAATCGTCGGGAAAAAAATCCTGCTCGTCGCCAACCTCAAGCCGGCCACGCTGTTCAAGAGAACCTCGCGTGGGATGCTTCTGGCGGCCACTGCACCCGGCGACGGCAGACCGGTCCTGATCACGGTCGACGATTCGATCCCCGCGGGGGCGAAGCTCGGTTAGCGTATGAAAATCGGCATCCTTTCAGATACGCACAACAACATAGAGGTGACGGAAAAAGCGATCGGCATCTTCGCCGGTCATCATATCGATCTCATCGTACATGCCGGCGACATCACCTCCCCCAGGATGCTCAGGCTGTTCAAGGGTCATAGATGCAAATTCGTTCTGGGAAACGGTGACATCGATGTAGAGGACCTTAACGCCGAATCTCAAAGGCTCGGATTCGGGAGCATTGAGGAATCGTACACCTTCGAGGCCGGCGACAAGAAAATCATCGTATTCCACGGCTACAACGTGCCCCAGTTCCGCATGGCGCTCGCCTCGGGAGAGTACAGCTATATCATCAAGGGCCATACCCATTTTTTCGAAAACTACGTGTCCAATAAGAGCAGGGTTGTCAATCCGGGTTCCCTCTACGGCGCGGATGAATTCTCGGTGGCGATCCTCGATTCGGAAAACGGGAAGGTCCAGCGGATAGTGGTGGAGCCGGAGTGAGACGGGCAGTTTACGAGGTTTCCTTATAGCAATACCTGCATCCGTGAATGAGGATCTTCTTTTTCCCGTCCTCCTCCACCTCTGAGGCGTAAAGCGCTTCGTATTTCGTGAGCTCCCTGCCGCAGAGTGGGCAGAGCCTCGCCCCCGGCGACCTCTTGATGCTGAAGTAATCGATGAAATCCGGGTTAACGGTCGGGGCCGGCGGGGTTTTGCGGCCGCGATAAGCGTCGATCTTCTCCTTCCCGGACCGTATCGTTGAATAGAGGTAGAAAAAAACCGCGGCCCCGATCATCAATCCGGCGAGATAGAGCAGCCACGGCATCATGATCTCCTCGCCACGAAATTTATCATGACCGCGTTGTCCTCCGGAGACAGAAACGTAAAATCACCGTATACGCCGTCAAGGGCGAGCCCCGCCGCGGACAGGAGACGGCGCATCTCATCCACGGAATAGATTCTCTGGAGATGCTCTTCGACCGAAATCGCTTCCTTGCGCCTGACCGTGATTATTGAGCTTACGATCTTTCGCTCCGAATCATAGCTGTTGCTCCATTCCACGAAGCTGTCCTGGATCCGGTATCTCGCCGTCTTCCGGTCAAAATTTTCGTAAATGTTATGCTCGGTGGTGACGTCAAACATGAATATGCCGTCCCCGCTCATGGCGTCCCTCACGCAGGAAAACATCTTCATGATCTCGGTTTCTTCCAGAAGATAGTTCATCGTGTCGTGCACTGAAAAAATGAAATCAAACTTTTTCGCCACATAAAAATTTCTCATGTCCGCGCAAAGGATCCGGAAATTGAAAAAAGCCCTGTGCCTGGCGACCCTGAGCATCTCAAGGGACTTGTCGATGCCGAAGACGGCGTACCCGTTGTTGGAAAATTTTGCCCCGAACCTTCCCGTGCCGCAGCCGAGCTCCAGGATGAGCCGAGGCCGGGCGATGTGGCGTTTCATGAGGAACACGAGATATTCATACCACTCCTGGTAGTCCACGTGCCGCAGCAGGGAGTCGTATAACTGAGCAATCTCGGTGTAGGGCTCGACCGTGTTCATTGCAGTATTTCCGCTGAATACCCTTCCGACCGCATTTTGTCAAATATAAACATGAGAAATTGACTGAATAATTATTGACAATACAATTCTACATCATATCAATCCCCGGAGAAGGACGGATTCATCATGAGGCACCATGCTTATTTCAAAGCAGCTGTAGTACTATGTATCATCATAGTTTTCAAGTCATACCCGCAGCCGTTGTGCGCACCAGCGATAAGGGACTACCGCTTCTTTACAGCGGAGCTGTATTCGGCGGATCATAGGCTCGTACGCATCGCATTGAGAAAATTTTCATTAAATAATAAAGAATATTACCTGGCGGCAAACCCCCGTACCCTTGAAACCGAGCTTGTTCCCGTGGGGAAATACTTGATCCTGAAACGAACATTGAGCGAGATACAGAAAAAAAACGGGAGCCTCGCCTATTTCAGGGCCCTCAGGCGCGCTGGGGAAAATTCCCGGAAACGGCAGAACGCGGGCATCACGCACATCCTGTGCCGCAGGCCAGGCATGTACATCACCGTAGACCTCTGCCCCACGCGCCGTCCCCTTGAGCGTCTCTTCTTCATGCAGCTCGTGAATGCGTGCGGGAAGGAACGAGAGCCGGTGCCGGTGGCCATTGCGTTGAGCGGCCTGTGGCTGAAAAAGCACGCGCAGGACCTGCGCTGGATACGGGAAAGGGAACAAGAGGGCGACATCGCGGTGGTCTGGATAAACCATACCTATCACCACCGGTATCAGAAAAAGGTGCCATGGTGGAGGAATTTTCTTCTCGATAAAAAAAAGAACGATATCCACACCGAAATCATCCTCAACGAGATTGCGATGATCGAATCGGAGCTTCTACCCTCACTCTTTTTCCGTTTCCCCGGCCTGGTGTCGGATCGAAAGCTCTTCGCGCAGGTGACCGACATGGGTCTGATTCCCGTGGGAAGCGACGCCTGGCTCGGAAAGAGGCAATGGCCGAAGGAGGGAAGCATCATCCTGGTGCATGCCAACGGCCAGGAGCCGCTCGGGGTCAAAAGATTCTCCCGCTACCTTGCGTTGAGGAAGAAGGACATCGTCGGCGGCCGGGTCTTTTTCCTCGATCTTAGAAAAGGCCTCACTGAAACATTTAATAAAAAAACGTAATCATTGATTTTATGATAAAGGCGACGAGAATCTATGGAACTGACTTCTTCATACGACCCGGGGATTGTTGAGAAAAAATGGTACCGCATCTGGGAAGAGGGCGGTTACTTTCACGCCCGCGAGGATGACGGCAAGGAGCCGTATTGCATCGTGATCCCCCCGCCGAACGTCACGGGGAACCTCCATATAGGCCACGCCCTGAACAACACCCTCCAGGACATCCTCATCCGCTGGCAGCGGATGCTCGGGAAATCGGCGCTCTGGATGCCCGGCATGGATCATGCGGGCATCGCGACACAGAATGTGGTGGAAAGGATCCTTTCCGAGGAGGGAAGGTCGAAAGACGACCTGGGGAGGGAGCGATTCGAGAAGCGGGTATGGGAATGGAAGGAGCAATCGGGCGGCCGCATCCAGAACCAGCTCAGACGCCTCGGATGCTCGTGCGACTGGGAGCGCGAACGCTTCACCCTCGACAAGGGGCTATCCGGGGCCGTAAACACGGTGTTCGCCTCCCTGTACAAGGAGGGCCTCATCTACCAGGGTTACCGTATCATAAACTGGTGCCCGCGCTGCGGAACGGCCCTCTCGGATATCGAAACCGAATACCGTGAGGTGGAGGGTCACCTCTGGTACATCAGGTATCCGGTCGCCGGCTCACGCGGCCACATCGTGGTTGCAACCACGAGGCCCGAGACCATGCTCGGCGACACCGGTATCGCGGCGAACCCTGAAGACGGGCGCTATGCCGGCCTCGTGGGCAGGAAAGTCTTCCTTCCTCTCATGAACAGGGAAATCCCCGTGTTCGCCGACGGTTTCGTTGACAAGGATTTCGGCACCGGCCTCGTGAAGGTCACACCCGCGCACGATCCGAACGACTTCGAGATGGGCAAACGGCACGGCCTTGAGGAGATCAATATCCTGGACAAAAAAGGGTTCATCAACGAAAACGGGGGGCCCTATAAGGGTCTTTCCCGGTTCGAGGCGCGCTCAAAAATCGTGGAAGACCTTGAAAAACAGGGACTGCTCGAAAAGGTCGAGAAGCACATCCATTCGGTGGGCCACTGCTACCGGTGCCATACCGTCATTGAGCCGTATCTCTCGAAGCAGTGGTTCGTGAAGATAAAGCCACTCGCCGAGGCGGCGATCGAGGCGGTGGAGGACGGCAGGATACGCTTCGTGCCGAAGAGCTGGGAGAAGACCTATTTCGAGTGGATGAGGAACATACGGGACTGGTGCATATCCCGCCAGCTCTGGTGGGGGCACCGCATACCGGCCTACCATTGCGACAACTGCGGCCACATCACGGTCAGCATCGACGATCCGGCCGCGTGCGAGAAGTGCGGTTCGCACGACATCAGGCAGGACGAGGACGTACTGGACACTTGGTTCTCGTCGGGCCTCTGGCCCTTTTCCACGCTCGGCTGGCCTGACGCGACCCCCGCCTTGAAGAAGTACTATCCCACGAGCGTGCTCGTAACCGCGTTTGACATCATCTTTTTCTGGGTCGCGCGCATGATCATGCTGGGGCTCAAATTCATGAACGACGTGCCGTTCCGCGAGGTATACATCCACGCGCTCATACGCGACGAGCAGGGCGCCAAGATGAGCAAGTCCAGGGGAAACGTCATCGACCCGCTCGTTATGATGGATCAGTACGGCACTGATGCGCTCCGATTTACCCTGGCAATGCTTGCTTCCCAGGGGAGGGATATCGTCCTTTCGGAAAAGCGGATAGAGGGCTACCGTACGTTCTGCAACAAGGTATGGAACGCCTCGCGTTTCATTCTCATGAACCTCGGGCCCGGATTCAAGGAGCGTCCTCTTGAGGGTTCAGGGCTCGAGCGCTTTGATAAATGGATACTCCACCGGTGCAACGAAACCATCCGCTCGATGCAGGCGGCTCTGTCTGAATACCGGTTCAACGACGCCGCCCAGTCGATCTATGCCTTCTGGTGGCATGAGTTCTGCGACTGGTACATCGAGCTCACCAAACAGCGCCTGTATTCATCCCCGCCCGGATCGGGCGAAAGCCCTGAAACGGCGAGACAGGTGCTGTTCCATGTATTGAAAAAATCGATCAAGCTTCTTCACCCCTTCATGCCCTTCATCACCGAAGAGATATGGGACAAGATAAAGGGTAAATCTGAAGGCATGGTGATCGTTTCCGACTGGCCTGACCCCGACGGCAAATTCGACTTCGCCGCCGAGTCGGAGGGGGCGATCGTGTTCCAGCAGATCGTGTACTGGATCAGAAACATCCGCGGCGAGATGAACATCCCTCCGGACAGGAAGGCGCCGGTCGTATTCAAAACCGAAGACGAGGGAATCGTGTCGCTCGTCAGAGACGAAGAGGCGCAGATCAAGGCGCTGGCGAAGGTTGTATCGATCAGCATAGATCCCCATTACGCGCCTGCGGAAACCGACGCCTCCGCGGTCATGGCGGGAGTGGAGATCTACGTGCCCCTCAGGGACCTCATCGATATGGACAAGGAGCGCGCCAGGATCGACAAGGAGATCGAAAAAACCGGCGCGGACCTGGACAGGGTCGAAAAAAAGCTGTCGGATAAAAATTTCACCGGCAGGGCGCCCGGGGAGGTGGTGGAAAGAGAAAAGAGCCGGGCCGCCGAGTTCAGGGACATCCTCTCCAAGCTTGAAGCGACTCGAAGAAAGCTCCGTTAACAGGTCTTGACCTCCTTTTTTACTTCCTCCTCCTTTTCAGAAAGCCTGCGCTTGCGCCGCTCGAGCGCCTCGCGGTTCCGCCTTATTTCATCCTCGGTTTCGAACATGATCGGAGGGACAGGCATCGGTTTTCCGTTCTCATCGAGGCACACATAGGTTAGATATGCGGACGCGGTATGCCTCGCCTCGCCCGCCCGCACGTCCTCGGCCTCCACCCTTACGCCTATCTCCATCGATGTCTTGCCGATATAGTTTATGCTGGCGGTGACGCGCAGCAGATCTCCGATGTAGACGGGACAGTGAAAATCGAGTCGGTCGATCGAGGCCGTGACCGTCTGCCGGCCGGTGTGCCGGGCTGCCACGATGCCGGCGGTGTTGTCAATGAGCTTCATGATGGTGCCCCCGTGAACGTTACCGGCGAGGTTCGCGTCCTGCTGGGTCATCTGCTGGACCACGGTGATGCTTGAGTCACTTACTTTTTTCATGCTTCATTCTCCTACCTGCAACACGGGCCCGGGCCCGTGCAGATTTTTACGTTTTCCACCTGCAGCGTCGTATGGCTTATCCCGTATCTTTCTGCGAGCATCGAATTCACGCTGCGTATGATCGCGTCCGTATTGACCTCTTCCCCCTCGGTCTCGACGCATATGTGGCACGAAAGAAACACCTCGGAGGAGTTGACGGACCATATATGCAGGCCGTGAACGCTTCCCACGTGCTCCATGCCGGCTATTTCGTTGAATACCTCGTCAGCATTGATGTGCAGCGGTGTTCCCTGCAGAAAAATTCTCATTGATTCGCGTATGACGGAAATGGAGCTTCCGATTATCATGACGACGATCAGGATGCTCACCAAAAGGTCGATCACAAGCATGCCGGTATAATAAAGAATCACACCGGCTACGATGACGGCGACGGACGCCACGGTGTCGTAGAAAAGATGGAGGAACGCCGCCCTCATGTTCAGGTTGACGTGCCGTTCCTTCATGAGGAACAGCATTGAAAACAGGTTTCCCCCGAATCCTATCGCACCCACGGGAATCATGACGCCGATGTCGATCGGCACCGGATGCATGTAGCGCACCGCCGCCTCGTATACGATGTAGATGCCGATACCGAGAAGGCTCAGGGCGTTGACCAGGGCGACCACCACCTCGAAGCGCTTGAGTCCGAAGCTGAATTGTTTATCCGGCTCCTTCCCCGAAACCCTCTCGCCTGCGTATCCGAGCATGAGGGCGAGCACGTCCGAAAGATTGTGGCCCGCGTCCGATATCAATGCGAGGCTTCCCGAGAAGAGCCCGCCCAGGTATTCGGCCACGGTGATGATGGTATTGAAAAAAATTACGAAGACGAATTTCTTCCCCCTGGCGGAGGCATGAGTATGATTATCGTGCCTTCGGCGCATGCGCGTGACGTCTCGGTTGTTGCTGGTTACGTTCATGCCTCCTTCCATTGACCGCCCCTCGATTTACTCGGGACCTTCTCATCAATATCTGTTCTTAAAGAAAATCCGGTTGCAGGAGAGAGTCAAGAAATTTTTCGTAAGAGGAGGACCACAATGCATTGCAATCAACGAATAAAAGTATTGCACCGCGAAATACTTGTTATTATACTGACGTGCTGAAAGGCAGTTATCGGCATGAAAAAGTGGATTGCAATAATAAGCATCGTAATAATCACGGGAGGACCGGGCTTCTCCGCATCAATGCGCACACAGACCGAAAAGCCCGCCCACAGACGCAACCGGATCGCCGTGATCAAGGGCAGGTATGACAAGGTCGATACGGTGCTCGATAATTTTCATATTCCCTATGATGTCCTGAAGCTCAAGGACCTGGAAAATCCCTCCTCCGTTGACGGATACCGGGCTATATTCGTGCCGAGCGGCATTGACACGCCGCTTGAAGAGAGCCTCGATTTCTTCGCCAGCAATGTCCGCTACAAGTCGGTCGCGCTCAAGCCCGACTTTTACGAGGTGGACAAGAAAAAAATAGCGCGCACGATATGGAGGTTCATTAAAAGCGGCGGATCCGCCTACTTCTCAGGATATTCGTTTGAATATCTTCAGGCGGCGTTCGATATATTCGACTATTTCGCCGGCTTCCCGTACATGGGGATGCCGGCAAGGGTCGAGGCCGTGCTCGATCACGATATGGCTCGCTTCAGCATGAAAGGCAGGATGGCGCTCTACTTCGATCATCCGGGATGGATCGCCGTCAAGTCCGCAAAAGATTCCGAGGTCATGGCACATGCCTCGTATGAAACACCGCGGGGCGTACGCACCGGCCCGGTCAGCGTGTTCGCACGGCGTGGAAGGGGTGAGATTCTGTACACGTGCTACGACAGCACCCTGTTCAGCCCGTTCAGGAGGTTCAATGTCTACCGCATTGCGGGTGCGTATCTTCTGAATCCCCTTGAGGACATGGCGAAAAAATGGAACCAGAGGATCACGGCCCGGCTCGTCGATTCCATCCAGCGGTACGAATCCTCCAGAATGTACCGGATAGACCTTGAAAAGGGGCGCAATGCCGTTTATTTTCATTCAGCCGGGGATTTTTATCAAATCGATATCATCAACAGGGACAAAGCCCTTATAGAATCTCACGATCTGTTCGAAAGGGATCAGGCCTTCTTCATCACATCGAAATCGAATGACTTCTGCTACATACGTCTTTATCCCTCCACGCCCGCCCGCTACGGCATGTTCGCGATCGTCTCGGCATCGGGCATGAGGATATTCCCCTATTTTTATCAGATCATGGCCGCCCTGACGGGCGCGCTCATAATCGCATCCGCGGTCGCGGCTTACCGGCTTTTTCTGGCCAAGGGCTATACGGGCAGATGGAGGGGATGAGCGGAGCGCGGCAGATTCATTGCTTTTTAATGAAGTCCACGAACTGGGTATAAAACTCTTTCAACTCGTCGTTTTTCCGCAGCTCGCGGAGGTCTGGCTCAACGCCGGAAAGGATATCGTGTATGTGCCTGGTGAGCACATAGATGGGGCCCGATATCCTGTTGGTCAGCCGGATGAGATAGAAATAAAGAAAAACCCCGAGCAGGATTGAGGTGACGATCATCATGGTGACGAGAAGCAGGTTCTGGTTGATGGTTTTTTTCAGGAGCTGGATGGACGTATGCATGAGGGTAACCGTCTCCAGGTGATTATCGATGAGCCTCCCCTCCCTCTGGTGGGCAAGAGGGTCGCGCTTCTCCTTGGCGGATTCAAACAATATCTCGACGGTTTTTTTTTCCTTATCGATCGATCGGTTCAAATCCGTTATGGCGGCCGATATCTTCCTGTTGTTGTCGGTTGATACGATTCCCGTTACCGCAATGATGATGATAAACGCAATGATGATGATCCCGATGATGCGGAACGTCGTTTTTAACTGGAATTTTTTATCGATCAGCAGTCTTCTTCTCATAAGCACCCCGGTATAATATAAGGGATGAGTATCGGGTGACGTGTGTCGGGTGATGAAACCATCTGCCGAAATCACGGTGATCGGCTTCGGCTTCGATCTTATCAAGAAAGTAATATTCATAGCCGGCTCTTCCACGCTGTCAAGCAGAATTAGCGAGCATTGAGTCCCCAGGCCCCCCAAAAAGGGCTAATATTGCTGCCAGTGAACTATTACGAATTATTTAAGTTGGAATTTAATCATGAAAAATGTAATAGCAACCGCCGATTCACGCCGATGGTTCGACAGGCTCACCAACCTATCGACAGGCTCACCAACCTATCGACAAGCTCACCAACCGAATCACAGGCTTGCCAACCAATTTGATTATCGCCTGAAATAAGCCATCCGGCTGCCGAGCTTGCCGAGGCACTGCGTCCATCGGCGGTTCCATTAGTAAGCCTAAGGGCGCGCGAGGGTGATATGTGGGTATTAGAACATCCCGCAGCCGCGCCGAGAAAAGTAGTTGCATTCATGCAGGTTTATACAATAGCTTATTTCTGATCGGAGCGTTGCATGGGAAGGATAATATCGGTCTCCAACCAGAAAGGGGGCGTGGGAAAAACGACCACGGCGGTCAACCTGTCTGCATTTATCGCCGAGAAGGGGCACCGGGTGCTCCTCGTCGATATTGATCCCCAGGCGAACGCCGGGTTCGGGCTCGGCATCAACGCCGAGAACGTACGCCAGACGATATACGAAGTGCTGATCGGGTCTATCCCGATCAGAGAGGCGGTCATACGGACTGATATCGGGGGCCTGCATATCGTGCCGTCGAATATTCATCTGGCGGGGGCCCAGGTCGACCTGCTCGAGATCGAGGGAAGGGAATTCATTCTCCGCAACGCGCTCAAGGACGTAAGGGAGGAATATGATTTTATATTCATTGACTGCCCCCCTTCGCTGGGCATACTGACGCTCAACAGCCTGGTCGCCGCCGACTCGGTGATCATCCCCCTTCAATGCGAATACTACGCGCTCGAGGGACTGAGCCAGCTTCTTCGCATCATCGCCATGGTGCAGGAGAATTTGAACAGGAGCCTTGTAATCGAAGGCCTCGTACTCACGATGTTCGATTCACGGACCAACCTGTCCCAGCAGGTGGTGGCGGACGTGAAGGAATATTTCACCAGCAGGGTCTTTAAAACGATCATCCCGCGCAGCGTGCGGTTGTCCGAAGCCCCCTCGTTCGGCAAGCCGATCGGCCTGTACGACAGGGCGAGCGTCGGCAGCATGACGTACGAGAATTTAGCGAAAGAGGTTTTGAAGCATGACTAAGAAAGCCCTGGGGAAAGGCCTCTCGGCCATTATATCATCTTCACCGAAGCCGGTGGAGGCCCTTGAAAGCGGGATAACCAGGAAGGCCGAGCTCATCGTGGAGCTTGACGTGGATGAACTGACGCCCAATCCCGACCAGCCGAGGACCCGCTTCGCCGAGTCCGAGATTAAGGGGTTGGCTGCGTCCATACAGGCGGTGGGGCTGCTGCAGCCGATCATCGTCCGCAAGTCCGGAGCAGCCTATTGCGTGATCGCGGGCGAGCGCAGGCTCAGGGCGGCGAAGCTCGCGGGCCTGAAAAAAATCAAGTCAATCGTCATCGAGGCGGACGAGGCCGAAAACCTGACCCTGGCGCTCATTGAAAACATCCAGCGGACCGACCTCAACCCGATCGAGGAGGCCGAGGCCTACAAGGTGCTCATCGGCCGGTTCAATCTCACGCAGCAGGATCTCGCTGCCCGGGTGGGCAAGGAGCGGGCGACCATCGCCAACATGCTCCGCCTCCTGCAGCTCCCTCCAGAGATCAAGGAGGCCCTGTCAGGGGGAAGCATACGCACCGGACATGCCAAGGCATTGCTGTCCATAAGCGGGAAAAAGCAGATGGAGCTCTTCAGGGAGCTGTTGGACGGGTCGGTATCCGTGCGCTCCCTTGAAAAGATGGCGCAGGGAGGAAAGGGAATAAAGAAAAAGGCTTCCGGTAAAGGCGCCCTTAAAAACGCGCAGATACGCAAGATGGAGGAGGAGCTTATCTCCATACTCGGCACAAAGGTCGAGATCAGGCATTCGGGAGGCAAGGGAAAAATCGAGATCACCTATTATTCGCTGGATGATTTCGAGCGGATTGTCGATCTATTAAGATAAGGAAACTTCCAAAAACCTTTTATGGATGTTTCCAATCCATGGATCGTTGCCATGAATAAAGATAACGGCGCGCGGACATATTTCGAAAAGCTGAAAATCGCGGAAAAATTCTGCTTCGGCGACATAGAAATGGCCAAAAAAATCCTGAAGGGGGAGTTCGCGGACATCATTGTGATAAAGGGAAGGTTCAAGGACGATGTGGAGGAATATTTCGGGCTTTTCCTCATGTTTATCAGCAGGCTTTCCCGCTCCGTGATCCACAGCAACTCGGTGATCTCCCACACCGCTTCGGTGTACTACAACAAGCCGTTCGAAAGCTGGAAAATTTTTTTCAACAAGCTCGAAAGGGAGATCAAGGAGGCCCAGATCAACGAGGAGCGCACGAAGATCCTGAACGAGGTGCTGAGCCGCCTGCAGGAGCTCAAGCTGTTCAATGATTTTTTTGAATGGATCACCCACAACGAAATCATGAACCTGACGGAAAAATTCCAGAAGATCATCTGCAACGTCCTTAATGTGGAAAACTCCCACGTGGTTCTTGACTTCGAGAACATCACCTCCATCATTCTGTACGAGGAAAAGGGGATCAAGCCCGTTTAGCCAGCTTTATGTGAGAAAACCGGTCCGGTAAAAGATGCATGA
>CAZHAD010000060.1:0-20793 GCA_964529965.1 uncultured Leptospirales bacterium | reverse complement strand
CCCCTATATGTTTCTTGACAATTTTTAATCAATATGATACTACTCGTCGATGAATATAGTATCCACTCCCATGGCGAAATTGACCGCCCGTGAAGCATGACAGCTTTTAAAAAAGTCAGGAGGTGCCATCATGGCGAGTAATGATAAAAGGACAAAGTCAAAAAAAACCGTGAAAAAAACAGCGCACAAAGCGGCGCCAAAGGCGGCCAAAAAAGCGGCGCGAAAAACCGCGGCGCGGCCCGCAAGGGCTAAAAAGGCGCCCCCAAAGAAGCAGGAATCATTTCCTACGGGCCCCCCTCCTCAACAGGAGGAATACCGGAGCGAGGACACCGCGCTGTTGCAAAGGCAGGAATTGAAGCAAAGAAAAACCGGCGGAAAGACCGCGCTGATGACCATTGTGACCATACTGGTCATTCTGGTGATCATCGTCATCGTACTCTTGCAGACGCCCGCATCGCGCAGGTGGATCGGCAGGTACATATCCTTACCGGGGATTTTGCCATCGAAGACCACGGCGGTGGAAAAAACACCGATCAAACCGGCGCCTGCGGAAGCAGTGACGGAAGCGGAAAAAATAACGGAAAAAGCGCCCGTACAAAAGCCGGAAAACGTGGAATACTACACGGTCAAGGTCAAGGACGACCTCGTCACCATCAGTGAAAAGCTCTTTCATGGTGACTATTCGAAGTGGAGGGAGATCTACCAGGCGAACCGCGACATCATCAAGGACCCAGCGATTATCCATCCGGGGCAGAAGCTGAAAATCCCAATAACGCTGAAAAACAAAAAATAAATGGCCCCCGACGCCGTATCCTGAAAATCCACATCGCACCGCGTACGCGGCCGCATGCGCGGTGGCGGCGGCGTCATATTTTTTCTTGACTTTTTTATGTATTATAATTGTGGTTGAGTAATTGTCAGTTTAATTCATTTCAAAACACATAAATGCAGTATGACGCCTTCTTCCGTACAGCCCTGATGCGGGAAAACTTAATCAATGCACATGCGGGAAGATGCCGGAGGATCTCTTAATGACGAGGGACATAATTGTCGATAGAATTCTGTCCATACTCAAGGAAGAATTCGAAATAGAAAATCCTGACCTTGATGAAAACCTGACCGATACATACGAATTCGACAGCATCGACGCCATCGCGCTGCTTGAACACGTCGAGGACATGATCGGCGCCCCCCTGACGCAGGAGGAGAAAAAGCGGGCGATGGAGCTCAGAACCATCAATCAGATCTGCGATTATATCGAGCGTGTTATTAAGAATAAAAAATAATGGAACGCAGAGTCGTCATTACCGCAGAGGCGGCAATCACCCCCATAGGGCATGGGAAGAAAGAAATATGGAACAACCTCGTCACGCGCGTATCGGGAGTAAAAAACCTTAAAAACCGCGACGAACTTCTGGCGAAGTATCTTCACTCCAGGGTGTTCGGCATCGTCGATTATGAAATTGCGTACGATTTTCCGCGCAAATTCGCAAAAACCCTCGGCCCGGTCTCATACTACGCGTGTCAGGTGGCGAAAGAGGTGATAGACCGGGCGGGAATGGACCGGGAGACCCTCTCCTCGGGGAGGGTCGGCGTCGCCTTCGGCTCGATACACGGCAGCCCGACGGTCCAGCGCCACATCTACGAGGCCTTCTTTGATCCCTCCCATACCGGGTATACCAAGATCAACGCCACCGATTATCTGAAATCGATGGTGCACACGACTGCGGTGAATATCACCCGGATGTTCGGAATCACCGGAAGGGTCATATCCTCATGCACCGCGTGCACGACCGCGAGCCAGTCGATCGGGTACGGGTATGAATCCATCAAGTATGGGCTCCAGGACGCGATGATATGCGGGGCAGCGGATGAATACGATCTGACGACCGTGGCGGTGTTCGACAATCTGCTGGCCTGCTCCACCGCGTTCAACGACACCCCGCACCTGACGCCGCGGCCCTTCG
Source organism: uncultured Leptospirales bacterium (assembly GCA_964529965.1). Lineage (GTDB taxonomy): Bacteria > Spirochaetota > UBA4802 > UBA4802 > UBA5550 > RBG-16-49-21. Next base: position 18,826 of record CAZHAD010000060.1, on the reverse strand, counting down.
ACGTAAGGCGGGACGGGCTGGTCATCGGAGAGGGCGCCGGAGCCCTCATGCTGGAGGAATACGAGCATGCGAAAAAGCGGGGGGCGCAGATCATCGCCGAGGTCATTGGATTTTCATGCAGCAACAACGGCGGCGACCTGATCCTTCCCAACACAGAAGGCGTGAAACGGACCATACGCATGGGCCTGGAGAACGCGCGGATCAACCCCGGCGACGTCGATTTAATCAGCGCGCACGCAACCGCGACCAAGATGGGCGACATCGTGGAGGCGCAGGCGATCCATTCCGAATACGGGACCGGGCCGTACGTTTCAGGGTTCAAAGGCTACATCGGCCACACCATGAGCGCCTGCGGTGCCATTGAAGCGATTTTTGCACTCTACATGATGCAGGAGGGCGCCATCATTCCCACGCTCAATCTCGAGGAGGCCGATCCGCGCTGCGGCATGGTGAACCACACCATGCAGGTGCGCGAAAAAGACATCAATATCGTCTCCATTCACAATTTTGCATTCGGCGGGGTCAACACGAGCCTTTTCATAAAAAAATGGAGGTAGCGTTCATGCCTCCCATCCTCAGGCTGTTCAAGCCCTTGATCGATTTCCTGCTGACGTTGATACTCTGGGTCTATTTCACGCTCGGGTACATATTCTTCTTCATACCCATCATCATTCTCGCCTATCCGTTTATACACGACAGGGAATTGCTTTTCCAGAAGATGAATCATAATTTTTACCGGGTGTTCTTCCTGTGTCTGGGCGCGATCACCCCGGGACTTTCCATAAAAATCAGCGGCGAGGTGAAAAAAATCAGGTCTTCGGTGGTGATCTCGAACCACAGATCCTACCTGGATCCGATACTGCTCATATCCCTGTTCCCGATGCACAAGACCATCGTGAAGGGTATTTTTTTCAAAATGCCCGTTCTGAGCTGGGTCATGAAGTCGGGGGGATACATCCCGTATTCGCCGGACGGCGAATACAACAATTTCATGGAAATGAACATAACAAACATCGCCCGTTTCATGGAACGGGGGGGAAATTTATTCATCTTCCCCGAAGGAAGAAGAAGCCGCGACGGCAGCCTGGGGAATTTTCAGAAGGGCTCATTTTCGATCGCGCGCAGGTACAAGGCCCCTGTTCAGATGATCTTCATACACGGCACCGAAAGGCTTTTCAAGCCCGGAAATTTTTTTTTCAATACCTGCGTGAAAAACACCATCTCCGTTGAGAAGCTGGGCTCGATAGAGCCCGGCCCCATGACCGCACGGGAAATGAGGGAAAGGGCGGTCAGGCTCTATGCCGAAAGAATGAAACATGATATTAATAAATAAATCTTGTATCCCGATAATATATTCAAGGCAATAGATAATCGGATATGAGGACCTTTATTTTAACCGCCGCCCGGTGCATGTTCGCCGTACTCCTCGGCTTTGCCGTGGCGGCCGGCGAACAATACATCAAAATTGAAACAATGGACGCCGAATCGGCCTTCCCACGGGTCGACGTGCATATATCTGCCCACCTTCCCTCGAAAGCCCCCATCCGCGAGAACAGCCTTTCGCTGTATGAGGACGGCAGCAGGGCGGGCGGGCGCATCACCCTCGTGCCGCAGCCCGGCCCGGGCAAGCGCCTGTCTCTCGTCATCTTGATCGACTCGAGCAGGAGCATAATGAAAAAATTCCTCGCATTCGCCAAACAATCGGCCAAGGACCTCGCCAAAGCAAGCGGGCCGCACGCGAACATAGCGGTGTATCGATTCAACGACACGGTCAGGCTCCTGAATGATTTCAGCGGCAACGAGGACGAGATCAGGAAGCATATCAATTCCATCAGGAGGCGCGGCACGCGCACTCACCTTTACGATGCGATAACCGACGCGATCCGCCTGTCGGATAAAATGGAAAACGGGAAAATCGTCGTGTATACGGACGGCAAGGACGAGGGGAGCTGCATCACCGAAGGGGCCCTCGTCAGGAATGCGAAGGACGCGGGCATCCCGGTTTATTTCATCTTCCCCGCATCGACGCGCCGCACCAGGCTGCTGGAACGAATCTCAAATCTGACGGGAGGCATGGCGGCATACCGCCCTGACCGCACCTGCATGGCGGATATGTTCAGGGCGGTGAGGTCCGCGGGCGCGCACGATTACCTGCTGAGCTATACCACGAGCCTCAAGCCGGACGGACGGCTCCATACCATCGAAATCATGCTGAAACAGGGAAGGGTGAGCGGCTTCGACCGCGCCACGTTCAGAACGCCGCACGAACGCTTCGACTTCCTTGCCCTGCTTTCCGGGAACAACGTGCTGATCGGCGTACTCGTCCTGATCGGCGTCATCCTGCTCGCGGCGGTTCTGGTTCTTTTATACAGGGAAAAAAAGTATTTTAAAAAGATATTTGAGATTGAAAAAAAGCTGTCTGCCGATCGGACCGCTCCCGGCCCGGACGCGCAGGCCTACGGCCTTTGGCGGATCCGGACGCCCTCCATGGAGGAGGATCCCGATTCGATGTATGAGAATGCCTGGCTGTTTCAAAAAAACGGCCCCGACGCCGGCAGAAAGTTGCCCATTCATCTGAGGGAGGTTACGATCGGCCGTAAAAGGAGCAACCATATCATATTAAATGACGACGCCGTGTCCGACGTTCACGCGAGAATCACGAACAGAAACGGCGCGTATTACCTATACGATCTTCTCTCCGAACGGGGGGTCTATTTAAACGGAAAAAAATTACTGCGCCCGAAGCAGCTTTACGACTGGGATGAAATCACGCTGGGTGAAACCCGCCTCATCTTCAGGGGCTCACAAACCATTCGTTGATTCGGAATAATAATTTTCTTGACTTCTCCGATACCTATACTTCTGTGATGGCATGAACATCACGGGTTTTGGTTCTTATGGATCATGCCTCCGAAATTCAGAGTTCCTTGGAAAAAAATCGTTTACGGCAATTCGGCAAGCTGATACATACATAATTAATGTATATTAGTAATACGACCGGTGCGGAGTGAATGCGCCGGCTGTGTCGAGGTACTCGGGCGAGCCGTGCGGGTCCGTCCCGGATATCCGGCGCATGAAATATTAATCGTTGAATCCCGTATAACCAATGAAAACCGCCACATCTTCAATACATGAAGCGGATAAGATACTGATCGTAGACGATGAGCCGTTTATCCAGAAAGTCTTCTCGAAATACCTGTCCGGGAAACATTACGACGTGGAAACCGCCGACAACGGCGAGGTCGCGCTGGAGAAGCTGAGGTCGAAATCGTTCGACCTCGTTCTCACCGACCTGCGCATGCCCAAGATGGGCGGAAGGGAGCTCCTCCAGATCATGTCGGAATCTTTCCCCGATATACCTAAAATCGTGCTTACCGGCCACGGCACCAATGAGGACATCATATTGGCGCTCCAAACCGGCGCGTACGACTATCTGACAAAACCGGTGACTGATTTGGGCATCCTCCATCATTCAATACAGCGGGCGATCGAGAGGAAGAAGCTGAATGACGAGAGGGTCAGGTACATGACGCAGGTCAACCAGATAAACGAGATAATCTCCATGCTCAATAGGGGGAGCAGCACCGAGGATATATTTAACGCGCTGGACGTCACCCTGAAAAAATTCATCCCTTTCAATACCCTGGCCCTCATGCTCATACATTCAAGCCCCGGTGAGATCACGCCCCGCCTCGTCGCGTCCGATTCAGGCTCAATCATAACCCGGGAAACGAAATTCGATTTCAGAGACTCACTGTTGAAAAAAATCATGGAGGAAAAGGAGGTATGCGCGCTCAACGATATCCACGAATCGGCCGTGCTCTTCCCCGGGTCGCGGCTGGTGGATATGCTTGAGCATGAGGATTCGAGATCCGCGTTGATCCTTCCCCTCATCGTGAGCGACAGGATCCGGGGCTTTTTGCTGTTCGCATCCAAAAAAACCGGCGTCTTCATCAAGGAGCATATCACGTTCCTTGAATCCATCGGCGGCCAGATCTCCTTCAGCATCGAGCGGGGCGAGCTCATGGAAGAGATCGAGAACCACACCAAGAATCTTGAGCAGACGATTGAAATACGCACCAAGGAAATTTTAAAAACCCAGAAAACCACGATCTTCGCCCTGGGTAAAATCGCCGAGACCAGGGACCAGACCACCGGCGACCATCTCGAGCGTATCCGGAGCTATTGCGTGCTGCTCGCCCAGCTTCTCAAATACGCGGGATCGGGCAAGTCCATCACGAACCAGTTTATCAGGGACCTGTACGACTCGTCGATCCTCCACGATATCGGAAAAGTAGGGATACCGGACAGCGTGCTTCTCAAGGAGGACACCCTGACCAAGGATGAAGTCAAGACGATTGAATCACACGCGGTCATCGGGTACGACGCGCTGAAATCCGCCTCGCACGAACTAGGGGAAGATTCATTTCTCAAGATGGCGATGGACATCGCCCTGTTCCATCATGAACGGTGGGACGGAAGCGGATATCCGAAGGAGCTGAAGGGCGCGGAGATCCCCCTGTCCGCCAGAATAGTCGCCATAGCCGACGTGTACGACGCCCTGACCACCGCCCGGTCGTATAAAAAAGCGCTCTCGCACGAGGACACCATGGCGATAATGCGCAACGAGTCGGAAAAATTCGATCCCGAGTTGTTCAGACTGTTCATACAAAACGCGAAAGAATTCAATGAAATAAGAATGCGGTTTAAACCCTGACACGTTAACGCCATGCCCGGCCAAACCACACAATTCAGAATAGGCGGCCCGCTCACGCCGGTCGTAAAAAACCTGCTGATTATAAACACTGCGGTCTTTCTCATCCAGCAGGTAACCGGCATGTTTTACCCGGGTCTGATAGAGTACACCTTCGGGCTCAACTATGTGGGGTTCATCCATGAGCTCAAGCTCTGGCAGGTGTTCACCTACATGTTCCTCCACGGAGGATGGCTGCATATTATTTTCAACATGCTCGGCCTCTGGATGTTCGGAGGTGAGCTGGAAGAATTATGGGGGGGCAGGCTTTTCCTGCGCTATTACCTGCTTTCAGGGATCGGCGCGGGCTTGTTCATAGCCCTGATGAGTTATTTTTCCTACACCCGATATCACGTGGACACGACCACCCTTGGCGCATCCGGAGCCATATTCGCGATCCTGCTTGCCTACGGCATGACCTGGCCGAACCGGCCGGTGATGATCTTCCCCCTGTTTATGCCCATCAAGGTGAAATACATGGTGCTGATTTTCGGGATCATCGAGTTTTTCGGCACCCTGTCCTCGGTTACCGGCGCGCCCGGGAATATCAGCCACATCGGCCATGTGGGCGGGATCATCTCGGGCTACCTGTACATGATCCTGCGCATACGGCGGCCCTCGCGTCCCGCCGTTGAAGGGATAGTGAAAAAAAATTTCATATACAGGGCAATGAAAAAGGCCAGGATGAAAAAAAAGAAAATGAAAATCGAGTCCCGCATTCAGGCCAAACAGATCATCGACGAGCTGCTGGAAAAAATCACGCGGCAGGGCATGAGCTCGCTGACCGAGAAAGAGAAAAAAGACCTTGAATGGGCCCGCAAGCGCTATTATCCGGACCAAAACGACACCGTTCACTGACCTGCGGCCAGGCGCACTCCGGCAATGACATGCTCAATCGAACATTCACCATCAACTGGGAAAATGCGGATTTCACCATCGCGTCGCGCCTCAGGGACACGGGCGGGGATCTGATCTTTTTTATTCACGGGCTGGGATGCGCAAAAGAGCATTTTGACGAGGCATGGGAAGCGGGGGGCGGACTGAAAAAATTCACCCTCCTCGCAATCGACCTACCCGGATTCGGCGACTCGTCAAAACCGGAAAATTTTTCATACGGCCTTTCCGATCACGCCAAAATCTGCGGTAAGATACTCGCGCTGTTTCCCGGCCGGGGTCTGCATATCGTCGGCCACAGCATGGGCGGGGCGATCGGGGTCCTGGCTGCGGAATCCGTCCGCACAAGGCTGAAATCCTTCGTCAATGTCGAGGGGAACCTCATCGGACATGACAGCACGGTGAGCAGAAGCTCGGCGTCGTTAACCTTGCATGAATTCCGGACGAGAGAGCTGCCCCGGATGCTTCTGTCCACCTCCATGTCCCCCGAGCCTGGAATGAGGCTCTGGTCGAGATGCATCCGGAAAGCGGACCCACGGGGCTTCTACCTGAGCTCCCTCTCCCTCACCGAGTGGTCGGACAGGGGCGTGCTGTTGAAAAAGTTTGCCGGCCTGGAATGCAAAAAAATTTACGTGTACGGCGAGCGTGACCGTTTCCTCAAGGTGCTCGCCAGGCTTGACGGCATACCGACCGCGGAAATATCGGGCAGCGGGCACTTCCCCATGAACGATAATCCTGAGGAGTTCTACTCGCTCCTGGCGGATTTCGTGCAGAATGTGTAAGGCCTTCGGAGTTTGTGCCCCGGGCCGGGGCGGGGGTGACTCGGAAACCCGCCGTCTCGACCATCAGGCATATAAAGGTCATGCTTGATGAAGAATTTTCGATACGCTATGAGGTTGAAAACAAAAATCGCAGATAAAAGGGTAAAAAATAATTGTGTTTTTTCACAACATCCATTCAGGGTCATTCAGGAGAACAATTCATCAGCCAGCATAACGCCGGAAACTATCCTGACCCCGCCGATGGTTTTCCCGAAATATTTCCCGAAATGCTTTTTATCTCCTGTCCATAAATGGGTGCATTTGGAGCCGATTGCTCCCGCAAGCACCGGGACATCTTCATCCGGAATATCGAGATCGAATTCTACGGAAAAGGCTTCCGTAAACGAAAGTGACTTTTTAAGCTTGATCAGGCTTCCGGCATGATCCGGCCTTTTCAAGTCAATGTTCCTCGAGGCCTCCTCCCAAGCGTGAAGATTCGTAACAGCTTCAGCTTTTTTAAGCAATACCCCAAGCAATGCCGCTGTGGCGCTGTTTTTCACGGCAGCCGAAAAAAGAATATTTGCGTCGAGAAACACGCGCATGTTATTTCTTTTTTTTCTTTAAATATTGTGAGAGTTTCTCGTCTTCAGCCGCAAACTCAGAAATCCGTTCGTCCGTGTAGATTTCAATTGGAAAGGCGATTGCGGGTTTCAGCACAATGCCTTCGGACGTGGATTCCGCCAGGACGACGCCCCCCTTGGCCAAACCGAGCTTTTTCCTCAAAGTCTTTGGGAGCGTCAGGCTCCCCCGTTCGTTGATCCGGATTGTTTCCGCCATTGTTTTTCTCTTTATTTGAAATACTGAAATTCAGCATTTCAAATATACGAGTATTTCCTCTCCCTGTCAAGCAATGTAACGGGAAATTTTGTAGGCGATGTGCAACACGATGTTTGGGAAACGTCCGCCAACAAGGACGGGCCGGTGCAACCCCCCTATTTCCGCCTTGACAAGTTGCTTGGTATAAACGATCCGTAAGGCACTCCGTTCGATCATGGTTACCGGCGACAAACATCACGACATCGACTACTATGCGCTTCTCGGCGTTTCGCACGGATCTTCAATTCAGGAAATCAAGTCCGCATTCAGGAAATTGTCCATGAAGACCCATCCTGACCGGGGCGGCAGCAATGAAGCGCAGGCCAGGATTAATTTCGCCTATAAGATCCTTTCCGATCCGATACTGCGCAGGCGCTACGACGAGACACGGCCGACCGGGAGAGCGCCCGCTCATGAGAAGCCGCGTTACCGGTCAAAGCGAGCGGAAGAGTGGGAAAGAAGCTTTCGCAAGACCAGGGTTAAAAAGAACATAAAAGAGCGGGTACGGGAAGAGATAAAAAAAAGGTCCGAAGAGATCGGGTCCGGGTACGGCGCCCGGGTCGACGCCCTGTTTACGGACGCATGCAGGGCCTTTACAAGAACGCGGGGGAGATTCATTGTTTTTACGTCCGCAGCACTCATATTTTTGGCTGCCGGTCTTGCGTATCCTGTGCTGTGGGCCGGCGTGTTAGTATCGGGATTTGCCGCGGCCCGAAATTCAAGATATGGAAACGATGACGACACCGTGTTTGTGCTGCATCCCGAATGGAGATATGTTCTAAAAAAACATGCCAAGAAACGGGTAAGGCGCGAAAATGACGCGCGGCGCGCCCGGCTGGACGAAATATCGGATTACGTAATTCGTCTCCTTTCAGACGTGAGAAAATCCTCCGGGGCCAAGGATGACGAACAAAGCGTTCTGCGCCGCATGCTGATACATTTCTTCCTGCTGGGCTATGCGCCGGTCAGCCATGACGAAAATGCCCGTATCGTGACGCTGCGCGGCGGCGATGACACGATCGCACTCCGGTACCGGCACCGCTCCGGCGGCCCGGTCAATGCGGCATTCGTAAAAAAACTGCACGAATATATGAGCGCAAACGGTATACAAAAAGGCTTTCTTTTCGCCGCGACCGGCCTTTCAAAGAACGCGGCGGTGTTCGCCGATGACCATGCCATCGCCCATTATACGATCAGGGAAATGAATGCCTGGATCGGCCGGACGGCTTTAAGCAATTACCCCGGCCCTCGGGACGACATCATAGGGCGCATCGATTCTTTCATGAAATTCATTCGGCGGACTTGACCAAACGGCTGCATGAATGTTTGAAGGCGATTCCCGCGAAGCGGTTGCTCCAGGCCGAAGGCCCTGTCTTAAAAAACGTTTTGTCTTGAATGATTTATTAGTTGTGCTATTTTTGAATATAGCGGGATATTAATCATTAATGATCGATAAAAAACCGTCACTGTTCGAAGAGATACGGCACCAATGCCCTGATATACCCGAGGACCGCATAAGGATGCACCTGGACCGGCTTGACGAGCCGTATTTCAGATACTATAACGACGCGGACCTGATATGCGCGCACGTGCGGCAGATGCAGTCCGTCACCCCCGATTCGCCCTTCGTGTTTTCATGCGAATTTAAAGGGGAACGCAGAATCACCTGCACCATTCTTTCATTCGACTATCCCGCCCTCTTTTCCCTCATCACCGGCATACTGGCGGGGATGGGGGTCGGCATCGAATCGGGCGCGATCTTCACCTATTCGGAATATCGCGGTGAACCGCCGCCGGGCGCCAGGCCGAAGGCGCGCAGGAGGGTTCGGGCGGACGGGGGCGCGTACCGGAAAAAAATCATAGATACCTTTGAAGGCCTCCTCGAAACGAACCTCCCCCACGCCCTGTGGCTTGAGGAGATTGAGGGCTTTTTTGGAAAAATATTCTCACTGCTCGAGCACGGCGACGGAGACGCGCTTCAAACCCCCAAAAGGCTGGTCAACGAGCTGGTGGTGAAGAAGCTCCAGGGTATGAAGATCAGGGAGTACGATGTTCTATATCCGGCGGAAGTCACGATAGACAATTCACACCCGCGGTACACATGCCTCAAGGTGCTGTCGATCGACACCCCGTTTTTCCTGTACGCCTTCAGCACGGCCCTCAGCCTGAAGGGGATCCTGGTCGAATACGTCAACATCACCACCGCGAGCCAGCAGATCGAGGATGAGTTCCATATCGTGGACGTCCATTCCGAAAAGATATCGGACCCCCAGAAGATCGACCTGATAAAATTCACGGTACTGCTCACGAAGCAGTTCACCTATTTTCTCGGCCTCTCGCCCGATCCGTACGCGGCTCTTTCGCGCTTTGAGTACCTGGCGGACGAGCTCATGAAATATCCGGAGCAGGGGCGGTGGGTCGAGATGCTCTCGAGCCCGGACATCATGAAGGACCTCGCGCGCCTCCTGGGAACGAGCGACCAGCTCTGGGAGGATTTCGTCAGGCTGCAATATGAGTCGATAATCCCGATGCTCACGGCGCACGCGCAGACCCGGAGCTTCGCCGCCCCTCCGGAGGAGCTCTCCCGCGCCCTCGATTCACTTCTGGACGGGGCGCGGACGGAGGAGGAGGCGGTCGCTCTCCTGAACCAGTTCAAGGACAGGGAGATATTCCTCCTGGACCTCGATCACATCCTCAACCCGGAATACGATTTCAGGAGCTTTTCGGAAAAGCTGACCGGCCTTGCGGAGGCGGTCGTCGGCAAGGCGCAGGAGCTCGCGTACCGCCGCCTCGTCTCGCAGTACGGTACCCCGCGGACCATCGCCGGGCTTGAGCCGGGCTACTGCATGCTCGGGCTGGGCAAGTTCGGGGGCGCGGCCATCGGATACGCCTCCGACATAGAGCTCCTGTTCGTATACAGCGACAACGGCGCGACCGACGGGCCCGCGTCGATCAACAACGCAGAGTTTTTCAACCGTATGGTCCAGGAGCTCCTGTCCATAATAAAATCGAAGCGGGAGGGCATCTTCAGGGTCGACCTGCGGCTGCGGCCCTACGGGAGCGGGGGGCCGCTGGCAACGAGCCTCGACGCCTTCTGCCGCTACTACGGCACCGGGGGGGACGCGCATTCATACGAGCGACTCTCACTGGTGAGGATGCGCGCGGTCGCCGGCGACGCGGAATTCGGCGCGATGCTGGAGCGGCTCAGGGACGAATTCGTGTATCTGTCGCGGGGGATCGACCCGGTCGAGATATTCGCGCTGAGAAAAAAGCAATACAGGGAAAAGAGCACGCAGGGCCGGGTGAACGCGAAGTTCAGCCCCGGGGCCCTGGTCGATCTCGAGTACGCGGTCCAGCTGCTTCAGGTGATCCACGGCAAGGACTATGTGTCATTGAGGACCCCCCGGATCCACAGGGCCCTTGAGGAGCTCGCCCGGCACGGGCTTCTGGAGGACGCGGAGAGCGGCAGCCTTGTATCCGCGTACGATTTCCTGAGAAGGCTGATCAACGGCCTCAGGATTTTACGCGGCTCGGCGAACGACCTGTTGCTTCCGGAGTCGGGGAGCATCGAGTACGCGCACCTGGCCCGGCGCATGGGCTACGAGACCAGGCAGGACCTCCTGCCGGAGCAGCAGCTCTATCTCGAATTCGAGACGCATACGGCGCAGATCCGGCTCTTCGTGGAGAGGCATTTCGGGAGGAGCTCGCTTCCGGGGAAGAACATATCGGGAGTCGCGGACCTGATCCTGTCGACGTCCGTGCCCGAGGCGGAGCAGCGGAAGATCCTGGAGGCCCACGGATTCAAAAACACGGGCCGCGCGCTCGTGAACTTCCGGAGCCTGTCGTCGAAAACCGGCTCCACGCACCTGTTCGCGATGCTCGCGGTCCTGGCCTGCGATCTTCTGCAGCGGAAGCCGGATGCGGACATGGCCCTCAACAACTGGGAGCGTTTCGTCTCGGCGATGGAGGATCCGCGGCTCCATTACGAGACCATGCTTGCCCAGCCGAGGGAGCTCGACATACTCCTCACAATATTTTCAGGGAGCCAGTTCCTGTCCGACACCCTGATCAGGAACCCGGAGTTTCTCGAGTGGGTGATCGTCCCGGACAACCTGTACCGGAAGCTGTCGAGGGAGGAGCTCACCGACGAGCTCCTGCATTGCGCGGGGGAGGTACCGGAGCAGGAGGCGTGGCTCAACGGGATACGGCGGATCCGGAGGCGCGAGTTTCTGCGCATCGGCACGCGCGACATGTATCTCAATATCCCGCTGGAAGAGACGGTGAGCGACCTGTCCGCGTGCGCGGAGGCCTTCATTCAGGCGGCCATGGAGCATGAATGGGGCATGCTGGCCGCGGGCGACCGGGCGCGGGAGGACATCAACAGGCATTTCTGCATTCTCGCATTCGGAAAGCTCGGAGGCCTGGAGCTCAACTACAGCTCGGACATCGATCTCCTGGGAGTGTACGCCGGCGGCGGCACGGCGGTGCATGAGGCGGGCGACGCGCACCGGTACGCCACGCTGATGGAAAGGATCAGGCATGATCTTGCCGCGCATACGGACGAGGGACACTGCTACCGCGTCGACCTTCGCCTGCGCCCGTACGGCTCTTCAGGCCTGCTGGTCGATTCACTTAACACCCTGAGGACGTACTACCTGAATTCCGCGTCCGTGTGGGAGGTACAGGCCCTCCTGAAGATGAGGCCCGTGGCGGGAAACCTGGGGATGGGGACCGGATTGTACGGGGAGCTGTGGCCGGGCGTCATGTCCCGCTACGACAGGCTGCACGTGGTGTCGTATATAAAGGAGCTGAGGAAAAAATCGATATCGGTGAAAACAGGGCTCAGGAACGGCGGGATCGACATAAAGAACGGCGAAGGGGGGATCAGGGACATCGAATTTCTCGTACAGGGGCTGCAGCTCGTCCACGGCGCGGAATTTCCGGATATCATATGCGGCAACACCCTCGACTCGCTCGCGCTCCTCAAGGCCAGGGGCCTGATCCCCGCCGAGGCAGCGGAGCGGGTGAGGAGCGATTATATCCTGCTCCGCCGCGTCGAGCACTTTCTGCAGCTGTTCGAGGACCGCCAGGTCCATACCCTGCCCGCAAGCGGCGAGCAGCTCATGATCCTGGCGAAGCGGATGCTCGGCGGCCGCGCGACCAGGGAACAATTCAACGACCTGATCGCGTCGTGCCGCGCGCGCGTCAGGGAATGCTACGATACGTACCTCTCGCAGGATTGATTCCGCGACTCATCCGATCGCCTCTCCGCCCCGCTCGCTCGTGCGTATCCTGATGCATTCCTCAAGGTTAAGGACGAATATTTTGCCGTCGCCGATGTCGCCCTCCTTCGCCCCCTTGATGATCGCCTGTATGGTCGGCTCGAGAAACGCGTCGTTGACGGCGATCTCAAGCTTCACCTTGCGCAGCAGGTTTCCCACCTCCTTGACGCCGCGGTACACCTCGGTGACCCCCTTCTGTCGGCCGCATCCGAGCACCTCGCTCACGGTGCGCAGGTAGATCTCCGAATTATCGAGCTCCTGCATCACTTCCTCAAGCCGGTGCGGTCTGATGATTGCAATCACGTATTTCATATATCTCCTCCTTTCATGCGGTCCGATTAATCATACAGGGTATAGCCTGTTTCATGCTGCTGCGTGAGGTCGAGCCCGATGTGCTCCTCTTTTATCTCGACCCTCAGGCCTATGATGGCGTCGACGATCTTGAACAAAACCAGCGTCATTACGGCCGAAAAGGCGATCGCGACGATCACGGTCAGGAACTGGACCCAGAGCTGGTGCGGGTTTCCGTACAAGAGGCCGTCGTTCCCCGCGGGGTTTATCGCTTTGGAGGCGAAAAGCCCGGTCGCGAGCGCGCCCACGATCCCGCCGATCCCGTGGACCCCGAACACGTCGAGCGAGTCGTCGTATCCGAGCAGTCCCTTTATCTTGCTCACGAACAGGAAGCATAAAAGGCTCGCGAGCGCTCCGATCGCCATCGCGGACAAAGGAGTCACGTACCCCGACGCTGGCGTGACCGCCACGAGCCCCGCCACGAGGCCGGTGATCACTCCCAGCATGGTCGGCACCCTGTTGACGAGCTTGTCCATGACCATCCAGGTGAGGCCCGCGGCCGCCGCGGCCGTGTTCGTGTTGATGAACGCGGAAACGGCCACTGTGTTCGCCGCGCCCGCGCTGCCGGCGTTGAACCCGAACCAGCCGAACCAGAGGAAACCCGCGCCGAGCACGGAAAACGGCAGGTTGTGAGGAGAGCTAGGATGCTCGATCCCGTGCCTTTTCCCCAGCAGGAGCACGAAGATGAGCGCGGAGATTCCCGCGTTCAGGTGTATGACGGTGCCCCCGGCGAAATCAAGCGCGCCGAGCGAATTGAGCCACCCGTCCTTGGCCCATACCCAGTGGGCGAGCGGATCGTACACGAGCGTGGCCCAGAGGATGACGAAGAGTATGAAACCGGTGAACTTTATCCTCTCGACGAACGCGCCGATGATGAGGGCCGGCGTAATGACCGCGAACATCATCTGAAACGCCATGAAGAGCTGGTGGGGCACGGTGTTCATGTAGGTATCGTTGGGGGCCATGCCCACGCCGCGGAGCCCGAGCCACTCGAGCCCGCCGATGATCCCTCCCTTGTCCGGGCCGAACGCGAGCGAGTATCCGAACAGTATCCACTGTATCGATATGATGCACAGGATGACCATGCACTGCATCAGCACCGACAGGACGTTCTTTTTCCGCACCAGCCCGCCGTAGAAGAACGCGAGCGTGGGCGTCATGATCATGACCAGGGCGGTCGATATCATGACCCATGTCAGATCGGCATAGTTGATTTTATCCATGATGAATGTTTCCTCCGGCGTCCAAAAATTTTTAAAAAACAAGTATGGTTACAACATCGCTGCTTGATCAAAAAAAGTCAACCGCTGACCCCGGCAGGTGGAGCCGCGCGGGCACAATTTAACATGGATGAAACCTTCCGGGGGGGTTCTTGTTACGGCTATGTAACATAAAAATTTTATAACAGCGCGTCCGTTCTTTCCGATAGGAAAGCCTTCAAACCCCGGAGCTCTGCTCCGGGGATGAGGCGTGCAAAACATTTTGTGAAAAAATACCCCGCAGCTCTGCTGCGTGGGTATTTTATATGGGAAATTCAGGGCAAGCCAGGCACAGTTCGGCATAAATTATTCGGACACTGATGTACATCGGCATGCGAAAGCGTGCCCCATATGCGGGTCATACAAAATTCAGGACCCCGGCGTCAGCCTCAATCGGTCATTAACAAATGGTGCGTTACTCTGATGGGCCTTGAGAGTAGTCCCGACGGTATCCTTAGCTGACCTGCCTGATAATAAAACCCTTGGCAATGTGGTTTCGAACAAAATAAATCATTAAAGCGCCGGGTATAATTGAAAGCACGGTCATCGCCGTCACAAGGCCCACATCTGTTATGTAGCTGAACAAAGCAGAGATTGCCATGGTAATCGGCTTACCCTGGGTCACCGTTAAAATGCGGGCAAAGGCCACCTCCACCCACGAAAACATAAAGCAAAAGAAGGAAGCGACCGCGATTCCCGGCGCCAGAAGCGGAATTAATATTCTGATAAAAAACCGAAAGATAGAATAACCGTCTAAAAATGCAGTTTCATCCAGTTCTTTCGGGATAGCGGATATAAAGCTTTCCAGCACCCAAATAGAAATTGGCACGTTGAATAAACAATGCGCCAATGCTATGGCAAAAGGCGTATTTATGAGATCGAGCACCGAAAATAACAAAAATACAGGAAGTACCATAACCACCGGCGGCGTCATCCGAAGTACCAGGAAACCAAAAAAAAGATGTTTATCTCCCTTAAAGGAATATCGTGAAAAAGCGTATGCGGCAAGCAGGGCTACGGGGATGGTGATGAGAATGTTCAATAGTACGAACGTTACTGAATTAATCATGGACGCAGTTAAAGCAGAATTCTGAAAAACGTGAAGGTAATTTAACAATGTAAGCTGCCCTACATAGGTTGAACTCCCGTGCACGCTGGTCCATCGGTTTTCATGTATTGTTACATGGAAACTGATATACACAAGCAATAAAAAGGGGAGGAACAGGAATATAATATAAATGATTGCCGGTAACCGGCTAATAGGGGAATGCTTTAAATAATCACTTTTTGACTTCAAAATTTATATGCCCTTTGCTTTTTCAAATTCGGTTATCTCCGGTTTATCCATCGTCGACAGTGATCTTTTTGCCGTACTTGTTGTCCGATTTATGAGCGGCGAGCGCGGTTTTAAACATCCACGATACCGCTACTATTATAATAAAATAGATGACCCCCCTTGTCGCCGCAGGGCTGTAATCAAATGCAAGGACTTCTTCTCCTAAATCTATTCCCAAAAACATGGTCCACGTAAGGGGGCCGCCGGCATTAAGATAGTATATCTCTGTCCAGATCATGAAGCTATCCATAAAACGCAGCAGTATCGCCATCAGCAATACGCCTCTCATTTTAGGCAGCTCGATGTAACGAAACACGTCCCAGCGGGACGCCCCGTCAATGGCGGCGGTTTGGTAGAATGCAGCAGGTATGGTTGTTAAGCTGGAATAGCAGAGAAATACAACGAGGCTCGTCCAATGCCAGACGTCCATCAACACAATAGCGATCCATGTATGAAATGCGTTTAACTTCCAATTAAAATCGATCCCTATTGTTGCGAGTGATTTTTCCAGAATGTTTAAAACACCAGTCCAAATCATCGGGATCATATTCCAGGGTACCAATAACGGCAGTGACATGAAAACCAGACATACGGCAACCATAGCGCCTTTCTTGGGCATAGATACAGCGATGGCTATGCCCAGGGGGATTTCCGTAAATAAAATTATAGCTGAAAAAAACAGGGTACGACCGAAGCTTTCCCAGAAACGGCTGGAGGATAATACTTTGATATAAAATTCGAGGCCGACCCATACTTTGGACGTTATGATGAAAACATCATGGAGTGAAAAATCTACGACCATCAATAATGGAATAACCGCAACGAACCCGAGCAACAACAGGGCGGGTATTACTAGAAACCAGGCTCTGTTATTTGTTGATTTTACACTAACCAATCACGACTCCATGTTTCGGTAATTTCCAGCCGTTTCCTGAAAGGTTCATGAAGTATAGTTATTAATTGCCGGCATCGTCAAGAGATAAAACGAATAACACATGAGAGGTCCGTCGTCATCTGAACATGTGCTCCGAGCCGGGGCGGAAGGATTTGCCCCAAGCGGGGGCGAGCTGGGCTTTTTCTAATACCAAACTTTTTCGATGCAGCCTGCGGGATTCATCTCCCGCCGGTATATCCGCCCCCGGCCTTCAATTTTTCAAGCTCCTGCTTCTCGAGCTCCTTGAATGCGATCTTGCCCACAAGGGTTTTGGGAAGCTCGTTGCGGAATTCGATCTCCCGGGGGCAGCTCCACTTTATCATGGCATTCCTGCAATGCTCGATCAGCTCCCTCTCTTTCTCGGGCGAGGCCTTGGACCTGTTCCTGAGGACGACGAACGCCTTGACGCGCTCCACCTGCGCCCTGTCGGGCACGCCTATGACGCACGCGGCCTCCACGTCCGGATGCCGGTACAGCACCTCCTCGACCTGGGCCGGATACACGTTCATGCCCGAGGACTTGATCATCCGCTTCTCCCTCAGCTTGAAATAGAAGAAGCCGTCCTCGTCCATCGAAAAGATGTCGCCGGTATGGAGCCATGTTTTGCCGTCCTCATGCCTCCTGAGCACGCCCGCCGTCTCCTCGGGCCGGTCGAGGTAGCCGAGCATGACCGCGGGGCCGCGGAGGCAGAGCTCGCCCTCCTGTCCCGCCGGAACCGCATCAATGGTGCCGGCCCCCACGATCTTCGCCTCCATGTCGGGAAAGGGAACGCCCACGCTCTTCTCCCGGTACCGGCCGACGGGCGTGGCCATGATCGCGGTCACCGCCTCCGTAAGCCCGTACCCCTCAAGCAGGTTCACCCTGCTCCCGCCCTGGTGCACCACCGACTCGAACGCATCCTTCACGACGCGGGGAAGGGTGTCTGCGCCGCTGAACGCCAGGACCAGGCGGCTGTGGTCCGCCCCCCTGAACTTTTTGTTCCTGGACAGCGCCTCGAACAGGGTGGGGACGCCTATCAGAAACGTGGGCTTCATCTTTTTGACCATGTCCGCGGTCAGCCCCGGGGTGAAGGTCGGCACCAGCACGCACGTGCCGCCCCCGATCAGGGTCGCGTTCACGCACACCCCGAGCCCGAACCCGTGAAAGATGGGAAGTATGGCCAGGACCACCGCTTCGGAGCGCTTGAGCCCAAGCTCCCTTTCGACGGGGAGCGACCATTCGGCAACCATCATCCCCTCTGAAAGGAAGTTGTAGTTCGAGAGCATGATCCCCTTGGGCGTGCCCGTGGTCCCTCCGCTGTAGAGTATCACCGCAAGGTCGTCCGGGTCCGCGTCGACCTCGGGGGGATCCGGATAGTTCCCCAGCATGAGATCCCCGAACCACGCGACCCTCGGATCATGTATCCTCGGCGTCTTCCTCCCCTTCACCAGCCAGTACAGCGCACTCTTCACCGGCGGAAGATATTCCTGGAGCCTCGCAAGGATCAGGGTCTTCACCCCGGTGTTGTCCATGACCTGTTTGAACTCGTTGTAAAACATGTCCACGGTAAGGGCCGCGGTGCTCTTGCTGTAGTTCAGGTAGAACTCGATCTCCTTCGGCGGAGAGAGGGGGTGGATCATGCTCGCGACGATTCCCAACTTGTTCAGGGCGTAAAAACAGATGATGCCGGGAGGGGAGGTGGGCATGGATATGGTCACGCGGTCGCCCTTTTTCAGCCCCAGGCCGGCAAGGGCAGCGGCGCACCGGTCGATGTCCTCCTTGAACTCGCGGTAGGTGGACCGCTTCCCGTCAAGAAAGGTGTAGGCTATGTTGTCCGGATACTTTTCAACGGACCGGAGAATGGACCCGTACATGCTTGTCCGGGGATAATCGAGCGAGTGCGGAACGCTTCCGTAGAATTTCAACCAGGGCCTTGTTTCGTATATATTCATATATCCCGATGATAATTCAACTGATGAAGCCAAATCAAATTCCGCCACACGAGGCGGGTTTTGTCAAGGAATTCCTTCGGGCGGGGTGCATGTGGTATTGCAAAATTTTTCCCGGGCCGTCCGGCAAGGCAGGGGGGAGTAAAAACAATATGAATCAGGTGATTTACCGATGCGGGTTTTCGTTGTTTTGATCTTGACAGATTGGGTTTTTTGGAGTTTAAAATACGCATGTTGTTTCGCCTTTGACAAAGGCGGGGGTGTTACAGCCCAGTCCCCAGGGCGGGGGGATTGGCTCAAGCACGAAAGGGGTTTGTGCCCTGAGCCGGGCGGGTAGGTGACCCGCAGCGGGTCGGGCCAATGTGACAGGGGGGCCATTACACGATGGCCCCCCTATCAACCCCCCGCGTGGGGGCGCAAACGCCGCCCCCGGGGCCGGGGGGGGATCGCCC
>CAZHAD010000059.1:0-20936 GCA_964529965.1 uncultured Leptospirales bacterium | reverse complement strand
CGCGTCCGCCCGCGATTCAAACGCATCCACCGCGTTGACGTGACACAGCCGCTAAAAAACCACCGGGGTTGATGCATAATGTTATGCGATTTTAACCCCGCCGGCCGCTGTTTTGAACCCACAGATACAGGAATGTATCCCGGTTGCTTCAATAAAAATAAAAAATTTTAATGACATATGTCAAATATATTATTATATTGTTATAATTATATATAAAATAATATAGAGCTTATCAATTGCTCTTGCCTGAAACTCGTCGATAGAGTGTGTTAATATAAATATTTATACAATCTCCACGCTATCCTTCCGGCCAGAAACAGAAAATCCGGTTTCGGGAAAATCCGTTTCGGTTTATAATATATTAAAGGTGGTGGTGCAGAAGATGGTTGACAAGGATAAAAATTCTGTATCGCGTGCTATAAATTTTAAATAAGGAGCGTGCCTATGAAAAAAGCAACTGGTTTAGCGACTTTCATACTTCTTTCATCATTTCTGGTGTTTTCATGTGCCACACAGGTAGAAAAAGCCCCGCCACCGGAAAAGGGGACCTTCTCACTTTCGGCGACCAACGCCCAGCTCGCCTATTATCCGGTGACCGGTTTCGCGTACAAGAGCACGATCATTCCGTCCGGTTCATGGGCCCAGTGGGCGAAAAATGCCGAGCCGATAGTCAAGGGGATCATCGACAAAATTCCCGACGGATACGTGCTCCAGGTGACCGGACATGCTGATTCGAGCGGTCCCGAGCAGCCTGTGGGGAACAAGCCGGGAAATATCGTAATCTCCAAGGACAGGGCCGTGGCGGTGTATGAGGCGCTCAGGCAAGACGGTGTAAAATCGAATAAGATGATCACCAAGGGCGTCGGATCATCACAGCCGATTCTTGGAGTGGACACGAGAAGCGGAAAGCAGCGCAGGGTGACCTTTACCATCGTTCCCAAATAAGACGACTGGAATCATCGGTTTGCGGATATCGCATATATGGATATCCGCAAACTCTTTGATGAGATGTACGCATGAGAAGAATCCTGTACCACGCCTTCATCTTCGTATTTATTCTGTTTTTTTTTCACCAACCCACCATATCAGCGGAAAAGAAAAGGGAACTATTTTCCGTGCTGTGCGTGGGCGACATTTTTCCGGTGAACGAGGCGGAGCAATACATCCTTTTAAAGGGAATCTCGTACCCTTTTAAAAAGATTAAAAATGAGTTCCTTAAATACGATTTTATCTTCGGCAACCTTGAGACCCCGGTTACGAGGAGGGGGACGCCCTATGCGGACAAGGCCTATTCATTCAGGATCAGGCCCGAGCTTGCCGCCTGCCTCAGGGACCTTAAGATCGATGCGGTCTCGATCGCTAACAACCACCTCATGGATTACAATGTGGAAGGGATGGAGGATACCATATCCTACCTCGATTTTCTGAACATCAGCCATGCGGGCGGGGGAGACAATCTCAATGAGGCCAGAAGGCCCGCTATATTAAAATTCGGCAAGACGGATATCTATGTTCTCGCCTACTGCAACAGGCCGCCTAAGGAGTACTATGCCACAAACCGAAGCCCCGGCATCGCACCGATCAATATCGAAATCATCAAGGATGATATCGCCACGTATAAAGCCAGGGACAACATCGTCCTCGTTTCCCTGCACTGGGGGATAGAGCAGACAAGCAACCCGCAGCCCGGTCAAATACGGACCGCCCACGAGATCATCGATTCAGGCGCGGACGCCATCATAGGCCATCATCCCCACTGGCCCCAGGGCATTGAAATCTACAATGGCAAGCCGATCATATATTCGCTGGGTAACTTCATTAACGGCTATTATAACCACATAGAGATGGACAACATGGCGGTCGCGCTGTATTTCCGCGGAAGCAGCCTGGAGCAGCTCAAGATACTGCCGATAGCGGGCCAAAACAAGATAATCCAGTTCCAGCCGTACCTGCTTCGCGGGGGTTCCGCCGGCAGGCTTCTCGAAATGATACAAAGCCTTTCAAAGAAGCTGAACACCGACCTGCAGATCAGCGGTGGATTCGGATTCATACCCGTCAATCAGAACAACATCAGTATCGGTGAAAGGTCGGATGGGTTCACGAATAATCTCATAATGATTGATAAAAAATAAGCCCGCGCGTATACCTGCCGCTGACTCGGAATTCAATTAGAATCGTTCAATAATCGGCCGAGTGCAAAAAATGATGAAAAAGGAAATAATTTATCCCGCGCAGATCACCTTTAAATCCGTGTTCAGGCACCATCCGGACCTGCCACGCCTCATGGATTCCATCCTGGCCGACCACCGGATCGAGGCGCGGGTCGCGCACCGGTTCAGTAAAAACAAGAAGTTCGTATCATACACGATCACCGCTGAATTTTCATCGGAATCCCATCTCAATAAAACATGCGCCGGGATATCCTCGATTCATGGATTCATCATGATGATTTGAGCGCCCGTTATTAATGCTGGGACATGCCCGCGACCGCGCCCGTGCTCCAGGCGAACTGGAGATTGTATCCCCCCGTATCCCCATCGATATCAAGGATCTCGCCGGTTATGAAAAGATTCTTATGGAGGCGCGATTCCATGGTGAACGGATCCACCTCGCCGACGTCCACCCCTCCCGCGGCGACGACCGCCTCATCGAAGCCCCGGGGCCGGCCCGGCCTGAGGCGAAGCCCTTTCATAGCAACTGCAAGCCCGGTCTTCTCTTTATGGGAAAGGCGGCTGACCGGCTTGTGCGGGTCGATACCAATAATGCCGCAAAGCACCTCCGGTATGGGGTGTTTTATAAATCCGATGAGGCTGAAAGAAGTCCCTTTTGAACCATCCCGCCACAGCTCCTCGAGCCGGCTCATGAGTGCGTCACCGGTGTATCCGGGGAAAAAATCGATAATGATGTCCGGCGAACAATTCATGATTACCAGCCTGTTCACCTCACGCGAAACCTCCAGGCTCGCCGGACCGGAAATACCGTAACCGGTGAACAGCACCTCGCCCTGTGAAGATGCCGCCGTGCCCTGATTGCTCTCGACCCTGACCCCGCAATCCCACTTGATGCCCTGAAGACGGTGCAGAATTTTGAGCGGGAGGGTAAGAGGAAGTATCGCCGGGAAGGGTTCGTGCACGGTATGCCCCAGCACCTCGGCCAGTTCATACCCGCTCCGGGAGCCTCCCGCAGGGGGGAAGGCGCAGCTGCCTGCGGACAATATCACCGCGTCAAACTCGTATTCCTCTCTTCCGGCAGTAATGAGCACATACCTCCCCTTCTTTTCAAGGAGGCGTTCAACCTTCCGGTGAATTTTAATTTCGACATTCCTGCGGTCAAGCTCGTATTCGAACATTTTAACCACGGATTGGGCCTGGAGAGATGCGGGGAAGAGCTTGCCGTCCCGTTCCTCGACGAGGGGTATTCCCGCGGTTCTGAAAAATCCGATCGTGTCGTTCAAACCGAACCTTGAAAAAACATGGCGGGTAAACCGCGGGTCCCGCCCGTGGAACTTTTCCGCATGTATGCGGCGGTTGGTGATGTTGCACCTCCCGTTGCCGCTCACCAGTATCTTCCTGCCGATTTTTTTCTGTTTTTCAAACAGCACGACGCTGTTGTTTCTGCCTGCGGCAAAACAGGCGGCCATGAGTCCTGACGCGCCGCCGCCGATGATCCCTATCCGTTTCACCGCGCGCTAACCCAGATTCAATTTCTGGTTGACGGCTTTCTCCAGATCGTTTATAGCAAGGGCGTATTCCTGGAGCTTCGGTTTCGTATCGGAATTGATACGCTCCTTCTGGATTAGACTCTTGATCGCCCTCAAATCCCCAGGGTCCGCAATAATCCCGTCTTCGACCAGCTTCTGTATCAGCGCATACTGGTTGTCGCGGAAACAGACCCTCGTATACAGCTCCACGCCGTATACCAAGAGGGATTTTTCAACGGAGTGTTTGCTTACATATTTTTTTATGTCATTATAGTGCGAGGAATCGGCTGCCAGATTTTCCCCGGGCCGTGCCGCCTGCACTGAACCCGCCTTTTTGAGCGAAGAACGCGCATCCTCCCCGGCCTTTTTCTGAAAACTGTCGATCGGGTCGCATTTTTCGACCTCTACTCTGAGCCTGCTTTCCTGCCATTTTGATCCATACTCCATAATGTTTCTTTCAAGAATCGACTGGCAACTCATCAGGTTTATGACGATATTCGCCGCCTTGCCCAGGGGGGTGTTGTTGTAGTCATTAATCTTCGGAGTGCATTCCCTCAGGATTTTATCCAGCGGCTGGCGTCTCGCGAATTCATGGGAATACTCCTTGACCAGCTCTTCGGAGTAAAATTCAAAAAGCGACTTGACGACATTCCCCTCGGTCACGACAAAACCGTCTATTCTTCGAATGCGCTCGTTTCGATCGGCCTCCACGACCTTAAATTGAAATATTTTATGGGAATCTACCAATATCTTGATGAGTTTGGGTATTGCAAAGGGAACCAACCTGTATTTCCTGCTGATGTGCTCGAAGAACTCATGGGACTGGGGAATGGACGTATTGCTTCTCTCCATGTTTCTCTGGCGTATGTCGGTGCAGATATTGTTGAGCAGGTCCATCAATTCGTTCATGTTGCAACCTTACACGCGCCGCCCCTATTAAAATATGGGCTTGTAGTCAAACTGGTGGATCGCGTTTATATACCGCAGGGTGCGCGTTTTCTGCCTGAACAGGACCGAGCTCGTCCTGGCACCGCCCGGCATGTACTGGACCCCGCCGAGCAGCACGCCGTCCGTGACGCCGGTCAGGGAAACGATCACGTCCTCGCCCTTCACCAGATCGCCGAGGGTAAATATCTTATCCGGGTCATCCACGCCCAGATCGCCGATCATCGCCCTTTCCCTGCCGTTCGCATATACGAACCGCGCCTGCATGTCCCCGTCCATCGACACAAGCGCAGCCGCGGCGATGACCGCCTCCTTGGAGCCTCCCACCCCCATCAATATATCAACCGAGCTTTCGGGAAAGGCGGTTGAGATTGCGCCGGTGATGTCGCCGTCCTGAATGAACATGATCTTTGCGCCGGTCTTGCGTATGTCCTTGACCAGTTGTTCGTTAATTTTTCTGTCGAGCACGCATACGGTTAAGTCTTCGATATATTTCCCCTTCGCGCGCGCCACCCTCTTTATGTTGATGTGGACCGGCTGGTTGATATCGACCATGTTCTTCGCCTCTTTGCCCACCGCGATTTTGTCCATCTGAAGGGAAGGAGTCCTGAAAAAAGTCCCCTTGGTCCCGACCGCCGCGGCCGATACCGCATTATGCCCGCCCCGTGCACAGGTCATCTTTCCGTCAAGGGGCTTGACCGCAAGCTCCAGCTCCGCTCCATCCTGGTTTCCCACTATCACGCCGTCATGGAGCCGGCTTTCCGCGCTATCCGCACCGATCACCACCTCCGCACGGATATCCATCCCGGATAAGACCTTGTGCATGGCGTCGGTTGCGGTATGGTATGACAAGTCCTCGTCCCCTTTCCCCATAAACCGGCTGGCATACAATGCGGCGGCCTCGGTCAGGCGAACCGCCTCAATGGTAAGAGATCGATCCATAGCTCCTCCAATTGCATGATCTGACCTGGAATGAATATGAAACCCCATTGTCTGATTCTACTAAGACGATCGGGTGAGTCAAACGTTATTATTTGGATTTATTTTTTTTCATGAAGTATCATCGGGAAAAATTCCTTTCCAGCCATGCATTCCGTTAGGCAGGCCCCGTATGTCCATTTTTTCACCACTCATGACTACTCAACTATTAATCTTAAAAAGAAAATAGCAACCGCCGATAAACGCGGATATACAATCCGACAGCATCCCCCGATTGATATAAAACGGCGAAATCTTTTTCATATTTAATTATTGACCGGATGAAATGGATATGTCATAATGTGACATAAATCATGAACTATTAAGTTTTTCCCCAGGGATGTCAGGCAGATTTACGCATTCGAGGGACGCGCTTACGCGGCGGATCCAATTTTTGGTAAATTATGACCCCGAGTGAACCGTTATTAATGATTCAGGGGGAAACGAGGCCGCTTTGAAAAAAACAATCATGATAATCGGCGGGGGGCTTCTTCAGCTGCCGGTCATAGTCCGGGCGAAGAAAATGGGGAACCAGGTTGTGGTGACCGATTATAACCCCAACGCGATCGGCATGAAGAACGCGGATATCCCGATCGTCATGAGCACGCGCGACATCGAAGGGTCGGTTCGGGTCGCCAAGTCTCAAAACGAGATCACGCCCATACACGCGGTCCTGACCGTTGGTACGGACGCCTCGATGACCGTCGCGGCGGTTGCCAACACGCTCAATCTTCCCGGCATTAAATACGAGGACGCCGAGGCCGCGACCAATAAAATAAAGATGAGAATGCGGTTCAAGGAGCACGGCGTTCCCTCCCCGAAATTTCTGCCGGTCTGGTCGCTTTCCGACGCGAAAAAAGCGGGAAAGATCCTTAAATTCCCGAACGTAATCAAACCTTCCGACAACATGGGGGCACGCGGGGTAATCCGCATCGACAACCTGAACCAGCTCCCCGACGCGTTCAAGTTCGCAAAAAGCGCCTCTCCCAGCGGCGAGCTCATCATGGAAGAGTTCATGGACGGGCCGGAGCTTTCGATCGATGCGATCATCTACAATGACGAGATAACCATAACGGGGATCGCGGACAGGATCATCGAATACCCCCCCTATTTCATCGAAACGGGGCACACCATGCCGTCACACATGGGAGCCGATGTCCAGAACGCCGCCTGCGAGGTTATGAAGCAGGGGATCAGGGCTCTCGGAATCGACATCGGGGCGGCGAAGGGGGACATCAAGATCACCAAAGAGGGCCCGATGATCGGCGAGCTGGCCGCCAGGCTTTCGGGAGGCTTTATGTCCGCCTATACCTATCCGCTCGCGACAGGCGTCGACCTCATGAAGGCGGTGATCGAGGTCGCGCTGGGGCAGGAGCCGGGGAACCTCGAACCGGTTGCCTGCATGACGGCTGCGGAAAGGGCCATCATACCGAGGCCGGGCATCGTAAAAAAAATCTCCGGCCTCGAGGAAGCGCTGAAGATCTCCGGCGTGAAAGAAATTTTTATAAACGTAAAGCCGGGCGACAAGGTGAGCAGCCCGCGATCAAACGTGGACAAGGCCGGCCATATCATCGCCTCCGGCAAAACCCTGGACGAGGTTGAGGCGAGCATCGAGCGGTGCAGAAAAGCACTCAACTTCGAGATCATCGAGGAATCCGAAATCTCCATGGAGACGATACTCCTTTCCGCCAAGGAGAAATTCAAGAAAATCTGCTACGTGTGCAGGAACTGCGACGGAAAGGATTGTCCCACCGGCGTTCCGGGTATGGGCGGGACCGGGACCGGGGAATCATTCAGGCGCAATATCGCCTCCCTTAAACAGTATAAAATAAATACGCGTATAATTCACAATGTCACGGAGCCGGACACTGAAGCGGGTTTCATGGGCGCCAGCCTGTCTCTGCCGGTGATGGCGGCTCCGATAACCGGAACGGTAACCAACATGGGCGGCGCCATAGACGAGCTGGATTACAACCGTGCGGTCATAAACGGGTGCCTCAAATCAGGAACCCTGGCCTTCGTCGGCGACGGCGCCTCTCCGGAAAAATACAAGATCGGCCTGCAGGCAATCGAGGAGTACGGCGGCAAGGGAATCCCGATTTTCAAGCCGCGGAGCGACGACGGAGAGATTATCAAGCGGATCAGGGCGGCCGAGAAGGCGGGCGCGGCCGCAGTGGGCATGGATATCGACGCCGTCGTGTTCAAGACAATGGCCATGAAGAATCAATCCGTGGGCCCGAAAAGCCTGGAGCAGCTCAAGGGGCTCATCTCCTCGACCAAGCTTCCCTTCATACTCAAGGGTATTATGAACGTGAGGGACGCGGCTGCAGCGGTTGAAGCGGGCGCGTACGGCATCATCGTTTCCAACCACGGGGGCAGGGTCCTTGACGAGATGATGGGCTCGATGGACGTGCTCGAAGAAATCGCAAAGGAGGTCGGCGGAAGCCTTGAAATAATGATCGACGGCGGATTCAGGGAGGGTGTGGATATTCTCAAGGCGCTCGCCCTCGGCGCGCGCACGGTTCTGATCGGCCGTCCCATCGCGATCGCGGCGGTTGGAATGGGGGCCGAAGGAGTTTCCTTCTACCTGAACTATTTAAAAAAGGACCTGGTAAAGGCGATGATTCTCATCGGGTGCAAGAACATCAGAGAAATCACCCCGGACATTGTCAAAAAAATCTAATATTTTCGAAACAGCGCGACGAGCTTCCCGAGAATCGTCAGATTCTCAACCTGCATGGGAGCGTATGCGGGATTTTCGGATACAAGCTGTATCTTGTTCCCTGACATCTTAAGCCTTTTCAGCGTGGCTTCATCGGTGAGAAGGGCGGCGATTATATCGCCGTTATTCGCGGTGCTCTGCTTTTGTATGATTGCAATATCCCCGTCATGAATACCTCCCTCTATCATCGAGTCCCCCTTTACGTGGAGAGCGAAATAATCACCGCTCCGGAACATGGATTTGGGAAAGCTCAGGTATTCTTCAATATTCTCATGTGCAAGGATGGGGGACCCTGCGGCGATTCTGCCCACCAGGGGAACATTGACCGATTCCGTGGAAAAATCGTGCTCCGATTCAAGAACGAGAATGGCGCGGGATTTATTCTGCTCGGTGCGTATATATCCTTTTTTTTCTATTGCTTTAACATGGTCATAGGCGCCCTTCACGGTTATGTGGAATTTATCACCGATCTCCCTGACCGTGGGCGGAAATCCTGCCGCTTTTATTTTTTCTTTTATAAAATTGAGAATCAGCTCCTGTTTGTCGGTTAATTTTTTTATTGTTCCCTTTTTTTTAGTCATAGAATACCCCCCACTCAAAAAAAATCTATACAAATAATAAGCATACATTAGTTTATACGTCAAGAAAAATTCTTATGCTTTTTAACTATTTGTTAAAAAAAAATTTTGAAATAAAACTGACTGGCCGTGTGTCAGATACGGAGAGCTGCACTCATCCAGCGCTGAGTTTTTTGGTAAATTTTTGGGAGACCTTCAAAGAACTGCAGCCATTCAAACTGGTATTATGCACGCGCACACTGAAATATAAATCAAGAAATTAATGGCAAAAAATTAATTTTTTATTTTTATTTGTTAAAATGCATGTTCCTGAAAAGCTTTTGAAACCATGAGTGAAGGCAACTGAAAATAAATGCAAAAATCAAAATTATATGGACATAAAAACAATTTCTGATATTGATCATATGTACGTTCGATTTAAAAGTGACAGGAGGAACCCATTGGCAACTATACAAGATTACGTTTCTGGTAGAGTTTTGGAGCAAATTCAACAGGCGTTTGCGATATTTCATTCCATTGGTGGTTCACTTAATAATCATGAAATTGGTCAGGCCATGCTGAAAAATGTTCAAAAACTTGAACCGAGAAAAATGACAGTGAATGAAGTTATCAAATTAATCCAGGCAGCGAAACAGTGCGCGATAGGAGAACGTGTTTGCAGGGCTTTACATAAGGACACCCCTCTCACTGAATCTGTCTTTCTTGATGAGTTAGCCACAGGAATGGTTGAAGCTGGTAAAGCAAAATATGTATCTAAAGCAGAAGCAATAGAAAATATAAAAAAATATCAGAAAAAACCGATAATTGTTTCTAAAGTCTCCGAGAAATATTCAGAGATATGTCCAACATGGCCCAAGAAGTGCCTATATTGGAATATGGAGAAGCATAAATTGAAGTGCATAAATAGGTAGTTGCTTCCGATAATATCAAGTTAAGCCGAACAAGTCGCTACACTGGATTTCACTCCGCTGCGCTTTATAAAAACCAGTGAACTCCAATGTTGGCCGTACAGCCGGAATGTTCCGGAATGAAATTGCATAGAAATACCGGCAGCAACCGTCGAGAACGACATGAGCGTCAACGACATCAGCGCACATTATAAAACCCTGAATCTGACCAGCAGCGCATCAGACGAAGAAATTACCGCGTGTTATAAAAAACTGGCTTTTTTGTACCATCCTGATAAAAATCCCGGAAGGGTTCAATGGGCGACCGAGGCAATGGCCAGGATCAATATCGCCTATACCGCAATCATGAGCCACCGATTCAAGGATGTATCGAGGGCCTCCGACATCGAAGAGCCGGTTGAAACCAGGGAAAAACCGCAACAAAGCAATTATAATAAATTCGCGGATCCGGAAATTCTTACGCAGAAATTTATTACCGTGAGGGAATCGGCGAAGGATGCGCTTTACCGCTATTTCCAGTACGGCCTGTACCTCATACCGCTTAGGGAAAAACCATCAAACAGGGCCATATTCAATAAAACCGTACATTCTTTGCGGAAGTCGTACCATGTCATAAAGCAGCTTCTTCTTCATACCGATGATCAGGAGCTGATCGAGCATTTTACGGTCTTCACGGTGATGCTGTTTAACTTTTACCGGGCGTCCGAATGCCTGAATATCATCGACTCCTACAACGAGCAGCATGAAGTAGAGGCATTCAGGCTTTACAAAAAGGGCGACGACTACCTTCATCAGTCGCATAAAGAAATATTTTATGATCGACACAACCGCGGCTACTTTAAAAGCAGCATGGCTTACTCCTGCATACTTCAGGCTGAAAAAATATTTCAGGCGACCGTGAGCATTTTCCCCGATTCCTCCTGGTCTGTTGAGGCGCGGATCAAGCTCGAGTACGCGGAGTCCCTCAGGCGGTATATCGAGCTTTTTTTCACCGACGACGAGGCGAAATGACAAATTTGACGCACTTCGCTCTGAACATAGGCGGTCAATCTTCCGATAATATGTACAGGATTTACAGCTAAACTCGGTTACTCAGCTGGCAAATTCTATAACTATTTTTTACCCTTTCCCTAAGAAAGGGGGATGAGGAGATAGAACAGATTATAAAAATATATGTTTTTAATGAAATAAAATTTACATTGAATAGAAAACGAATAGTTATGCAAGAAAAAAAACATCCCCCTATCTCTTAAATTCTCACATCCCCTTATCATACAACATGGAGATGTGGGTTGAACTTAGTTTGGGGGGGTGAAAATTAATAAGATGAACAAAAAAAAGATCATAATCCTGCTGCTTGTCGCCGTTACCTCCAACCTTCTCGCTGAAGATTACCAGTATCAGTATTTCAGCAAAAAGGAGAAGGACAAATACGTCCCCTTCTCAGACTATATACCGCGGATACGGCTTCATTACCAGACGGTCCCCCACTATCTTGAAGACTACTATCTGCTGTACGGCTTGAAGGAATATTATAACGAAAATACGCTCAGAAAGAACATCGAGCGGCTCAAAACCGCCCTCCGGAGCAGATTCCGCCACCCCTCCATGGCGCTGGTAAAAGTAGAGAGCGAAAGGGAATATCTGAAATACCGGAACCTCATGTTCATGCATATCAACCTTCTCATTATGAGAAGCTATCTCTCGATAGCCTCCCGTTATGATAAAAGGAGAATTTATTTTTACAGCAAGGATTTCGCCAAGGAGATCGAAGACAGCCTCGGCATCGCTGATAAGCATTACGAGGAGGCGCTCCCGTACTGGAACGCGGCCAGGGAATACGCGAGAAAGGCAAGCCGCATAGGCATCACCACTGACCTGGGATTCATCGAAAGCGAGCGTTATTCAATCATGACCGGGGAACTCAATTTCGGAAAAATAATTGCAGGGTACCGGAAAAATATCAAATCGAAAAAGGAAAAGCTCAGCGGGCTTACTGCTGCCGGCCGCGGGTAGCATTCCCCGCTCGCGATTGCAGAGGAATCGGTGGCAACGAACGAAATTGTATCCACGATAAAAAACAGACGCTCGGTGAGGAAATACACGGGCGACGAGATCCCTGAACAGGCAATCAGCTTGATTCTGGAAGCGGGGCGATGGGCCCCATCCGGGCTGAACAACCAGCCATGGAAATTCGCCGTGATTAAAAACGGCGAGCTTAAAGACGGGCTTTCAGGATTCACATCGTATGGCGGAATAATAACAAAATGCAACGCATGCATCGCGGTCTTTTACGACACCCTTGGGGGTTACAATCGCGACAAGGACGTCATGAGCATCGGAGCATGCATCCAGAACATGCTCCTGGCGGCCTCCTCCCTCGGCATCGGGTCCGTGTGGCTGGGTGAAATCTTAAACCGAAAATCCGAGGTAAATTCCCTTCTCGGCATCGATCCCCGGTATGAGCTGATGGCGGTCATTGCACTCGGATACCCCGACGAATCACCGAAATCAAGCAGAAAGGAGATTTCATTCCTCACCATTATGCGGAAATGAACCAAGGACCTCCCCAAGCGTCGCCTGCAGAAACACCTGGCTTCTTTGCGGCTCCTCGTGTTTGCCTTCCCCGAATCAAAAAAGAAACGGAAGTATCGCTTTACGCTCCTTCGGATATTCCGGGAACGTGTCCAGGTACCAGCGGTGGTGCGTCCTGGCCCTGGGAACCAGGTTGGCCGCGGTCCATAACGCGAAGGAAAGCCCCGCCAGCGACCAGGTCATGACCGCCCAGCCGACCCATGTCACGATCTCACCGAGATAATTCGGGCACGACACGAACCGGTACATGCCGCCGTACGGTATCCTGTATCCCGGGTCCTTCGGGTCCCACAACCCGCGGAGAACAATATCCGCATGTTTGTTTACTGCGAAGCCGGCCGCAAAAATCAGGACTCCCGCAATAAACCGGGGATCCGCGAGCCAGGCTTCGGTATAGGCTGTCCCCGGCGAAAAGCTGAAAAGCCACTTCCCCTGTATGTACGTGTTGGCGGCGTTGAAGACCATGCCGAATACCATGATGGACAGCGGCATTGTTTCATCGCTTTTCAGCATAAACGGGAAGATAAACGAGCGGTGGACGTAGTGTATCTGCCAGATCACGAAAAGGACGACCAGGGTAACGGTCAGGGTGCGATCGGGAAGCAGGAAATAGAGTAAAAAGAGCAATGACGCAGGCGCCTCCATGATGACCCACGCAGGCGTGCTCGGAATGAGCGGGCCCCAGCCTTTTTTCGCGTGCCTCCCATACGGAGCGGGTACAAATAACAAAGAGATGAATGTAATTATCGCAATTCCTAAAAACGAATATAAGATAATGAGATATACCTGATATTCGGTCATCGTGATTCTCCTTCAATTTATGCGCGGCCTCACCGGTAGGGAACGGTCGCGACCGTTCCCTACCGCAGGGATGTTAAACATTAAACAGATACCTTATGATATCCCCGTCCTGTATGATGTACTCCCTTCCCTCAGACCTGAGGAGTCCTTGCTCCTTGACCGCCTTGTCCGACCCCAGCCTCGCCAGAACGTCGTAGTGATACACCTCGGCCCTGATGAACCCTCGCTCAAAGTCGGTATGGATACCCCCTGCGGCGCGTGCCGCAGGCGTTCCCTTCCGCAGAGTCCAGGCCTGCAGCTCGGTTGCCGCCGTGTAATAGGTAATGAGGTCCAGGAGCTCATAAGCGGTACGGATCAACCGGGACAGGCCGGATTCGGCGATCCCCATGACGCCGAGATACTCACGCTTTTCTTCATCCGCAAGCTCAGATATCTCTTCTTCCACCCTGCCGATTATCGAAATATGCCTGGCTCCATGCGATGCCGCATACTCGGCTAAAATATCCGCGCATTGCAGCGACACGGGACTCTCATCGGTGTTGGCCAGGTATATTTCCGGCTTGTCGGTAATCACGCCGAATCCGGAGAGAATCTCCCGCTCTTCATCGGCCAGCGCAATCGACCGTATCATATTACCTTCATTCAGGTGTCCGATGAGGCGGCGCAGCATGTCGGTCTTGGTCTTGGACTTCCGATCCCCGCTCCGCGACAGCTTCATCTCCTTTTCGAGGCCCCGCTCCAGGACCTCGATGTCCGCAAGAATCAGCTCGGTATTGATGATCTCGATGTCCCTGACCGGATCCACGTCCCCCGTGAGGTGGACCACGTCGTCATTGGAAAAGCACCGCACCACATGCACAAGCGAATCGACATCGCGTATATGTCCGAGGAACTTGTTTCCCAGGCCCTCTCCCTTGGACGCCCCCTTGACCAGGCCCGCCACGTCGATGAATTCGATCCGCGTCGGGATCGGATCGTGTTTGTTAAGGAGCCCGGCAATGTTCAACAGGCGCTCATCCGGCACCGGAACAATGCCCTTGTTGGGCTCAATAGTGCAGAAGGGATAGTTCGCCATGACCGCGCCCGCTCCGGAGAGCGCGTTGAAAATCGTGGACTTGCCCACGTTGGGCAGACCGATTATTCCGCTCGTAAAACCCATAATTTCATTTAAACATTGACATATTAAAACACGTCAATCGTTATGTCAAATAAAGTCCAATATCGCTCTGTAGGGAACGGACGCGACCGTTTCCTGCAGGCGTATATTCGATATATACACACGATTATTCATCGAACCTGTTCATGGAAACCTGGCAGACAATCGCGTTCAATATAATCTTCTACACCGCGTGCGTCCAGATCGTCATCAGCTTGATATTCATATTCACAAGCATGTCCAAGCGCCTTCTGGCCAGCAGTGTTTCCCTGCTCTTCATCGTGCTCCCGAATTACCTACAGCTTAATAATCTCCTCAAGGCCGCACCATACCTGTCTCTTGCCGCAACGGTAGGACTATGCGTGTTCCCGATAACCGGAGTGCTTGCAATGCAGCACCGGTACAATCGATACCGCCGTGTTCCAATGGCGCCCGTTTACGCTGCCGCGGCCGCGTCGTTTTTTCTTCTCGTGCTCGCCCCCGGCTACCGTGTGATAATACTATTCGGCCTTTATCTGTTCATCTATGTCTATATGCTCTATCTGATGTTCCCGGCGAGGCGCGATCCTCAATCAGCCTTTCTTGCCCTGCTCATCCTTATGAACATCGGGTATATTTCCGCGGCCCTGTACACCTCAGACCAAACGCACATCATCCTTTCGGCGGGGATGGTGGGTGTCTTCATGGCCTTTGCATACTGGTACAGGTTCAAGTCCGTCCTGATCGGCATCATGGGAAGGCTCAACTTTGTCAACGATCAGAATAAAAAGCTGAACCACCAGATTGCCAGGCTGAAGCAAAGCAACGAAACCTACAGGAAGATCATCCTCGAGAAGGACCTCGAGCTCAACCAGATGGCTCGCCACGCAAGCCTCGCCGAGCTTACCGCGGGCATCGCACATGAGCTGGCCCAGCCACTGACCGGGATCAAGGGAATGGCACAAAACATGATAGACGATATAAACACCGAAGAATTGGAAAACCTCCAGGCGGTCTCGGATCTTCTCAAGATCTGCTCGCTGGTGGACAAATCCTCTTCGATCATCGATCATATCAGAAATTTCTCAAAAAAAAGAAACGCCACGATGAAGGCGATCGATTTGAACAAAGTCATTCTCGATGCCTTAGACCTTATACATCACCAGCTCAAAAAAAACGACATCGATTTGATATTCGTGCTCGATGAAGACATTCCGAAGATCCATGGCGACAAAATCTCTCTTGAACAGCTTATCGTGAATCTGGTTTTAAATTCAAAGGACGCTATTCTGGAAAAAGAATTCAACCCCTCCGTCGAAAATGGAACGATTTGGATTACCACCTTTTCTGCAAATTCTTCGGTGACCATGATCATAGAGGACAATGGAAGGGGGATGTCCGAAGATATACAGCATAAGATCTGGTCGCCCTTTTTCACCACAAAAAAAAGGGACCACGGCACGGGGGTCGGCCTTTCCATCTGCAGAAAGATACTCAAAGAACACAACGCCGGCGTCGATATTCAATCCGGTGATCAGGGGACGCAGTTTTCGATCAATTTCCCGGTAAACAATCTCAAAGAAGCGGGTTGAGGACGACAATCATGATTCGTTTCCATGGAGGGAGATGTCCATGACGATCATTGTGATATCATCGACCAGGCTCTCCCCGGACGTGATACCGGCCCATTGCTTCACGGCATCGATGACGCTCGACGAAAAATCCTCGACGCTTTTCGCCTCCTCGTCGCGTATGAGGGAATGAAACCGCTCCTCTCCGAATAGCTCCCTTGCCGGATTCCTGGCCTCGATGATCCCGTCCGTATACAGAAGAATTCTGTCGCCGTCCTGTATCTCAAGCTCATTGACGGAGTAGGACGTATCCGCCCATATCCCGATAGGGCGGTCGTATATCTTGTCAGAGATGAGCCTCCTCTCGTTCCTTCGCCATATCAGGAGCGGCCGGTGCCCGGCATTCGAATGATACAGCTTCATGACGTTCAGGTCTATATACACGCAGCAGGCGGTAAGGTATACCCCATGGGTGTATTTGCTCATGATTGCATTCACCTTATTAAAGAGAACCGGAGGATTGGTAAAATCAGCCTTATGGAAGGTATACGCGACCTGGAGCATCGACGATACCATGGCCGCGGGGATGCCGTGGCCCGCCGCATCCGCGACCAGAACGGCGATCCTCATGTCATCGATCAGATGGTAATCATACAAATCGCCTCCGACAAGCTCCGACAATTCATACAGCACCCCGAACTTGATGCGTTCAAGGTGCGGGATGTCATGCGGAACGATGGCCTTCTGGATGTCGGTGGCTATATCCATCTGTATTTTGAAAATATTGAGCTCATGCTGCATCTTGCCCGCCACCTTCATCGATATGAGGCTCTTGACCCTGGCGATCAGCTCGTCGCTGTAAACCGGCTTCGTCAGATAATCGTTTGCGCCGGCCGAGAGGCCGGTGACGATATCCCTCGAGCCCTTTTTTGCGGTAAGCATTATGATCGGAAGCTCATGGATCGGATGGCGTTCACGGATTGTTCTGCAAATATCAAATCCTGACATCCGGGGCAGCATTACATCCAATATTATCAAATCAGGAATATCCCCTTCAAGCAGAGCGAAAACCTCCTCGCCGTCCCGCGCCGTAATCACCGTATACCCTTCAAGCGCAAGATGGTTCACGATAACCTGTAGGTTCACCGGGTCGTCGTCCACGACCAGGATCTTTTTGCGGTCCGCATCATCAACCTCGATAAGGCTGTCCAGTGTTGTCCTCACCGTGGCTGGAGAATCGCGATATACCTCCCTGGTTGCGCTCAGCTTGCCGGACTCCGCCTTCTTTTTTTCCCTCACGTGGCGGGCCCTGTCCAAGGTAAAGGTGAATTCGGATCCCTTACCCGGCTCCGATTCCACCCGAATCGTACCGCCATGAAGCTCGACGAGCTTTTTGGTGATGGCGAGGCCGAGCCCCGCAGATCCATGACTCCCCGAATCCGGCCTGTCAGCCTGAGTAAAGGACTCGAAAATCCTGTCGATGAATCCGGGATCAATTCCGATACCGGTATCAGCTACCGTAATCTCCAATTTATCATCGTCCCCCTCGCACCCGGCCGCGGATATGGTGACGCTTCCCTCTTTGGTGTACAGAACGGCGTTGCCGACGAGGTTCAGCATGATCTGCTGGATCCTGTTTTTGTCGCAATCGACGATCGCCTCACCGGGTCGAATCGCATTGTAGATGACAAGAGGCTTGCTCTCCAACATGGGCCGTACGATCGATATGACGAGCTGCACCACGTCATGCATGTCGACGGGCTCGCGGGTGAGCACGATGTCATGGTGCTTCAGCTGTGAAAAATCCAGGATATCATCTACGAGTCCGGACAGGCGCTTCCCGCTGGAAATAATGAGCGATAGGTCATGGTTGGTTTCGTCGTTTAGGGGGCCGGTTGCTCCCTTCATAAGGGATTCGGAAATGCCGACGATGCCGTAAAGCGGGGTGCGCAGCTCGTGGGATATGTTCGCGAGAAACTCATCCTTGAGACCGTCGAGCTGGGTGAGGCGCTCGTTCGCCTGCTCCAGCTCACCGATCTTCTGATCTATGATCCCGATCATGTTGTTGAAGGTGCCCGACAATCTCCCGAGCTCGTCGTTCGTGCGCACCGGTATCCGGTGGCTGAAATCGCCACCCTCGATGCTCCGCGTGGCGGATATCAGCGCCTCGATCGGCTTTGATATAAAGCGGCTGAAATAAAGACCCACCAGCCCGACGATGACGATAGCCGTGACAATTGAATACCATATCAGCTTGTGTAATTTTTTTATCGGTGCAACGATCATCGCCTGCGAAAAGATAAGCCGCCCGACGCACATCGGCGGCTTTCCGGGAAGCGATCCGACCGCGGTGAATTCATAGCACACGTCGTTGAGATCGGGCAGATTGATTTTTCGCATGCCGTTCACGTTCCGGTGCATGATCCTGTCCAGCTCGGACCCGGGTATTTTCCTCCCTGTATGCTGGAAATATATTCCGGTCCGGCCGACGTAATATTCCGCGAGGAGAAGCCCATTGTATTCTTTCTTTGAGGAAATGAGAAACGCGTCCGCGTATATCAAGCCGAAATTCGCGAGCGTATTGAACACCTTCAGCATTTCCTTCATGTCGATCTGCGTCGGTTTTATTTCGCCGCCGTTCGCCAGTATGACGTTAAGAACGGTCTGGGTCAGAATGGTGCTGTAGATGTTACCCTGAAGGGAGGCGTCCGATATCTTTTCCTGCTCCTGCTTGTGAAGAATGAACAGAGAGAGCGGGAGGGAAGCGAAAAGTATTATCAATATAAACATTATGATAAGTTTATATTTTATTTTCATTAATGTTCCTTATCATTATCGTTGGCATGACTGAACAGGGCCGGGACCAGGGGTCTGCGTATTATGGGCACCCCTAAAAACTGCTTTTTTCATTATTACAATAAAAAAAAAGCAGTTTTATCCATGATTGTGCCTAAAAGGAAACATCCATAAAAAGGTTTTTAGAAGTTTCCTTATGGGCACCTCTAAAAATTAGAATTTTCATTATTAAAAGATTGAAAAATTCTAATTTTTTCCTTGAAAGTGCCCAAAAGGGAACATCCAAATTTGATTTTTAGAGGTTCCCTTATATCAATTCTGCTTCATCTTCATATATCTTCAAAATGACGTCAACGGTGGCAAGTTTCAATAAAGCCAGGATGTCATCGTGAACATGCAGGAGTGCGATCGTCCCGTTATAGGTATGCATAACCTTGAACGCGGTCACGATCAGGCCTATACCCGATGAATCCATGTAGTCCACGTCTTTGAGATCGAGAATTATGCTCCTGACGTTGTTATTAATCAGCTTGAATATCGCGTTCTTTAACTCGCTGACATTGAAATAATCAATGTCGCCGCGCAGCTTGAGGACCGTATGTCCCTTCAGATCGCTAATTTGAATATTCATTGACCAATCCTATGAAACGGGAATAAGATACAATCAGGCTTATGCCCAGGATTTCCCCTTGGTTCATGAACATATATACAATAACTCTGATAAAAAAAACAAGCAATTTTAAAAATAAAATGCCCGCCCGTGCCGCTCATCATGAATTTCCGCACCGGCTCATGCTTTTTGAGTGCATTTGGGACTCAATTTTCAGTTATTTTAAAAATCAGTCGCTTCCTCCGGAGGAATGAAAAAGTGCTCCTTTGTGGTATTCTCGCCAACGAACCCGTTAAAAAGCACCTCAAGAATCACGGGAATCTCTTCCTTTAAATCATAATTTCTTCCGCACCGGTACCATTTATGAACCACGCCGTCAATGAAACCGAGGACCCCGTAAAATACCGAGTAAAAATTCGTGGTTTTAAGCCTTTTCTCTATATTTAATGCGACGACCCTTTCCTTCAGCATCGGGAGATGCGAGGTCAGGTACTCGTAGAACGTGACCCTATCCTCGCCCCTTTTTACCATCGCCTCGCTCTGGATGAGACGGTACAGCTCATGATTTTCAGAGATGAACTCGATCCAGAACTCTATCCATTTCCGTATTTGCTGAAGGATGTCGCTGTCCGTCGAATAGATACTCGAGATGCTTTCGACGATGAGCTGAAATTCCTCCATAAGGAGCTGATTGATGAGAACTTCCTTGCTGCTGAAATACCGATACACGGTGCCCTTGCCCACACCCGAATACTCGGCGATTTCATCGATCGTCGCATTGTGGTAGCCTTGTTCCGAAAAAACCTTGAGCGCCGCTTTGAATATCATCGAGCGCTTTTCATCGGTGCTGAGCCTTTTGGGGTGCTTGAATTCATAGGAGGTATCGCCGCTGCTCAATATATGCCCGAGATAATCCGTCGAAAGAAACACCTTCTTTATTCCCAGCCTGCGCGATTCATCGATGGCGGCCTTGAAAATCCTCATGGAAGCACCGGCCAACCCCTTTTCACGCAGATAGTCTATGATCTCCTTGAGATAGGTGGAAAGCCAATCGCCGGCGGTCGTCTCAAAATCACCACCCGTTTCACGTTTGATTTTCTCAAGCGACTTTATCACTGATTGCCTGAAGGCTTCCTCGTTTAAACTTCCGTCAGGCAGAAAATATTTCCCCACCTCGGCATAGAGCCTCAGCCTCCTTCCTCCGGAGCGTTCAACGGGTTCATCGCTTGTAGCCATGGCATCTCTCCGTTGCGTTATATCGTACTGCTTCATATAACAAGATCACAGACAATTTGTCACTTCTTTTTAGCATCTTGAACAAAGATAACCTACCCCGGAGCAGATCCGGGGTTTTCATGCGCTGCGATAAAAAAATAAGCCCGTGTGATACAATCACACGGGCTTATTATAATATGGTCAAGCCTCACGACTGATTAGTACTGGTCGGCTGAACACATTACTGCGCTTACACCTCCAGCCTATCAACCTCGTAGTCTTCGAGGAGTCTTCAGTGGCCGAAGCCAGGGGAAATCTCATCTTGGAGTTGGCTTCCCGCTTAGATGCTTTCAGCGGTTATCCATTCCGAACATAGCTACCC
>CAZHAD010000058.1:0-21151 GCA_964529965.1 uncultured Leptospirales bacterium | reverse complement strand
AACCCACCTGGTTTACCAGGTTCAAAAAGCACTCCTACACGGCAGCGCGGGTTTTGTTTTATTCTGTAAATAATAACTTCAATAATGGAACCGCCGATGGACGCAGATGAACGCGGATACCTCGGCAACCGGATGGCTTTTTACGGGCAATAAGCAAATCGGTTGGTGAGCCTGTCGAACCATCGGCGTGAATCGGCGGTTACCTTTATGTCTTAGTCGATATTTCCGATCTTACGGCTGTTTTAGCTAACAACCGTGCGGATCGCAGACTCACCGTTTGCTACATGCGCCCCCGGCAGGACCACCGACTCATCGATCACCGCTGCGTCCCCGATCACGCAACCTTCACCGATCACCGAGCGATTGACGCGCGCACCATCCGCAATGGCCGCGGTGTCTGCGATCGCCTCGGGGCACAGACCGGTCGCTTTGTATATCCGCTGCCTGCGTGCATAATCCATGGCCAAGAGATTAATATTCGTCAAACGGAAAGATTCAATGGTGCCGATATCTTCCCAAGCACCCGTATATATATAATAACCGAGCCTCCCCCTGTCCGCAAGCCCGCGGAACCCGGTCTCCACAATATCTGAAAAATTCTCGTCCAGGTGCGCAAATATATCCGGCGAAAGTATGGCCGCGCCCGTGAAATCGAATAAGGGCTTTTCTGCAGCGGTGAGAAGGCTCCTGATATTCACGATCCTGTCCCCGCTTACCGCTATGCTTCCACGTGAAGACGGGGCAACGGCAAGAACGCCGCTCATGTTTGAACCGCGGTACCATGTGATAAGTGCGGTAAGATCCATGTCCGCGATGATGTCGCTGTTGAGATAGAGAAACGGCTCATCCTGAAAAAACCTTCTGCAGTGCATGAGCCCGCCGCCCGTGCCGAGAATACTCTCCTCGATGGAAAATTCAACGCGGAGGCCGAAGTTGTCGTGTAGCTTGAAGAATTCGAGGATCCTGTCCCCACGATAATGAAGATTGCAGATTATTTCGGACACGCCCGCCTCTTTGAGGAGCGTGAGGGGATAGCAGACGGCGGGCACGTTGAGTACGGGCGCGAGCGGCTTGGGGATGCAGTCGGTCAAGGGCTTAAGCCGTTCGCCGAAGCCGGCGGCGAGGAGGAACGCCTTCATACTTTCTGCCCGATGTGCCTGTTCAATATAAGCCAGGCCTTTTTCAGCTCGTCACGCCCCTCCGCATATTCTGGAAGATACGCGACCGTCCCCGGAATGTATTTCTCATACCTCCTGTTGCCCGTGGCGGACTGGTATCCGAAGGTGCCGAGCGCCTTGATGTTTCTCTGAAACGCAATGATGTCAAAATAATACTCAAACTCGTCCCTGCCCATCGAGAAAACCCCCGTATCCATCCCGCCTTCGTAGTAATAACTTTTCAAATACGCGTACATTTCAGTTTCAAGCCTAAGGTATGAATCCCTGAGAAGCGAGACGGCATCATACTGCGGAAGCCCCATGCGCGCATCCTGAAAATCGATGAGGTAGGGGGTGCCTTCAAATATGATGATATTTCTTGAATGAAAATCCCTGTGGTTGAGCACGAAAATTTCTGGACGGTGCAGTATGCCGGAGATCTTCAAAAACTCTGCGCGCAGCATCTCGAGCTCCCCGGGGGCCGCGACGGCGCGGAAAAAGCCCGTGAGGCAGTGCTTGATGAAAAAATCGAATTCATGCATGAGCATGGCGACGTCGAATCCCCTGCGGAACGGCACGGCCCCTTCCCCCTTTAACCTCTGGATCGCGAACAGGTAATCGATGCACGATTCGTACACGCGCATGGTCCTTTCCCTGTCGAAAAAAGGATACGCATATTCGAGACAATCATCACCCATATCCTGAAGCAGGAGGAGGCCCTTTTCGCAGTCAAACGCATGCACATAAGGAACCGGGACAAAATCTTTCAGAAGTCCGTACATGATCAGGAATGGGTAGTCGGACTCCCCGACATGTATAAAGGCCGCGTCCCTGCACAGGATATAGGAGGCGTCCTCGGCGGACACGCGAAAATACTCGCGCGTCGAAGCGTCCCTCTGCAGACGCGATATGCCCGCATATCCACGGACATGCGCGGAGATAAATGAGGCGGCATCATCCGACCATGACGGCACCGCCGCGCCGTTATTCAACGCCCCTCCGCAAAAAGGCGGGGATATCGAGGTCCTCGGTCAGGCCGTCGCGCGAGCGCTTCCTTTCGTAATCGAGTGAAAACGTCTGCAGGCTCGCCGGTACCTTTTTCTCGGTTTTGCTCTTCCCCTCGATAAGGGTGAGCGAGGTGCCGTTGCGCGGGTCGGTCTGCGTGCCCACGGCGCGGCTCAGCATGTTCTTCCTCCGGTCGAAACCGGTCGCGATCACGGTCACGCGTACCCTGTCCGAAAGGGCCGGGTCGATCGTGGTGCCGAAGATGATGTTCGCATCCGGATCGACCTGGCGGGTGATGATGTCGGTGACCTCGTTCACCTCATGGAGCGAAAGATCGTTTCCGCCCGCGATGTTGATGAGCACCGCCTTGGCCCCCTCGATGCTCGTTTCCTCCAGAAGAGGGCTGTTGATCGCCTGCTGGGTCGCCTCGAGCGCCTTGTTCTCGCCCGAGCCGATTCCGACGCCCATGAGAGCGTCGCCGGTCTCGCGCATGACCGTGCGCACGTCGGCGAAATCGACGTTCACCAGGCCCGTGACCATGATCAGATCGGCGATGCCCTGGACGCCCTGGCGCAGGATGTCGTCCGCGAGCTTGAACGCGTCCTCGATGGGCGTGCGCCGGTCTATAATCTTGAGAAGAAGATCGTTGTGAATGGTGATAAGGGTGTCGACCTTCTCCTTGAGATTTGCAATGCCCTGGTCCGCCTGACATGCACGCTTTTTCCCCTCGACCTTGAAGGGCTTCGTCACCACGCCGACGACAAGAGCCGAATTCTCCTTTGCGACCTCG
Organism: uncultured Leptospirales bacterium; assembly: GCA_964529965.1. Lineage (GTDB taxonomy): Bacteria > Spirochaetota > UBA4802 > UBA4802 > UBA5550 > RBG-16-49-21. The sequence goes on along the minus strand of CAZHAD010000058.1, from coordinate 18,199 downwards.
GCCACGATAGGCGCCGCCCCGGTCCCGGTCCCGCCCCCCATGCCTGCGGTGATGAATACCATGTCCCCCGCCTTCAGGGCCTTGTGTATCTTGTCGCGGTCCTCATTTGCCGCCTCTCTGCCCACGTTTGGGTCCGCACCGGCGCCCAGGCCGCGGGTGAGCTTGGTCCCTATCTGGATCTTGACCGTTGCAAGGCTGTCCCTGAGCTGCTGGGCGTCGGTGTTCACCACGATAAACTCAACCCCCTCCATGCCGGTGGCGATCATCCGGTTGACCGCGTTGGTGCCCGCACCGCCTACCCCGACCACCTTGATGACTGTTGCCAAAGGCTTTTCCTCTTCTAGCTTAAACATGTTGCCCTCCTGAAATGTTTTTCCTTATTTCTCATTACCGACTCACGCGTTTGAAAAAGCACCGGTTCCCGCGCGTGCGCAAAAGTTTAGAATCGTGCGATATGTTACTTTTAATATTATGTCGCATTAAAAATCGCCTGTAGTTATTCCTCTATTTTTATCTTCATACATTCCCGAACCTGCCCGGACAGGATATGTGCAAAAGCAAAGCTACAAATACTCCTCAAGCCATTTTTTTATTCTGTGGAAAAAGCCCCTCGTCGGCTGGGGGACGAATTTTCCCGTGCGGATACGGCTCATCTTGAGCCCGTATTTCAAAAGCCCGGAGCCGCACGAAAACTGGGGCGTCGCCACCCGGTCGACCAGGCCGGCGACGTCGCGCGGCACGCCTATCCTGACCGGCATATTGAACACGCGCTCCGCCGCCTCGATCGATCCGTCGAGCATGCTCCCTCCACCGGTAAGCACGATGCCGGCGGCGAGCATCTCCTTCTTCCCCGAGAGCACGAGCTCGTGGTCGACCATCTCCATCATCTCGGCGACGCGGGGCTCTATGATCTGGGTCAGCTCCTGACGCAGGAGCTTGCGCGGGGGCCTTCCGCCGACCGAAGGGACTTCGACGACCTCGGAGGGATCGACGAGGTTCAGCACGGCGCACCCGTATTTTTTCTTGATGAGCTCGGCCGACTCTATGGGCGTCCGCAGCCCGATGGATATGTCGTTGGTCACGTGGATGCCGCCGATCGAGATCACGGAGGAATGGGCGACGCCCCCCTCGAGATAGACGATTATGTCTATGGTGCCGCCGCCGATGTCGAGCAGGGCGACCCCGAGCTCCATCTCGTCCCTTGACAGGACCGCGTCCGCCGCGGCCAGGGGATTGAACACGATATCGCGGTACTGAAATCCCGCTTTCTCCACCGCCTTGATCATGTTCTGGATGTTCGAGCTCGCGCCGGTGACAATGTGCACCTCGGCCTCGAGGCGCACCCCGCTCATGCCGATCGGGTCTTTGACTCCGATCTGGTCGTCGACTGAAAACTCCTTTGAAAGCACGTGCAGAATCTCGCGGTCTACCGGGATCACAACCGCCTGGGCCGCCTCGATGACCCGCTTTACGTCGTGGGTTGAGATGGTCCGGCTCCTGCTCGACACCGCCACGACCCCCCTCGAATTCTGACCCTTGACATGCTGGCCGCTTATCCCCACGATCACGTCGGTCGCCTCGTATCCTGCCATGAGCTCGGCCTCGTCGATCGCCTTGATGACGGATGCCGCGGTATTGTCGATATTGACGATCACTCCGTTTTTCAGCCCCTTGGAGGCCGCAGTCCCGACGCCGACCACCTCCATCTGGCTGTTCTCATTGATCGCACCGATGACCGCGCAGGTCTTCGTGGTTCCGATGTCCAGTCCGACTAATACCTCTTCCATACGTCTCTCCCGCGACTCATTGTATGATGGCCGCATCATCCGCAATGGTGATGCGGTCCGGGTATTGGTTCAGCCTGTCGCAATACCCCGTGATGAACTGCAATATGGTAAAATCGTTCTCATCCGGACCCAGCATAAACTCGGTCTTTCTTCCGCGCAAGAATATCCTTATCTGCTCCCCTTCGAAATATATCTCTGAAAGCTCCCTGTATATCAGGGCCCTGTCTCGCTTCACCCGGTCAAGCACCTCGAAAAGCCGCCTGACCTCGTCCCGCCGAAAATTGTCCCGTATGTCCCGCGCCTTTATGTGCAGAACCGGCAGATTCGCCGTGTGCGCGTCGTTCTTCGATATGATGGTGTGGTCGGAATCGAGCTCATAGATCGCCGATACCCCCTCATGTTCGACCGCCACGATGATTTCCGGCCTTTGCTCCCCGATTGATATGACCAGGGTCGCGCCGCGCTCGTCTATCCGGTAGGTTGCGATAAAATAATTTCCGGCAAGCGCGTGCGTGAGCGAGTCCATATCGATGATGATTCCCTGCGCGGTAGACTTCATTCTCACTCCCCTGATGACGTCGTACTTCGACAGAAGCCTGAGCCCCCTGAATTCGACCGTGCGCACCTTTATGAGCCGGTCCGGCAGGGCAGTCGAAGGCACCAGACAGAAAAGAATGATACAAATGTGCACAACGCGCGCCGTCATTTCATGACCTTCCGTATTTCGTCCACGATCAGGGGAGCGGCCTTGTACACGTCCCCAGCCCCGAGCGTGAGCACAATATCACGCTCCAGTACGCACCGCGCCACGCGCTGCGGTATATCCTCGATGCGCGGGATGACCTCGACCTCGCGGCCCCTGTGCCGGGCGAGCGCATCCTGTATGAGGCGGGAAGACACTCCCTCGATCGGCTGCTCTCCCGCCGGGTATATCTCGGTCAGGAAAACCTCGTCCGCCCCCCCGAAGCTTTGGCCGAATTCGTCCCAGAGAAGCTGCGTCCTGGTGTACCGGTGCGGCTGGAACACGACCACGATCCTTCTTCCGAGCTTCCCGAGCGCCTCCAGGGTGGCTCGTATCTCCGTTGGATGGTGGCCGTAGTCGTCGTAAACCCTCACCCCCTCAGCCTCGCCGACGAGCTCAAGTCTTCGGCCGACGCCCTGGAAATCGGCCAGCCCCCTGCTCACGTCTTCAAAGCGTATGCCGAGCTCAAGGGACACGGCCACCACGGACAGCGAATTGACGACGTTATGATTGCCGAGCTGCCGGATGAGTATCCCTCCCAGCGGCTCGTTCCTGTACAGGCACTGGTATGAGGTCGTCCCGTCAATCATGGCTATGTCCACCGCCCTGAAATCCGCGTCCTCTGAAAGCCCGTAGGTGAAGAAGGGACGCTCGACCATGGGAAGCATCTCGCGCACGACTATGTCGTCGATGCAGAGCACCGAGTATCCGTAGAAGGGGATGTTGTTCATGTACGACAAAAACGCGTCCTTCAGGCCCTTGAAATACTTGTAGTGGTCGAGATGATCGGCGTCGATGTTTGACACGATCCCTATGCAGGGGAGGAGTTTCAGGAACGAGCCGTCCGATTCGTCCGCCTCGAACACGATGTAGTCCCCTTCGCCGACTTTGGCGTTGGTGTTGAAGTTCAGGACCTTGCCCCCCACCACCGCGGTGGGCTTGATGCCGCAGTGGTAGAGCACGTATGATAGCATGGAGGTGATGGTGGTCTTCCCGTGCGTGCCGGCGACGCCGATGCCGTACTTGAGCCTCACCAGCTCGGCGAGCATCTCCGACCGGTGTATGACCGGTATGCGACGCATTCGGGCCTCGACGAGCTCGGGATTGTCCGGCTTTATCGCGCTCGAGGTCACGACCACGTGGTAGTCCCTGATATTGGAAGGATAATGGCCGATGAACACCTCCGCGCCCAGGTGCTTCAGCCGTCGCGTCTGGTCCGATTCGACCAGGTCGGAGCCGGACACCTCGTACCCAAGGTTGATCAGGATCTCGGCTATCCCGCTCATCCCGATCCCGCCGATTCCGATAAAGTGCATTTTTTTCGAATTTCTGAACATATACTAATCACAAACTTCCCTGTCGTCCCCTCCCCCTAAATGGGGGAGGTAGGGAGGGGGTGATTAATGTTATTCACCCTCCCCCGGCCCCTCCCATCAAGGGAGGGGAGTAAATACGTTTTTACGAACATCATTCATAATATCCTCCACGATAACCTTCGAGGCGTCAACCTTTGCGATTGTCCGCGCGCGGTCGGCCATCCGCTTGAGCGCGCGGCGGTTGTTCAGCAGCTCGAGCAGCAGCGGCATCACCCTTTCGGGCACCGCGTCCCCGCTTGACACCTTGACCGCGGCGCCCGCCTTGACGAACTCATCCGCGTTTTTTTCCTGATGCCCGTCCGCGGCGTACGGAAAGGGAATCTGTATCGACGGCACACCCATGGCCGCGAGCTCCATCATCACCCCCGCTCCTGACCTGGTAATGGCGATATCCGCGGCACGGTACGCCAGGCCTATTTTATCGATAAACGGTGAGAGATATATCGATCCTTCCTCGATTTCATTTTGGATCCTTTCCTTATAATGCGCATATGATAGCCCGCCGGTGCTCCATATTATGCCCACGCCCTTCAGCTCGTCCGGATACCGCTTCTTCAACCCCAGCATGAGCTCGTTGATGCTCAGGGCCCCCTGGCTGCCGCCTATTACCAGGATCACCCTGCTCGTATGGCGCAGGTTGAACTCCCTTCTGGCCTCCTCTTGTTGCACGTCGATCATCACTTTTTTTCTGATCGGATTTCCCGTATGGAGATAGGTGCGCGGATGATCAAGGTATTCATTCGCGACCCCGAACGTTCCGTATATTTTCCGGGCCCGGCGGGAAAAAAATTTCGTCACCCTGCCCGGCACGGAATTCTGCTCGCACAGATATATGGGGATCTTTTTGGTCCCCGCCGCAAACAGTGCGGGGGCGGACGCGTATCCTCCCATGCCTACAACCGCCGCCACGCGGTGCTTCTTGATGAGCCTCCTTACGTACAGCACCGCGGCGGCGAAAGATAAGGGAAACACCGCAAGCCGTGCCGGGTTTTTTGAAAACTGCGGCGCATGATACAGGAACAGGTCTCCGTCGGCCACGTCGTTGATCGAGGAGAAACGCGCATCGCGCTTCCCCGCGAGAAAGAGGGCGCGTACGCCCGCGTCCATGAACTCCTCATACAGGGAGACGCCGGGGCTTATATGCCCTCCGGTGCCGCCTGCAGCTATCAGCACGCTCCCCTCGCTCACTCCAGCACTCCTTCCTGAAAATCCACCTCAACCGGTACGGCTCCCCGGTATCTGGAGATGTTCAATAAAATGCCCGCCGCGATCATGTTGGACAACAGCGACGATCCGCCGTAGCTCATAAAAGGGAGCGGTATCCCCGCGGTGGGGAGCACGCCCGCCACCACCGCCATATTGATGAACGCCTGGACCGTGATCATGAGGCTCAGGCCCACCGCCAGGAGGCGGCCGAAGTTGTCCTGCACGCCGGCACTGATGATAATTCCCCTCCAGAGGATGACTACAAACAGCAGCGCGATGATCATCGTGCCCGCCAGTCCCGCCTCCTCCGCGATGACCGCATATATAAAATCGGTGTGGGGCTCCGGAAGGCGCGAGAGCTTCTGGGTGCCCTTGCCGAGGCCCACGCCGAACAACCCTCCCTTCTTGAAGGCTATGAACGCCTGTATGATATGGTAGCCGATCCCGAATCTGAACGCCCAGGGATTTAAAAACGAGATGATCCGCTCCCTCCGGTATTCCACCATGTAAATGAGAAGGTAGAACATCGGTACGCTGATTACGGCAAGTGAGAGTATGTATGTAAACGGGAACCCGGAAACGAACAGAATGATCACCGATACGATCAGGATGTCTATCGCTGTCCCGAAATCCGGCTGCAGCATGATCATTAAAAAAACCGCGGACACGATGACGACGGGGATCAATATCTGGATAAAACGGTCCCCCTTTTCAGAGGAAAACACCTTGGCGAGATAGATAACCATGAATATCTTGACGAATTCAGACGGCTGCATGGAAAACGCTCCGGCTCCCAGCCATCGAGCTGAGCCCTTGGCGCTTCGGCCGATTCCGGGAACGAACACAAGGGCGAGCATCACGATAGAGAGGAGGAGCATGATCTTCGTCAGCTTCAGGTAGACGCGGTAATCAATCTCCTTGAAAATCAAAAGGAGCGCAAACCCGGATACGAACCAGATGATCTGCCTTTTTAAAAAATAATAGGAATCGCCGAACTCCTTCATGGCGAAGACCGCACTCGCCGAATAGCTCATCGCGATCCCGATTCCCGCAAGCGAAAGTATCGCCAGAAATAGGATGAGATCAGGCTCCCTCGAGCGCCTCGTGTCCACGAATGATTTCAGATCCATTGCAGCTCCCCGCTCTGAAGCCTGCGGAGGGAATTCCTGAAAGCATTCCCCCGCTCCTCATAATTTTTAAACATGTCGAAAGAGGCGCACGCAGGGGAAAGGAGGATTACATCTTTCTCTCTGCTCACACTCATGGCTTTGACCACCGCATCATCCAGCGTATCGGCCTCCACCTGGTCATACCCTCCGAAGAGCTTTGAAAAATAATCCCTCGATTCGCCGATGAGCACCAGGGTGCGTATCGTCCCGTTCAGGGCGGCGGCGAGCCTCGAATAGTCGTCCCCTTTGGTCCTGCCGCCCAGGATGAGCACCCCTTTGTTGCCGCGCAGGCTTTTCAGCGCGGTGATCACCGCGTTTACCGTGGTGGCTTTGGAGTCGTTGATGAATTCCCTTCCCTCGAAGCTCCCTATCTTCTCAAGACGGTGCTCGAGCCCGGGAAAGGAGCAGGCGGCCTCCGCGATCCTTTCGTAATCGGGTGCCGCTCCCTTCCTCCGCATGACCGAAACCGCTGCAAGCACCGCGGCCATTGCATTCTGCACATTGTGCATCCCCGGCATCCGCATCTCATCGACCTCAAAAATTTTTTTCCCGCCTTCCTTGATGTGCACCGCACCGTCATGATAGTAGATGTCGGCACCATCGTCCAGGACGGAGAAAGAGAGCGTACGCGCGCCGACCTGGGACGCACCCCCGCGCACCATCGTGTCGTCCCCGTTATAAATGAAGAAATCCCCGTCGCCCTGGTTCATGGCGATCCGCATTTTCACACGGAAATACTCCTCCATGCCGCTGTACCGATCGAGATGGTCCGGCGCCACGTTCAACATCACGGCGACATCGGGCCTGAACCTCTCGATTGTCTCCAGCTGGAATGAGGAAAGCTCCGCCACGACCACCGAATCCTCTGAGGTTTTTCCCGCGTAGCTGATGAGCGGTATCCCTATGTTGCCTCCTACGAGCGCATCCATTCCCAGCCTGGCCAGTATATGGCCCGTCAGGGCGGTGGTAGTTGATTTCCCGTCCGTGCCGGTTATGCCCACAAGCAGCCCCTTCAGGTGCCTGAAAGCGAGCTCCACCTCCGCCAGAATCGGCATCCTTCTTTTGAAAGCCTCGGCCACCAGCGGAACGGTCGAAGGAACGCCGGGACTGAGGACCAGGGCGTCGAACCCCTCATCGAGAAGCTCAGGTTTTTGTTCCCCGGTTACGACGCGTACCGAGGGGTCGAGCCTCGGCAGGATATCGCCGAGCTCAGCGCTCCCTTTCACGTCGGACGCCACCACGACCGCACCCCTGCCCGCAAGAAAATTCGCGACCGCGACCCCGGTCCTGTACCCCAGGCCGACGACCAAAACCTTTCGATATTCTTCATTATAATTTGTATAATCTGTCATATAATTACAATATCTTCAACGAACTCAATCCCAGTATCGCCAGGATAATCCCCAGGATCCACATCCTGACAACCACCTTCTGCTCGGACCATCCGGAAAGCTCAAAATGGTGATGAAGGGGCGACATCTTGAACACCCTCCTGCCCCTGAGTTTAAATGAAACCACCTGAATGATCACCGACATCACCTCTATGACAAAGACCCCTCCGACGATGAAAAGAAAAACTTCCTTTTTGATCATGACCGCCACGATGCCAATGATCCCTCCCAGGGCGAGTGAACCCGTATCTCCCATGAACACGGTGGCGGGATTGCTGTTGAACCACAGGAATCCGAGTGATGCGCCCATGAGGGCCGCGAGATACACCGTGATCTCGGCCGCGTCAGGAACATAGGGTATCCTCAGATAGGCGGCGATCCTGCTGTTCCCGGTCAGATAGGCCATGATGCCCAGGCTCACGCCTACGGTGATCACGGAGCCGATCGCAAGCCCGTCCAGGCCGTCCGTGAGATTGACCGCATTGGCGGCGGCCACGATGACCACCACCGCGAACACGATCCAGAGGCCCCCCATGTCAACGATACTCTCATTGATAAACGGCACGTAAAAACTTGAAACCTCCAGCCTGTTCGACGGGAACGCGTATATGAGCACCACCGCGGCAAGGGCGATGCAAATCTGGAACAAAAGCTTCAGCCGCGCCGGTATCCCCACCTTTCTTTTTAAAACCGACTTGATATAATCGTCTGCGAAACCGAGCGCGCCCAGCAGAACCGTGGCGCCGATGAGGATGATCAGATACAGGCAGCTGAAGTTTCCCCACAATAAAATGGACATGAGCACGGAGCCGATGATTATGATTCCGCCCATTGTGGGAGTGCCCGCCTTATGCCTGTGGGTTTCAGGCCCGAGTGCCCTGATCTCCTCCCCGAGGTTGAGCGCCCTGAGACGACTGATGGCCATGTTGCCCATGAGGAGCACTATGGCCAGGGCGGTAAGCGCGGCATACGCCGATCGGAAAGTGATGTACTGGAACAGCCGCAAAAACGAAAGGTATTCCTTAAGCGGCAGAATAAAATGATAAAACATCCTGTCCCCTTCTCACGTTATTTTGGCGACCACGTCTTCCATCTTCATCGCCCGCGAGCCTTTGACGAGAACCACGTCGTCGTCGCGTATGATCTTCATTAAATAAGCGGCCAGATCATCCCCGGTCTCGAACCGCCGTATGGTATCGGGGGCGAGTCCGGCCCCGGCCGCGCCCTCCGCATAGAATCCGGCCATGTCGCCCCAGACCAACAGCATTTCGAAGCCGTTCTCGACCGCCGCCCTGCCGCCTTGCCGGTGATGAAGCGGGGCCGAATCCCCAAGCTCCTTCATGTCGGAGAGCGCCGCGATCTTCCGCCTGCCCGGAAAAATCTCCCGGGCGGAGCGGAGGGCGAACAAGAGCGAAAGCGGGTTGGAATTATAGCTGTCGTCGATCACCAGATACCCGCGGTCGATGACCCGGCTGCGCCCCTCCACGCTCTTGAACCGCGCGAGCGCCTCGCGCATGTTGTGCAGCGGCACGCCGTATTCACGGGCCGCGGCGACCGCGGCTACGGCATTGTACGCGTTATGGATGCCGTAAAGGGGCACCCGCAGCTCCACGCCATCGAATACAAGCGTGACGCAGTCCCGGTAAAGGGCGTAGTCATCGGGGTGCACGTCCGCCGGGCCGGCCAAGCCGAAGGTTCTGACCCTGAGTCCCAACACTGCCGCTTTTTGCGCGATGATATCCAGGCATTTCATGTCACGATTCAGGAGTATCGTCGATCCCTTTCTCATGCCGTTCATGACCTCCGATTTGGCCGCGGCGACATTCTCGAGCGTACCCAGAAATTCGAGGTGGCCCTCCCCCACGTTGGTAACGACGGCCAGATCGGGCTTTACGATACGGGAAAGCCTGTCAAGCTCGCCCGGATGGTTCATGCCCATTTCTATCACTGCGGTTTCATGCGATACATTAAGCCCGAGCAGGGTCATTGGCACTCCGATCTCATTGTTGTAGTTTTTCTCATTCTTCAGGCATTTCCCGGCCGCACCGAGCAGGGCAAAAATAAGCTCCTTCGTCGTGGTCTTGCCGCTCGTGCCGGTGATCCCGATCACCTTGGGATCGATCCGGTTCCTGTGGTGCGCGGCGATCGCGCCCAAAGCCTTCAGTGTGTCGTCGCACCTGATTTCCGAGATATCGCGAGCGGCCGCCTCTTCCGTATATCCCGGCCTCATGGTAAGGAAAGAACCGATGCACCTCGTTTTCAGAAGCGGCACTATGAAATCATGGCCGTCGAACATCTCTCCCACGAGAGGAACGAACAGGTTATTTTCCCCGAGCTCGCGCGAGTCGGTGGTTATGGTTTTCACGATCATGGAGGAGTCCCCGCTCGTGATCCTCCCCCCACAGCGCTGCGCGATTTCCCCGACCGTCGATGTATGATTGACCATCACCATGTCCCCTACAGATACCGCGCTGCGATTTCCTTGTCGTCGAAATGTATTTTTTCGGTTCCGATGATCTGATAATCCTCGTGCCCCTTGCCCGCGATCACGACTATATCGTCCCTGTCCGCGACGTAAATCGCCCGGGAGATCGCCTTCTCGCGGTCCGGTATTATCTCATGGTTGCGGCCGGTGAGGCCTTTGGCTATTTCGGCAATGATCAGGTCCGGGTCCTCGGTTCGGGGATTGTCGCTCGTGACGATGACCAGATCGGAGTTGTCCTCCGCGGCCCGAGCCATGAACGGCCGTTTGCTCCTGTCCCTGTCGCCGCCGCAGCCGAAAACCGTGATGACGCGCCGGTGCCCCAGCTCATTCACCGATTTAAGGAGCTTGTCAAGTGCGTCCCCCGTGTGGGCATAGTCCACGATCACGATGAACCCCTTCGCCGCCTTCAGCACGTCGAACCTGCCGGGTACCGACGCAAGCTCCTCGAGCCCCGACTTGATCTCCTCCTCCGCCGCCCCCATCTGGTGCGCGGCCGCAATAGAAGCGAGAGAATTATAGAGCTGGAACCTGCCCAGGAGCTTCAGGTTGATCTGCAGGCCGGGGAACGGCTGCTCGAGCCTGAAACGCAATCCATGAATCGAGTTGATCACGCTCCCCTTTTCAGGCATATAATCCGAATCGGCCTCGCTCCCGAAGGATTTTATCGGATACGTATACCGGTTCTTAATCAGGTAAATCTCCTTCCCGTACCGGTCGTCCGCGTTCACTATCCCGCATCTCCCCTTCTTGCAGCTTTCCTCAAGAAGATCGAACAGCCTCTTCTTCGCGTTGAAATAGCTTTCGAAATCGCGGTGAAAATCGAGATGATCTCTGGTCAGATTGGTGAAGACTGCAGCATCGAAATCGATGTCATCCACCCGTCTGAGTTCCAAGGCATGGGACGACACCTCCATAATCACGATTTCCATTCCGTCCTGCCGCATACGGTACAATGTCTCCTGAATGTCCTTCGACTCCGGGGTCGTGTTCAATGCGGGAACGGTGCGGCTTCCCCACCGGTAATTGATCGTCCCGACCACGCCGGTGCCGAGACCGTGATGCTTCATGACCGATTCAATCATGTAGGTGACCGATGTTTTGCCGTTGGTCCCCGTGATCCCGATCACCATCATCGACCGGGAAGGAAACCCGTAAAATGCAGCCGACAGCCGCGACAGGGCCCTGCGCGGATCATGCGCCGCCAGAACGCCCGTTCCCTTCAGGTCCATGCCGGCAAGACAATCGGTCCTTTTGTGCGCGATGAGAATCCCGGCCGCGCCGCGCTCGAGAGCCTCCCTGATATACGCATGCCCGTCGCGCTTCAGGCCTTCAATCGCCACGAAAAGACTCCCCTTTTTAACGTTGCGTGAGTCATACTCTACTGAGCTTATTTCCGCATCTCCGCTTCCTGAATGCAGGGCGGCTATGCCGCCCGACTCCTTCAACAGCAGAGACAGGGACGTTCTGATTTTACTATTGAGCAATGTTTTCATCAAGCGCCACTACACCGAAATCTTCAGGGAGGACCGGCTTCAGGCCTTTACGCCGCGCATATTCCCTGATTGCATCCATGCTCCGATACTTCTCGATCTCATAAAGGAGCTGGTCTTTATCCCTGACAAGCCGTTGTTCAGTATCGGACAGCTTTTGATACTGCAATTCTATTTTCATGATCTCAATATTCTGCCACACATACAGCGTAACGAACATGCTCATGGACAATATGATGATGATGTATTTAATGGCCGGCCTCCGGCTCCCGCATCTTCTCACAAACCCGCAACCGGGCGCTTCGGGCTCTGACGTTTTTTTCGATTTCTTCTACGAGGGGACGCCGGGGCTTTTTCGTCAATAGTTTTACAAATTCTTCCCCGGTGCACCTGCAATCCTTCTCCTCTGCCCCGCACTCGCAGCCGCGCGCGAGCCTCCTGAACTTTTCCTTGACGATCCTGTCCTCCAGCGAGTGAAACGATATCGCCATGATCCTGCCGCCTGCATCGAGAAGCCGGTACGCCTGTCCCAGGCTTTTATCAATGGATGCAAGCTCATCGTTCACATAAATCCTGAGCGCCTGAAAAATCCTCGTTGCCGGGTGTATATTCCTTACATGAAATCTTTTGGGGATTGCGCGGAGGACCAACCGTGCAAGATCGCCGGTAGTTTCGACCGGTCCGTTCATCCTCGCCCTGCAGACCGCGGCCGCGATCTTACGCGCCCACCGTTCCTGTCCATACCTGAAAAAAATATCGGCCAGCTTTTTTTCATCGAACGTATTCACCACATGAAACGCGCTCACTCCTCTCCCATCCAGCCTCATGTCCAGTTTTTCGTCCTTGGCAAAGGTAAACCCCCTTCCGCTTTTCTCAAAATGGTAAGAAGATACGCCGAAATCATATACAAAATGATGTATCTTGCCTTTTACCGTATCGAGATGCCGAGAAATATTAGAAAAATTATCATTAATGTAATCAATTCTGCCTGCATATGGCATTAGCCTCCGCCGAGCTATTTCCAGAATGCGCTCATCCCTGTCCAGGGCGATGATCCGGAGGCCGGGAAAGCTCGATAAAAAAAGCTCAGAATGGCCTCCTTCACCTACCGTACAATCAACAAGAATACCCGCACCCCCGTGAACCGAGCTTCTAACGTAGAAAACCAGCTCTTCGGGCATCACGGGAACGTGCGTATATTCCAAAAGCCACCCCTTATATTATGTCTCATTAGAACAGATTTTTCTATATTCCGAGATCACCGGCCAATGCATTTAAAGATTCCTGGTCGGGGCGGTACTGATTATATATATCTGTGGCCCAAATCTCGATCCTGTCGTTCAGGCCTAAAATGGTGATTTGATTTTTTATTTGTGCATATTCCAGGTGGCTGCCGGGGATCAGTATTCTCCCCTGTTTGTCAAGCTCCTGGTCTCTGGCGCCTCCCATTAAATGGCGGATCCAATTTCTATTGGTCGGATTCGACTGGGGCAAAGGCACAAGCTTACCTTCGACAAAGCGCACCCAATCCTCTTCTCTGAAAGCCATAATGCATCGGTCAAATCCATATGTGAGCACCAGCTTATTAATGACGTAATCGTCCCCAAATGCTTTACGCAATTTGATAGGGATCGACACCCTCCCCTTTTCATCAATAGTCGGATGATATTCACCCATGAACATTTATGTGTTACCATCCACAGGATAAAATATACATAAATCCCCACTTTTCCCCATTGATTACCAAATGTGACATAATTTGTCAAGGATAAAATGAAATTTTTAAAACTTTTGTCTATAAATAATAATGTAACAAATTTTTCTTGACGGGACTTTCATCAATCTTGCTAAATGGGCTTCTTTTTAGGGGTCAGAGTAACTTTAATGTCATATGCGGGTGTAGTTCAGTGGTAGAACTCCAGCCTTCCAAGCTGGCCACGTGGGTTCGATTCCCATCACCCGCTCAGGGAAAGTCGTAAAAAACGGCTTAAAATGGCCGGATAATGGCCGATTTTGAGGCTTCCAGGCGACTGGACTGGTGCTTCTTAAAAATTTAAAGTGCAGCACAAACTACCTGACAACCAACAGGGCACGGTCAAAAACACCGGCGAAAAATCAAAAGACAAGGCCGGGCGCCGGGCCTTTGATTACCTTATGATTACAGGAGTGTTCCTTCTAAACTATCGGGACCGGATCTTAAATATAATAATGGTTCCTGAGAGCAGGAACGTAACCGTATTTGAAATAATTACCGGCCATAATCCGAAGACCACTCCATATACGGTCCAGAGAAGCACGCCGATGCAGAGTATAACAAACATCACCAGGGAGATGTCCCGGGTTGAACGTGTTTTCCATATTTTTATAACCTGGGGAATGAATGCCGCAGTAGTAAGTGATCCTGCAATTATTCCCAGTATATCTGGACCGCTAATTTTCATGTAAATGGTCCTTTCCCGAAAAAAGTATTTTAATTTCAACTGCAATTCAATGTTGAAAGAAATGACGGATAAATGATCCCGTTGCCGTCATATTCACCAAACCATAAAAAGTGCTCATTTCCCCGACATCGCCTCGCGGATCTTTCCCGCAAGGTCATTCATGCTGAAAGGCTTCTGGAGAAAATGCACCCCCTCTTCGAGCACGCCGCGATGGACGATGACATTGGACGTGTATCCGGACATGAAAAGCACCTTCATACCCGGCCGTTTAACCTGAATCCGGTCCCGCAATTCCTTGCCGCTCATTCCCGGCATCACTACATCGGTTATCAGCAGATCAATATGCAAATCTTGGTTTTCACATAATGATTCCGCCTCAGCCGGGCTTCCGGAATCCGTGACCGTGTATCCGATCGCCTCAAGCATCTCTGAAGTCATCCTGCGGACCATGTCATCGTCCTCCACCAGCAAAACCGTTCCTGAACCGGAAGCAACCGATTCTTCCTTCGCCTCTTTTTGGATGTCGCCTTCTTCCAGGCTCCGGGGAATGTAAATTTTAAACGTGGTGCCCTTGCCCGGCTCGCTGTAGACGTTGATGAATCCGCCGTTTTGCCTGACGATGCCGTAAACCGTAGCAAGCCCCAGGCCCGTGCCCCTGCCGGGCTCTTTGGTCGTAAAAAACGGCTCGAACAGATGCTGAAGTGTCTCCTTGTCCATACCGGTGCCGTCGTCACTTACCCCCAACAGGACATAGTAGCCCGGTGAAAACCCGAGATGCATTTTACAATATGCCTCATTGAGATAAATGTTCGCAGTTTCAACGGTCAGCTTGCCCCCGCCCGGCATGGCATCACGAGCGTTGGTTGTCAAATTGATGAGAACCTGCTGCACCTGAGAGAGATCGAACTTTATCTTCCAGAGGTCCCTGCCGGGATAAAACTGCAGGTCAACGTCCTCGCCGATCAGGCGGGACAGCGTTTTCTTCATGTTCATGACCAGATCGTTCAGGTCAACAAGGAGCGGCGTGATTACCTGTTTTCGGGAAAAAGCCAGAAGCTGTACGGTGAGGTCCCTGGAGCGGGCGGCCGCCCTTTCGATCTCCAGTACGTCCTTTAGGAGCGGATCGTATCGCGGAAGACGGAGCTTTATCAGCTCCGCATATCCGAGAATGACGCTCAGCATATTGTTGAAATCATGCGCCACCCCTCCAGCCAGGCGGCCGACCGATTCCATCTTCTGGGCCTGGACGAGCTGTTCCTCAAGTTCGGCTTTTTCCTTCTCCATTTTTTTACGCTCAGTCACGTCCCATGCCAGGGTGCGAAATCCCATCGGCTGTCCTGAAGAATCACGTATGAGCTCGACGTTGGCTTGATGTATCCTGATAGAGCCATCCTTGAACTTAACTTCGTAATCCATCAGCAACTCCGGCTTACCGGACTCATATATTCGGTGATATACCTCGAAGAAAAACTGCACCGTCTCATGCGGGAATAAGCTCCGATAATTCACTCCAATCAATTCATCACTCTGATATCCCTGCAGCTTGCAGCCTGCGTCATTGACATACGTGTAATTCCCCTTCAGGTCGTGCTCAAACAAACCCTCATGCATGGTTTCCAGGATCGTCCGGTACTTCTCCTCGCTCCGGCGCAGGACGTCCTCCGATTCCTTCCTCATCTTAATCTCGATACCGGCGCGTTCGAATTCCCTGGCGACAAAAGAGGCGCGTTGCACAAGCACTATGCCTATTCCGATAATCAAAGCCGGATAGGCCATATTAATCCAGAAAAATTCGTATGGAATGACGCTCGATATGGCAAGGCTGTCATGCAGGACGCATGTGATAAAAAATAAATAGGAGACGAAAATTACCATCCTTTCCCTGGTCCTTCTTTTAAACATTTTGATCATAAAAATTAAAGCCACGATCTGTCCTATGATCCCCATGACGCCGAGAACGTCGAACCTCCACCCGGTTATGGGGTCCCGTGCCGTTGCGGTCATAGCCACAACCACCGCGGCGAACCCATTGATGCACGTTATGATGGTCAACGGCCGGCTCCAGAGATTTAGCTCCATCTGAAATAAAAAGATCACCAGAACCAGTTCGATTGCAATAAGCGCCATGTACAGCTTGTCCTGGGTATTGAAATCAATAATGATGTAATCGGGAATGTAATGATGAGTGGAAAGTACGCTCCAGAGCAACAGCGTTACCGCAAGCAGAAGGGTTTCCCGTTGCCTTCGATTGGTAATAAACTGAAATAGCGCAAAAAGTCCCAGAACAAGCGTAAGCATGCCCAATCCCATGGGAATATATTCAGCCTTGAACCTTTGGAAAAAATTAAAAACCCTGACCGATTCGAGGTCAGCAATAAAGGGCTTGCCGTTGAAAAAAGCAATCTGATTGGTAAAGACCCGTATGGACAGCACGTTCACCGCGTCATATTTTATAATACGAGGGGGTATATAATAGTAGCGGTCCCAAAACCATGCAGAGTTGAAATTGGGATACAATCTGCCCGTTGCGCCGATTTTATACCCGTTACAATAGGTCTCTTCAACGTCCCATATTTTACCCAGGTAGACCGCCAGGTCCTCGTTCGAATATGTTTTTGGAATAACGACCGATTTTCTGAGCCAATAAACCTGCCGTTTTTTTTCCTTTATCACCCGGCCCGGCAGATTCACCGTTAGCCAGGCGGAATCGTCGATGCCTGGGCGCATGTAACCGGGCCCGTCGCCCCGGATAAGCTTCCATCCCTTTGAAATATCAATGCTGTCCTTCACAGTGCAACCGGACGAAATGGCGGCGGCCATGATTATAAACATCATCGGGATATAATTCTTATGTGCCATGTACCCTCGCGCCGGACGGTAATGTTGGGGATTTTATGTGATTATACTTTTCAGTGACCGGTATTTCAATACTTTTTTTAAAGGAGGCGACCGGCATATTCCTATGCTATTTCTCTTCTTCAAAAACTTCTCGGCTGTGGAATATTGAACGCCCGTATTGAGCTTCATCGTTGGTCAATCGTTTATAAGCGACTTTTTTTTGCTTCAGACACGGAGGTGGCATGTCCGATCGAAAGTCGATAGATTTTCAGGTAGGTGCTGTTTAGCACGCCACGCGCCGACTTGGGCCTGTAAGTTAATCAGCTTTCGACCGAGATGTTGGCCCCCTAAATCCCCCGGAGGGGGACTTGATATACCCTCTACCTATCCTCTCCCAATGGCCAGGATGGTAGGATGCAGATAGTTGACAGGACGTTATGGAAAGAGCCTGCCACCGAGGGAGGATTTTTGCAATAATTCTAACTTTTTGGACAGCTTCTATTCACAGCCTGCAATAGGCGGGGAATTAAAAATACCTGCTAATTCTATAATCAATAAATTATTTTTGTTGACTTTTTTATAAAAGGCTTCTTCAATATTATATGAGAAATTAGGGAATTACTGGATAATAATTGTTTGATCCAAAAATATCATGACTTCATTAGAGACTAATCGATTGATACTTAGAACGCCAATTCCTGATGACGCTGAGTTCTATGCGGCCTTGGAGAATAATCCGAGGGTCAAGCATTTCGTAGGCGGCCCATCCGGTCATACAGCCGACTACTATTGCAACAACATTATGCAGGGCCAGAAAAAGAATAACCTCATCCTTACGGTGACGCTTCGCGATTCTGGCACGATCATTGGCCGGGCTGGTATCTTAGGACCTAACAATCACGAAATCGAAATACATACTGTGTTAGCTGAAGAGTATTGGGGAAAAAAATTTGGACTTGAGATCGTGACTACTCTAATGGAACATTGTAAAAAGCTTTTCCCGGGGGAACAGATAGTGAGTAAGGTTCACCCAAGCAATACAGTAAGCATTCGTATTATCGAGAGGTTAGGTTTTCGAGAGGCTGGACCTATCCAGTCACATGGGTACGATAACGCTTTTAGGAAATTCCTTTTTAAATGATCGAACAAAGCGGCGCAATGAATCGGCCATATGGCAACCTCTTGTTAATGGCCATGTTAGATCTTGACTTAATATGAACACCAGAACACGGCATAATATTAAAATATTCCTTGTACTTATAATCATTTCCGTT
>CAZHAD010000057.1:8894-21441 GCA_964529965.1 uncultured Leptospirales bacterium | reverse complement strand
GGCCCATCTCCTGTATCAGGCGCTTCGTCGACTGGTCCGGCACGTACAGCGCGATCTCGGCCTCAAGCGATGACCTGATGATCTTGTCCTGCCTGAGGACCTCGAGCCCCTTCAGCACGTCCTTCTTGATGTCGACCAGCCGCCCCACCCGCGTCTCGATTTCCGGATTATTGAACCTTTGGTCAAGCGGATAATACCGCTCCGTATGGATCGAGCCGGGATTTTTATTGAACATCCATATCTCTTCGGCGGTGAACGAGAGTATCGGGGCGATAAGCCGGGAGAGGGAGTTCAGCAATTCGTTCAGCACCGTCTGATTCGACCTTCGCTTATGAGACCCCGGCAGCTCGACGTAGAGGATGTCCTTTGATACGTCAAAATAGACCGATGACAGCTCAACGGCGCAAAAATTAAGGATCTTCCGGTACACGAGATGAAAGTCGAATTTTTCGTAATGCTCGATGACGCTCACCGACAGGGCGTAAAGCTTGTGCAGGATCCATTTGTCGATGTCGGAGAGCTCATCGTAGGGACGGGCCTCTTCCCCGGTGAAATCGTACAGGTTCCCGATGATGAATTTGAACGTATTCCGGATCTTCCTGTAGGAATCAGCAACCTGCTTCATCATCTGCATGCCGATGCGCACGTCATTCCGGTAATCCTCGGAGGAGACCCACAATCGTAAAATGTCCGCGCCGTACACCTTGATGATATCGTCAGGCGGAATGACGTTCCCGGTCAGCTTGCTCATCGCGCGGCCATCCTCGTCGAGGACGAACCCGTGCGTGAGCACCGTCCTGTACGGTGGCCTGCCGCGGAGCGCCACCGCGGGCCAGAATGACGACTGGAACCATCCGCGGTGTTGGTCGCTTCCCTCAAGGTAAAGGTCCGAGGGCCACCGCAGGTCCTTCCATACGTCAAGCACCGCGAAGTGCGACACGCCCGAATCGAACCATACATCCAAAATGTCGAATTCCTTGACAAAGGAATCGCTTCCGCACGTGCATGAGGTGCCGGGGGGGATGAGCTCTTCGACGGGAGCGGTATACCACGAATCTATGCCCTTGCCCCCGGCCACCTTCGCGAAGTGCGCGACGCTGTCCGCGCTCATCATGTTTTCGCCGCATCGCGCGCACCGGAACGAGGGGATCGGCACCCCCCACGAGCGCTGACGGGATAAGCACCAGTCCGGCCTGGCCTCAACCATGCCGAGGAAGCGCGACATGCCCCATGAGGGTATCCACCCGGTCGTATGGATGTTCTCGATCCCCCTGTGCCTGAGGTCCCGGTGGTCGATGCTGAAAAACCACTGTTCGGTGGCGCGGTAAATGAGCGGGTTCTTACACCGCCAGCAGTGGGGATACGAATGCTCGATCTTTTCCGAATGGATGAGCGCGTGTTTTTCCCTGAGCAAATCGACGATTTTATCGTTTGCGTCAAAGACGCTGACCCCTTTCATTTCCTTGAAGTCGTCGGTGAATCTCCCCCTTTCATCCACCGGGCAGAACACCTCGAGCCCGTATTCGCGGCCGACGATGTAGTCCTCATTCCCGTGCCCGGGCGCCGTGTGCACGATGCCCGTGCCCTGGTCCAGCGTGACGTGGGTTCCGAAAATGACCCTGGATTCCCTTTCAATAAAGGGATGAAGCACCCTGAAGGCCTCGATCTCCTTCCTGCTCAGGCCTATGCTCCCATCGTTACGCTTTCCGACCGCAGATTCGAGCTGGGGGATAAGGGCTTCAGCCACGACATAGTACTCGTCGCCGAAACGAACGGCCGCGTACAGAAAGTCGGGGTGGAAGCTCACCGCCAGATTCGCCGGCAGCGTCCATGGGGTCGTGGTCCAGATGACCACATAAAGCCTGTCGGGGTCGATCCCCGGCACTTTTACGCTGGATGAATCTACCTTGAATTTCACGTAGATCGAGGGAGACGTATGATTGCCGTATTCGACCTCCGCCTCGGCGAGTGCGGTTACGTCGAACGGGCACCAATATATGGGTTTCTTGCTCCGGTATATATAACCCTCCTTGAGGATGTTCCCGAAGACCTCTACTATTTTCGCCTCATAATCGAGGGCCATGGTTTTATACGGATTTTCAAAATCCCCGAATACGCCGAGACGCTTGAATTCATCCATCTGTATCCTGACGAATTTCTCCGCATATTCCCTGCACCTGGTGCGTATCTCCTCCTTGGGCATGGACTCGGCCTTTTTCCCCAGCTCGCGCGTCACGTTGTGCTCGATGGGAAGGCCGTGGCAATCCCAACCAGGCACGTACGGTGACTTGAATCCCATCATCGTCTTGTGCTTCACGATGATGTCTTTAAGGATCTTGTTCAGGGCATGGCCGAGATGGATATGTCCGTTGGCGTACGGCGGACCGTCGTGCAGTATGTACAGCTCCGCATCGCGGCGCGACTCGAGGATCTTCTGATAAATATTTTCCTCGTCCCACCTCTTTATCATTCCGGGCTCCCGCTTGGGGAGATCGGCCTTCATGGGAAAATCCGTTGCGGGAAGGTTGACGGTCTTGGAATAATCCATTGCTCCTCGATGAATGTTCCGGAATCGTGTAGCTGCCGCAGTATGCGGGATTCAAAATAATAATCAGAGACACAAGCATGAAGGTGTTTTGTCAATGTTTTTTTAAGATCGCATCCTCCATGCCCCGGGTGTTAATTAAATTTCGGGAAATTCTACATTACTCTGAATAATGGAACCGCCGATTCACGCGGATTAGAACTTGGTAAAATTACTGATTGTACTAATTGCAGATTTATTGGTGGAAAAACAAGTACGCTTTGAAATAAGAGCAATAAAGGCACCATGGTTAATCTTGTTCTGTGTCTAATTATCTTCAATTAACAAAGTTAAATATTTACATGATTTAGGTGAAAATTGATTTATGACCCCCTCCCCCTTGATGGGGGAGGGTCGGGGTGGGGGTGAACAAAGATTGTAACAGATAATTTAATATATTTTACGAATCAATTACAAAAAAATCAAACGAAAACAGAAAAAAACTATGGGGACATTCCTCGGCGCGAATCGGCGGTTTTATTATTTCACGGAGGTGGTATTAGTAAGCAATTTTTCTGAAAAATAATTTACACTTAACCGGATGAATCTACATCCTTATATTGTTTGATGCTATATATCAGCATGAAGGCATTCATGCGAGGGATCTTTATGAATCAAAATGAGAAGTATCGTTTTATTAAAACCGCGGACGGTACGCTTACCCTGTATGCTTCCGCATATGACGAGCAGATGCATTCCCTCTCCGGTGCATACGAGGAAGCGCTCTTAAAGCACGTGTATCCTTCCCGCGTGCTTGACTCTCACTCGCAAAGCCTTCATGTCCTCGACGTGGGCTTCGGGCTCGGCTATAACATTCTCGCATTGATCGTTGAATGCGCAAGAAAGGGATGCTGCGGATGCCTGTCGATCATTTCCTTGGAAAAAGAGCGATCGCTCTCTCCCATCTTGGACCGGATATTATTCAATGATGACCGGGACGTACACTATTCATTGGTCAAGGCCGCTTATTCGAACGGATCAGCGAGCAGGGACAGGGTGAGCGTCAGGGTGGAATTCGGGGATGCCCGTCGGGCCGTTAAAAGGCTGTCAGGCATCCGGTTCGATGCGGTTTTTCTTGATCCGTTCTCTCCATCAAAAAATCCAGAGCTTTGGTCGGTTGAGTTTTTCAGGGAGCTGTACCGCCTTACGGCCGACGCCGGTATCATCACGACCTATTCAAGCGCACCCCAGGTGCGCGCGGCGATGAATGAAGCGGGATTCAGCATAGGGAGGGGGCCGTCAGTCGGGGGAAAGCGTGAAGGAACAATCGCTTCCAAGGGCACCGTTGCGACCCCCCTCCGCGACGAGGAGCAACGGTTTAATCCCAGGTCCGTTCCCTTTCGCGATCACACGTTGTCCGACACTCCCGACACGATACGAGCGCGGCGCAGAGATGAAATGCGCCATAAAAGATCATCGGAATTTTAAAAATATCGCGGGACCGGAAAGTCAGAGCAGGTCGTCAAGCTGCTCAAGTATCGATTTCTGATTTTCACTTCCCGTCTCATCTGGTTTTTCCGGAGCGGGAGGGCCTTCCATCTGTTTCTGCATCAAATCCAATTCTTCTTTTTTAAACTCAAGATCACCGGAAAGATCGCCTCCGATGCCCAGGCGGTATGCAAACGCAAGCGCATAGCAGTATACCAGATAGATCGCCTCGTAGATTTTCTTTTTATTCAGCTTCTTCTCCCCTTCGATGAGGGGATCGAATATGAGCTGCTCCTGGGGATTTTCGGTGTAGAGCTGCTGGCTGTCCATATCCATAACAAGCAGGTGCAGCTCCCCGGCGATCTCATTCATGTAATCCCTTACCGTCATCAGCGCCTTCTTTCCGCTGATATTTTTTTTCCTTTGAAAGGCCTCCATTCTCTTTGTAAATTCGATGTATTGAGCCCCGCCGTACGGCTTTTCATTCCTCGCCTTTTCGTACGTCCTCAATTCTTCCGCATATTCCTTCAGACCGTCCGCGCTTATTTTCAGTTTTTCATACAGGGTGATAAGGCTTGTCTTAAAATCCTTCTGAGTGCGCACAATGACGTCAGTCCTGTATTTTATTTTATTGGTGGTCAAAATAAAGGAATATTCCTTATCGAATTCGTTAAAGAGAAGGTACGTAATAAATACCTTATCGATATCGCTAACATATTCAAATAATCTTGTTTTATCATATTCCTTACGCAAATTCGATATGCTGAGTTGTGACATGATCTCAAGTCCCTTCTTTATATCCCTCATCCGCGCTTCATCAATCATCTTTGATTCATCACCTGGGGACATAGTGTCTTCATGTTCGGCGGGCTGCGCCTGAGTTTCATCGGAATTCAGGGCCCTCATTCTGCCGCCGGGCTTTTCCGCGTCGGTGATCGACAGGCCTGACTCGATATCCGGGCCGAACCGCTGGATATTCGGTCCCTCAAGATAAATGTAGAGCAGCTGCAGCCGCGGAAATAATTTATGGAAAATGGTGAACAGATCACGCCTCATTCTTCTTTTTGTTACGGACGGATAATCGTACTTGTAATCCTCCGACTTCCCGTAATCGTCGATGGCACGTTCGAACGCCATACGGATCATATTTTTATAAGGTTCGAGCACGTAAAGTTTTCTGAATAATTGAAACAGCGGCTCCTTAAGCTCGGTGACTCTTTTAGGGACGTCGGGGAAATTGATGTATTGCTCGACGATCTGGTCCGTGAGGATTTTATCGAACAGGTTCCCCGTCATTTCAATGAGTTCGTAGTATATGGGAGAGATCGCATCGAGGGACCGGATCACGTTACCGCCCGCTGAAGGATACCTCTTAAACATTTCAAGATATAAAATCTGCAATTCCATCAACGCGGCTTTATAGATGTTGTTGAATTTTAAAAAAAACTTTGTTTGGAAATAGTATCCGTCTAATGTGGTGACCCCGAGGGACTTCAATTTGAAGCGTAGTTTCAACCTGTTGAAAAAATAAAAAAAAGAGCTCGTCCCGGTTTCGGGGATGATCTGGGGCGGCCGCGAGGAACTGGCCGGTTGTGGTTTTTGTTTATCCCTATATAAGGTTTTATCCGATTGATGCTGAAATCTCTTGTGTAGCTTTTTTTGCTTTTCCCTGTCAAGGACCAGGTGTCTTCTCCTTGTTTTATCGTCAATTACCCTGCCTCCGCCTTCGACGAATTTTTCAAAGAGCTTCTCCCGCGTTTTATTATCGAGATTTGTGACGCCGATGTTCTCTTTTGTTTTGTCAATCTTGTCCATAACAGCAAAAAAATTCGTTTCTGTGTATCATATAATAAAAATAAATCGTTTGTCAATTCAATGTCAATGATATTGCAATAATAATTTAATAAAAATTTTTTTGCTTTTCAATATAAAGAACCTTCACGAGCCGATCTCATTCATCAGAATACCATATTCAAACCTCATATGGCAAAATCCATCCAGGCAAAAATTAAGGTACATGACAATGGCAGCAAGGTTGATTTTTTTTCTATAAAAAACGGACGGCCGGGTTTATCAAGGGCTTTTATGCGGGAATGCGGGTCTTATTTGCCAATACAAAATCTGCCGAATATTGAATCGAGTATATCGTCCGGAGTGATCTCACCGGTGATTTCAGAGATCAAATCGACAAGGGAATTCAACTCAAAGGCGATGATCTCGAGCGGGTCGTCATTGGCGACGCATTCACTGACCCTCTGGATATTCTTCGCCGCCCGCTCAAGAATATCAACGACCCTCATATCTGCAATGAATGAGTTATCTATCTCGACAAACTCATTTCTGATAAGCCTTGAAACAGCTTCTTTGCAGTCATGCAAGCCCTCGCCCGTTTTGGCGGAAAAAAGAATGGTCTCCTCACCGATTTCCTTGCTCAGTCGGTTTATATCTTCGGCGCCGGCAATATCGATCTTGTTTATAAGAATGATTTTCTTCTTGGTACGGACCCTGTCCAGAATACGCAGGTCTTCCTCGCATAGCCCGCGTGATGCATCCACCACCATGATGATAAACGGTGACGACTCGATTTTTTGAAGGCTCAGATTGATTCCAATCATCTCTATCTCGTCTCGCGGCATGTCTATGCCCGCGGTATCGTTCAAATTGACGTGCATACCGTTCACCTGGAAAGTCTCTCGTATTATGTCCCGGGTGGTGCCGGGGATATGGGACACGATCGCACGCTCCTGGTTCAAGAGAAGGTTCAATACGCTGGATTTTCCGACATTCGGCCTGCCGACAATGGTTACGTCGATTCCATGGCTGAGCTGCGCACCGGTTCTGCACCTTGACAGGAGATCTTCAATCAAATATCTGATCCCATCGGCCGCTTTGAGCGCCTGCTCGCGGGGAAGTACCTCAATATCCTCTTCCAAAAAATCGATACCCGCCTCTATGTCCGCCTTAAATTCGATTATCCTGCCTCGGATTCCATGTATGACCTCTTTCAATGATCCATGCAATTGTTTCAGCGAGGTGTAAACTTCCCATTCGCTCCGTGCCCGTATTATCTGATTTATTGCCTCCGCCGCGGTGAGGTCGATTTTGCCGTTCAGGAACGCCCGTCGGGTGAATTCCCCCGGCTGCGCCATCCTGACGCCGAGGCCGCTCAGGAGCATGATGATCCTCTGCACGATTATCGGATTGCCGTGACAGAAAATCTCGGCCATATCCTCACCCGTATAGCTGCGCGGAGACTTATAGAAAACGACGATGACGTCATCAACCGGATCTCCTTCATGGACGATCGTTCGGTAAAGGGCATGTCGGGGTCTGAATTCATCACGGGCGTGGAAAATCGAAGTGATTGCTCCCAGGGTATCGGCTCCGCTGATCCTTATCACGGCGATAGGGGAATTCACGGGCGGGGTCGAGGGAGCGCAGATGGTGTCATTCAGCATACTCGGCCGCTATTTGGGCAAAATAGTTACCTTCCGGTAAATTCCCTGTCCTTCGCTTTTCGTGGTCACCCTGGAATCATTCTGCAGCGTCATGTGAATGAGCCTCCGCTCAAAGGGATTCATCGGCTCCAGGGTCCAGGGTTTTCCGGTTTTTATAACCTTGAATGCGATGTCCCTGGACAGCTTTCGAAGCGCCCGCTCCCTCTTGGCCCGGTATGATTCGATGTCGAGGATGATTTTTTTGTCGCTTCCGGTGCGATGGTTTACCATCAGGTTTACCATGAATTGCAGTGCCTCAAGGGTTTTCCCCTTTCTGCCGATTATCAACCCTGAATTGCTTTTACTCTCGAGCTCTATGTATACTTTAGATTCGCCTTCTTTAATATCAGCGATTTTGCATTCTATTCCCATTCTGCTGAGAATATTGGGGATTATCTCCTTTATGGTATCGCCTATATCCATCGATTCGGAATTATAATAAAGCCTTATCTTGGCCGGCCTTGAAACCCCGAACCCGAATATACCGCTTTTGCCTTCATCGATTACTTCAATATTGATTTTTGAGGAACCGGTGATGCCCAGCTCGGCCAAAGCCTTTTTTGTCGCATCATCAACCGTTCTTCCTTCAACTTCTATAACTTTCATGTTGCGCCTCCCGGTATTATATATATACCCATCAATTTATCTCTTAATATTGCTTCCTCGCTGGCTTTCTTCATCGAAGAAAATACGCCGCATCAGGCTTCTTTGGCCTTTCCCCGATAATTTATAAACAACTGGTGAAGGATCTGAAAGACGTTCTGCAGCGCCCAATAAAGCACCAGCCCCGAGGGCATGTTCCAAAATATAAATATGAACATCAGCGGCATGAGCATCATCAACACCTTCTGCTGTCCCGCGGTGTCCACAGTGGTAAGCTTCTGCTGCAGATATGTCGTTCCCGTCATGATGATCGGAAGGATATTCAAATGAAATCCCGAAATAGTCGCCACCGTGTCAGGCATTGAAAGATCTTTCATCCATAAAATAAAAGGGGCGTTCCATAAATCGATTGAGTTGATGAGCGCGCTGTACAGGGCGAAGAAAAACGGCATCTGAAGAAGAAGGGGAAAACAGCCCCCCATCGGATTTACCTTGTTCTCCTTGTAGAGCTTCATCATCTCCTTTTGCATCAGCTCCGGCTTGTCCTTGAATTTTGCTTTCAGCTCATTCAATTTCGGCGTCAGCTGCTGCATTTTTTTCATTGACTCGGTTGATTTTATGGTCAGCGGCATGAACACGACCTTGGTAAGCAGTGAAAATATAACAAGCGACCATCCGAGATTGCCGATAAATTTATTTATGGAAAGCAGGCACCATATGACAAAATTCCGTATTGGCTCGATGATCTTGTTCACATCCGCAGCGTCGACGATCTGCTTGTCGACCGACGCGAGGTGCTGTTTGTTTTTCTCCCCGAGGTACACCTTGAAGGACTTCGTGACATTGCTCCCCGGCGCAAGCCTTTTCACGGGCACATAGATACCCGTGCGGAACCCGCTGTCCTTTCTGTTGTCTTCGATCGCCGCGACCCCGGTGAAGTGCTCGGGTATCATGATGATCAGAAAATACCGGCTCATGATGCCTGCCCAATTTATGTTCCCCGTCTCCTTCTTATAGGGGCTGCTGCTCGATGACGACCCGCACCCCAGAAAACCGCCTCCCCCTTTCGAGGATTGCTTGAAATCGCCGTTAAGCGAATAGATTCCTGAAAGCCGGTTATACGAATTTGTGAAATCAAGCGCCGGTCCGAGCATTTCCCCGGGGGACACGATAAGCGACCCGTTGTTAAGCACGAGATCCTTCCACCCCGTGTTTATGAACCGGTATTCGACAGAAAAGCCGTATCCTTCATCCGGGAAGGTAAAAGCCTTCTCAATCCTCACCGGCGACCCGTTTATTTTCGCTTCGGTGGAAAAAATCACCCGGTTGCCCCCTTCCTCCCTGTAACTCCAGAGAGCCTCGTCCAGGGGAGTACCGTGAAGAAATTCATCCTCATCAAAAAAAACTGAAAAATCAAACGCCCCTTGAGCGTGGTAGGGGTTTTCCTTTACCGTAAGCTCTATATTTCTCGGCCTGTAGAGCGCGCCGGTAATCGATGCCCCCTTGTTGGAAAGGGTAAAAAGGAATTTCTTTGTTTGAACGGTAATGCCATGTTCCCGGCCGACCGAACCGACGGCAGTCACCCTCGTCTCCGGTTTCGGCGCTGGCTTCTCAGCCCTTTGAGGCTTTTCACTCCTGGCGGGCTCCTCCTTCCGAACCTCGGCCGGCTTTTTTGCCGAATGCTCCTGTCTGGTCAAGACGAAATAGCCGATCCAGGCGATGGTTATTAATACTATTGCAATCACACTTTTTTTATCCATTAAGCAATTCCCCTTTATAGTAACGCTGGGAATGGCCCGTGCACAGCCGCCACGTTGTGCAAAGACATGTCCCCTGTAAGTGTATTGTTCCGCGTGAATTGAAGGATAGGGAAAGAATTTTAGCTGATAAATCTGAAGTGATCAGGCACCGGATCGAATCCTCCCTTATTGAAAGGATTGCACCTGATAATTCTTCTCACGGCCAGATAAACGCCCTTGATGAAGCCGTGCTTTTGTAACGCTTGGATCGCGTACACAGAGCAGGACGGATAGAATCTGCAGGATTGCGGAAGTATCGGGGATATGAACGTCCGATACACGGTGATTATTAGAATTATTATTCTTGAAATCAGCGAATTTATCAGTTTATAGAATGCTCGTATCTGCCTCACGTGTTATTAAACCCGCTTTCATGAATAATGCTCGAACTATCTTCTTTACTTCTTCAAACCGTAAATTTCTGGAGCCGACATCCGCCTTGATTATAATGCAAAACCCGCTTTTTAAATCATTAATAAGCTCTGAACAAATCGCCCGTATCATTCTTTTCATCTTGTTCCTTGCATGCGCTTTGCCGATGGCTTTGGCCGGGATCACGGCGATCTTCACATTCTGTATACCGGCTGATTTTCGCGTCTGCAAGCCGGGCTTTGTACGGCCTTCACTGTGACATTTAAAAATAAACATCCGAATGCCTGAATCCTGTAATTTCCTGCCCTTTTGATAAACTTTTCGTATTAAATTCCTTCCTCTTAATGAATATATCCTTTTCACGATTGTACAATTATTTTGGCGATCTCCTTTCGTCTGAAACCGTTAATTTATGTCTCCCTCTTTTTCTTCTTCTACTCAATACCTTTCTCCCCTCCACGGTGCTCATACGCATGCGAAATCCATGCTTCTTGTATCTCTTTGTCCTGCTCGGCTGGAATGTTCTCTTCATATGAATCACCTCATATATTATAACTTGAGTTGTATGCCATGCTCTGCATATGACGATCGATGCGCGATTTAATTGATACCATGTTAGTTTCAGCGGGAAGCGCAGTTGAAAAAAACCGGATCCTTGCCTGCAATAAAAAATAAATGGCGCATCGATATGGAAGTTCCATTATCTCGAATTGCCGATAAAACGGTTCGAATACTATTCGAAAAAGATTCCCTTTTTGTCAATAATAAAACGGGGTGCGGACCAGCCAGGGAAATTCACTTTCTATATACATAACCCGTATATTGCTATGTGACATAAAATTTTGATTGACAAAATTAGTGCAGTGTATATTTTTTATCGTAACGCCTCATCCCCGGAGCTCTGCCCCGTGGATGAGGCGCGCAAAACATAATGTGAAAAATACCCCGTCCCGGTATGCCGGGACTGCGCGGGTATTTTATAAACAATTCAAACACGTTGAATAAATCGGAGTAATTATCATGATTTATAATATTATAACCTTCGTAGTTTGTCTTATCATGCTCATTATTTTCAGAAAATTGGACAGAACAAATCTGAAAATGGCGAAACTCCGGAGATATTCGTCACGTTTATTCGACGAGTTCAAAAAAATGGCCGAAACGGAAAATAGAAGGTTCAACGACGCAACCATTGAAATGGATATCTTAATCAAGAAATCCGACGCCCTTTCGAAAAATATTACGGGATCGATCGGAGAGATTGAACGCAAATTGCACGGCCTCGACATTGAAAAAACGAATCTACAGAAGGTTGAAGAGGACATCAAGATCATATCTCAGTCGGCGCGTGACGTGAATAAGCAGATTGAGTTTATCGCAGGCGCGAAAGAAGGCTTCCTTGAAGTATCGCACAATATGACGTATTTAAAAGAGGGCATGAAAACGTTGAGGAGCGAGAGCGCAGATATACTCCAGAATTTCAACAACAGGCTTAAAGAAAAATCCAGGGAATTAACCGCGGAATTCACCAATCAGATGGTAAAATTGAACGAGTCATTCGAGAACAAAGAGGAAAGCATGTTCAATTCAAGCCGTCAAAAGATCATGGATTTGACTGAAAATTTCGAACGCTCACTCGCCGACATGGAACAGAGGCTGACCGATACAGGCGACGTTTTACTGCAAAATTTTAAAATTAAGGCCGACGGTCTGGTCAAATCCATCGAGGGTTCTGCAAATCTGCAAAACCAGGTGGAGATGCTCAAAGTCAATTTTGCAGAACTCGAGAGCAGGATCTTCTCAAACATCAAGGAAAAAACATCAAACGTTGAAAACGAAATAAATCAGGCCATCGAAAAGCTCAACGATAAGCTCAATGCGGTTGAAACATCGGTTAATGAATCAAAATCCAAATTGATTAAAACATTCGAGCTTCAGGTCGATAAGGTGAGAAATGAGCTGGACAACCTGAGCATACACGCAATCTCCAAAAGAGACGAGATTGTGAACGCCACACGAAAGGAAGCCGAGGAAATCAAAAAAGACATGGAAAATTTCGAGGAGCGATTCACCGAATTTGAAAACAGGCTCCTGGGCACCGCGGAGGACAAGGTGAATGAGATGAGCATATATGCTCAGGAATTGGACCAAAAAATTGTAAAATCCGAAAGCCAGCTGGGAAGCTTTATCGAACTGCAGAGGCAGGAAATCAAAAAGGACATGGAAAATTCCAGGGAGCGGTTCACTGAATTTGAAAGCAGGCT
>CAZHAD010000057.1:0-8794 GCA_964529965.1 uncultured Leptospirales bacterium | reverse complement strand
TCAAAAAGGACATGGAAAATTCCAGGGAGCGGTTCACTGAATTTGAAAGCAGGCTCTCGAGCACCGCGGAGGACAAGGTGAATGAAATGGGCAGATACGCTCAGGAATTGGATCAAAAAATTGTAAAATTCGAAAGCCAGCTGGGAAGCTTTATCGAACTGCAGAGGCAGGAAATCAAAAAGGACATGGAAAATTCCAGGGAGCGGTTCACTGAATTTGAAAGCAGGCTTCTGAGCACCGCAGAGGGCACAACGAATGAAATGGGCATATATGCGCATGAACTGGATCAAAAAGTGATGAAATTCGAAAGCCAGTTGGTAGGCTTTATCGAACTGCAGAGGGAGGAAATCAAAAAGGACATGGAGAATTTCGAGGAGCGATTCATGGGATTTGAAAACAGGTTCCTGAGCACCGCGGAGGGCAAGACGAATGAGATGAGCATATACGCTCAGGAACTGGATCAAAAGCTGATTAAATTCAAGAATCAGCAGGAGGGTTTTGCTGAATTGCAGAGGCAGGAAATCAAAAAGGACATGGAGAATTTCGAGGAGCGGTTCATGGGATTTGAAAACAGGCTCCTTAACACCGCGGAAAACAAGATGAGCGAAATCATCAGAAGCGCTGAAGATATTGAGATACGATTGACAAAATTTGAAAATCAGACGGAATCCTTCTCCGAAAGACAGATGCAGATACTAAAGGATGAATTTTCAGGTATAGAACAGAGGCTGTTCAGCATAAAATCCGAGGTGTTAAACTATGAGGAACAGAGCAAAATCTTTTCGCGTACTGACACGCTGGCTGCTGAAGTGAGCAATTCCATAGAAAGGCTGGACCGGATGCTGGAGGATTCCCGGAAAGAAGCGCAAAATCTTGAAAAATTCTACGCGGATATCGATTACATTAAAGAGCTCGCGAAGGATTATGATCGTGAAATACGATCGTATCAAAACAAGAAGGAAAAACTTGCTGACATCGAATCCGAAATCAAGGCCCTCCAGGAGATGAGCGATTATGCGCTTGAAAAAGCGGGCAATTGCCAGGAGCAGTTCGTAAAAATCGATACGGTCAGTTCGCGCATCAACGCACTGGTCGAGAGCTACTCAAGCCTGGAGAGCCGGATCCAGGAGCTGCATGATTACGAAGACGTCATCACGAATAATCTCGACTCCGTCCACAAGGCGGACATACTCATACAGGCCATCGAGGGGAAAATCAACAACTTCCAGAAAGTTGTGGAGCGTGCGGACAAGAGGGTCGAAAAAATCAAACAGCACCTCCATGAGGTGGAAGAGAGTACCATTATCCTCAAAACAAGGGAATCTGAAATCAAGGAGGTCAAGGACAGGTTCGGCGAGCTCGAGGGCCTGTCAGAGCACATGGAATCGAGGATCAAGCAGATCTACGCAATGTTCCAAAAAGTCGAGACGATCCAGGACGAGCTCAACAACACCGATTCACGGCTTCAGGAGCTTTTTTCGGAGACCGACAGAAAGATGAAGCAATTTGCGGACTTCATACAGGCCGTGGACAACAATAATCCCATATTGAAAGAAGTTAAGGGGAATGCACCCACGGCAAAGGGCATTAATGAAAATGTCATCCGCACGGTACGGGAGCTATCCACCAAGGGCTGGAACTCGGATGAAATCTCAAAAAAATTATTGATGGATGAAAACGCCGTTCGGTTTATCATCAACACCTCTTCACTGTAAGGCCGAGCGGGATGAGCAAATTCGGTAAGGATGCCGGATTATTCGCTGCTCATCTTCTTTTGTACCTCTTTGATGATCTGCTCGTCGCTCTCCATCTTTCTGAGAACGATCCGGTATTTGATATACATCATGTTTGGCTGGACGACGTTTTTCGGAAACTTGAAAGTCCACCGCTGTAAATCTTCAATTATAAGATTGTCGAGCTCGATGAGATTCAGCGGCTTATACGGTCTTACCTTCCTTAATGTCCCCCGGTCAGGATATAAAAAAATCTGATACAATCCCTCCCGGGCTTCATCTATCTTATTATATTTTTTTAATTCATCGCAGATATACCGGTCTCCGCCGGGATCATTATCGCGCTTTATGGTATCCGCGTAATCAGTCTGGACAACCGCATACTGGTCTGAATCAATGTACACCCTGAAGGCCTCCCTGTCTTCCGTTTTGTTAAACGGAGCCTTTAAAAATTCATCTTTCCCCGATTCCGTTTTTTGCGTGCCAAATGATGCACACGCGGCCACCATGATGGCCATGCCCGCGGATAAAAAATACGGCACTATCAGATTTTTTTTCATATGCTCCATCCTTAAAAAACCATAAACCAATCACCCGAGCAATCAACAAGGCTCAATACAAATAATATCCTCATTCAGCCGCCGAAGACAGGCAGATACAATGGATCATCCTGAAACAATTCTTTTGATTGCTGCCTATAACGGCTTGTCGTCAATTGAATTGATACTGAGAACGAACCTTCGATCAGGCAGAAGGATCGGAATATACGTACGCATGATATAGGTTCCCGTTTTCAGAACCGGGAGCGCGCCCATACGCCTGAAAAGGCATTTCATGCTGTACTCCTTGAATGAATAAGGGAGTTCGCCGAGGCTTCCTTCCATGAGAATGAGGTCCAGTGTTTTTATTTTGAAATATAAAAAACCTTCAAAATATTTTGACAACCTTTTTCTGGGCACTACCTTCATCTGATAGCATCTCTGGCCGGATACGGTAACCACGTCCGTGATCCTGGTCAGATACAAATGTCTGCCCGACTCATCAAGAATCGGTCCATTTACATCTATTAACCTGCTCTGATAATCAGAGGGCTTCATCACCCTCCCGTTTTCGATGTATTCCAATACCTCAATTTTCGGCTTTTGGTAAAAATAATCTTTACGTATCAGTGCGACGTGAGATCGTTTAATCAAGGTATTTGTATTCGGATCATATTCAATGATGTCAATGTTGCGTATGGATTGAATTCCCCTGAATTTCTTATATATCGGTTTGTATTTCCCGTATATCTTATTTATAATCCGTGTGGAGCGTTCGGCACTTATGGGGAAACCACCCCCCCTGGTCTTGTGATACGGCATGAATACAAACAGGGCTGCTATGCAGAGAATCAGTATTTTATTGATGGAGGACATTATTATATCCATGGTCTTAAGGAGAAAAAGAATACCTTGCGAGAATTTGCTTGTCAAGTTTATTAATAATAATTATTGGAAGTGATGAACGGTGAGCTAAAAAAATTACGGTGGGAAATCTTTGCGCTTGAAAGGGGGCCTGAATGACATTAATAGTGCTTGCGATTATTGCTTGTTATATCGCCCTTATGTTCAAAAAATACAGAACCAAATTTTCTGTAATTTTAACCATCGCGTTGTGTATTATTACAACGACCGGTGCGACGCTATGGGGTCTGTGGGCGGCGAACCCCGAGGGCAGGGTTATTTTTTTCTACAGCAGTATTGGTAGAAAAGTCTTCATTCTCCTCATTGCTGCATGGTATATAGCAGACCTTCTGTGCTCTCTCAGGATCATCAGAAATTACATTGAATACAGGAAATTTAATCCCACAATCAACGTATAAAACCCTGCGTATTATCACAGCGCGCCCTCTCTTTCCCCGTCCCGACTTGTCGGGACTGCGTGGGTATTTTATAAAAATTCAATCGGAATCGGCACAAAGGTAAGAAGAAGTATCACCATGCAGATCCAACCGAGCATTTTCTCGACGTCTGACAATCTTCTGCCATCAGGAATCTCGGGATGGCCCACCATGAGGAATGCGAGCGTCATAATGATCCACACGATCCATCCCTCCCAGATAAAGGAGAGCGCGATGAGAATTGCGAAAGAGGCCCAGCCGAAAACAAGCTGTTTTTTCCCCACCAGGGCGTACAAAATATGGCTCCCATCGAGCTGGCCGATCGGCATGAGATTGAGGCTGGTGATGAGAAAGCCGAACCATCCCGCCCTCGCATACGGTGAGAGAAAAATATGATAACCCGCAGGTATGCTGCCGTGAATGAGCTTTATTATCATCGCGACGAGAAAAGAACTGCCTAGAATGAATCCCCCCTCGCTTCCGGCATGAAACGGCCTGACATCCGACAGATATATTCCGACAAAAACCGCCGCGAGGCTCAGTATGAATCCGGGCATGGGTCCCATAATTCCGATATAGAAAAGCGCGCGCCGGTGCGGTATCGGAGATTTTGTCTTTATTACGGCGCCCATGGTTCCCACGAGCGACGGAAAGGGTATGAAATAGGGCAGGGTAGACCTTACGCCGAACGAGCGCGCCGCAAAATAGTGGCCGAATTCATGCACCAGCAGTATGGCCATGAGGGTGATCGAATACGGAAGCCCGCTTATGAGCGCCGCTGCAATCGAACCCGTATCAGTCGCACCGACAAAGGTTGTCGAGACCAGCGTCGCTATGAAAAGGAGTATGTTAACAGAGTATCGTTCCTTTGACTGATCGGGAACCAGTGCTTCTCCGGTCGTGCCTGAAGGGGCTCTCAGCCCCGTATTCAGCCTTTTCAGATATTCTATAAAAAAATTTATAATCGAGCTCATTAATAAATTCAAAAAAACCAAAAAACGAAATCTCCCGAAAGAGAGAATGGCTTCTGGAGCTAGTTCAAAATTTTATTGTACACGGAAATTTTCCTTTTCACATATTCAGGCGAGAAATCATTGGTCCAGTCGTTTTTGGAATCAAGAAAATTTTTATACAGGCTTATTATCTGCTTTGATACGTCTGCGATTTCCGTGTACTTTCTCTTTACAAAGTAGACTTTGGTAATGAAAAGCCTCTTCAAGTAAAGGGATATGAACCTGCTCCCGTCAGGGGAGAAGAGCACGTCCTCGCCTTCGAGCCCCGTTTTTATAATCTGATTGTGCCTTATGTCATAGATCCGAATCAGCTGATCATGCAAAAAAGAAACCATCTTCGCGAGATTTGAAAACCTGATATTGGTGTTGAGCGAGTCCGCCTCCAAAACCCTTGATCCATGAGCCGACGCATCATATACATGGACCGAGTAACTCCCGGCGAACCCCTTGCGGTACACAAGCTGGTTGTTGTTTATCCAGTACAGCTCGGATGAGGAAGAAATGCCCATAAGCCTCAGCGGCCTGCCGTACGCGAAGATCTTCGCCCTGTATGTTCCTCCGCTTCCATTTACAAGCACGATCTTCTTTCTGTTCGGCGAAAGACGCGCAATCGTGGGAGACCCTGATTTTACAATGTCCGCGTATACGGATCTTCTCATAATAAGGCTCTTGACCCTCGTCTCTGTACAATATTCGACAATCCCCGAATTCGTTTCATACAGTATACCCCTTCCGTCCGGTGAGAGGGAAAAATCGATAAACGGGTATGAGGGCTCGAGCATTCTCGTCCTTTTTGTTTTAAGATCCACCGCGATGGTCTCCCCCTTGACCATCTGGCCTTCAGCCACGCGCAGGCGCTTGAGATATACATACGATCCATTGACGAGGCTTGCGGCCGCAACGATCGTTCCCTGCATTCTGCAAAGCTCGGTATGAGCCCGTGTGATACGATTATAGGAATACAGGATATTTATATCCGGAAATTCTTTTATGTAAATTATATTGTATCCGTTCTGCCACATCGCAAAAATCACGTGCCGTGCGATGAATTGTGAATTGACGGTCTCATACGCGGTGAGTTTTGATTCCAGAAGCCGGTTATAATAGGGTGAGGTCTCTTTCAGATAAATGGCATCAAGGTTGATATCACGGGAAATCGCGATCGAATATACAAAAAAAACCGATGCCGACGTAAGAACAAAACAGGCAATTTTTTTCACCGATTATTTTTCTCCGGCCTTTTCACCGGTTGCCGGTTCGGTTTTCTTCATCTTATTCCTGTTCTCGCCTGGTGCCTGTGCGCCCTCCTTTTTCTCCATAAACTCGATTTTGCCTTTTTCAGGTATTTTGGGGATCATGAAAGTTTGGCCGGGAAAAATGAGATCCGGATCTTTTATCTGGTCCTTGTTTGCCATATAAATCAGAGGCCATAACCTGGCCCTTTTGTACACTTTAAGGGCTATCCTCCAGAGGCAGTCCCGCTTCGCGCGGTTATAGATCACCTTGTACACCCTCTTACCCTCCAGGCTCTTCATCCCCTCTTTTCCCAAATTCCCCTTTTCCTGTGCCACGCTCAAGGATTTGAGCACGGATTCCGCCTCTTCAAACTTGGCCAGGCTCTCAGCATAATATTCACCATCCAATAGATCTTTCCCTTCAGCGTAGATGCCGGATGCGGTGGCGATTTGATCCCCGAACTTGTTCTGGGTGTCCATTGCCTTCGTATCCTCAAGAAGCTTGCCAACCGATTTTGATTTTTCCATAGCGAGCGGCTTCAATGTTTTTGATCGTATGTCCGCGATCGCCTTTTCCGCATCGGAAATCTTAATCCAGGCCTCATCCATCCTGTCCGACTCGACGAGGGAATCAGCCTCGTTGAGGATGGAGATCACGCCGTCGATGTCCTCGCCGGGCTGTTCGGTGCCCCGCACTTTTTTAAGGGTTTCCATCTCTTTCCTGAGCTCGGCGATCCTGTCTTTGGCCGATTTTTTTGTGACCGCGGCTTGTATTTTAATGAAGGAATCTTGAGCTTCGCTTATCATGGGGACCGCCTGCTTAAGATCCTGCTGGGAAACCAGCTGAAGGGCATTGTCCAATTTCCCTTCGTCAGCTGCCAGCTCCTGCTTTTGAGCATCCGACAATGCCAGGGTCTTGAGGTCGTTGATATCCATTTTTATTTTATTGATGTTTTCCGTAAGCTGGGGGACTTTTTCAAGGGACAAGGCCTTTGCTTCGCTTCCCTTTGCCGCCGCCTCTCTTGATTTCATAAAAGAATCATAGAATTTCTTGTCATTTTTAAGCTTCTCTGCCTCATCGATGTTTGTCTTTGCTGCGGCAAACTGCCCAGAAGCAAAATTTTCGGCCAAGAGCCTGTCAGCCTCCTGATACACGGCCTTTGCGTGCAAAAGCGAATCCTCCGCAGCAAAGGGAAGGGACGCATTGATCGCGGCAAGGGCTGACGACAACGAGGCCTCAGCCGACTTTTTAGCGCCGGAGGTGTCCTGCTTTGCGAGAAAATCATGGCTCGTGTAGAGCTCCTGTATGGACTTGTCGAGGCTTTCCGGAGCATATTTTTCCGACATGACGAGGCGCGCTTTGGCGATTGCGGCCCTCGCCTGGGTCATCTCCTGTATCGGGACATCCAATCTGCAGGAAAACATGATACCTGATATTACAATCACCAAAAATAATCTTCCCGTGTTAATGGATATCATACGGCCCCCCCTGCTGTATTATTGTCTTTAGAATACAGTAACATTATCATCTTGTCAATGCTTTTACCGTCTTTATTTGCCGTCCAGCTGCCGCGCCGTGATCGACGCCCTGTTGGGAAAATTCTCCGGCACCTCGATCATAAAGCCCAGTATCTCGGCCTTTGCCTTAAGCTCATCGAGAAACTCATTGGTGGTACCCGCAAAATACACCTCCAGCCTTGCCGCTCTTCCGACCCTCCCCTTGTCCAGGATCTGCTGTACCCCCCTGATTCTGTTTTCCACCTCATTCCTGAATTTTTTCAGGCCGCCATAGTCAAGTCCGGTGACGAGAAGGTCGATTTGGCGGTGAGTTGCGGATTCGACAAACTTTCGTATGATACCTTCAATGAACTTTCCCGGTTTGTTCTTCTCGCTTCCCAGGGCGTCCCTTCGTTTCAGGGCGTTTTCCACCGCTTTTCTTGAAGCAACCTGCGGGCTGATATCCACACCGCCCGCCTCCACCGCTTTCGTCCCCAGGATTTTAGCGGTGTACACGTCCACCGCCTTGAGCGTCACGCTGGCGCGCTTGGATTTCATGTCGATATCCTTGAACCGTTTTTTCAGAATATACGTCTGATCATCGGTCTGGGCGACCCCTGAAATGACGATCTCGGCACCGACCGAATCCAAAAGCAGATGGCGCACATCGTCGCTTATATCCCCCGCCATGGCCTTCTGCATCTTCGATCTTTCGCCCCTCATGAGATTCTTGGTTGTCTGTGCGTCAACGAACTCGAATCCCAGGTTTCCCATGATGTCCTGCATGATCGTCTCGGTCGCCGTATACCCCGGCATGCTCCTTCTTCCCTCAAAAGACTCGTGGACGAGAACGATGAATTTGGGCCTGCCGTACCTTTTCAATGCATCCCGTATCGCGTCCTTAACGACCGCAGGCTCCACAGTGCCCTCTATCTCCACCGTGTACATATCGGAATCGGATCCTTCGCTCACGATCCTCTCATCTTTGACCAGGCCGTATGATTTTGATTCAACAAGCGTCGAAACGAGCTGAAAATCCTCCATTAGACTCCTGCCTGAGACGGTTGCGCCGAGCATCTTCTCAACCAGCTTGTTCCGGGCGTCGTTAAGGGCGCGGTCGCGCGCCAATGCCTTGTCGTTGTCGAATATCGCCGCGACTCCTTTCGCCCTCCCCCTGGCAGGGGTTGCCTTGTCATATTTCTCGTCAATGGAGAACGAACTCCGTTCATTTTCCCTTACGCTTTTTCCTCCTCCGCACGAAAATGCTCCCATAAGAAGGATTACGGGAACAAACGCCGCGATCACTTTTTTCATATTGCCGACCTCTCGGAGATAATAAACACAAAATGTAATTTGATCACATTCATAGTGCGCTTGTTTTTGTTATTAGTCAAATTATTTTTAGAGCCGCTTCATTAAAATAATCATGCCTTTCAC
>CAZHAD010000056.1:0-22191 GCA_964529965.1 uncultured Leptospirales bacterium | reverse complement strand
AAGTATTTTTCGTCATGAGTGCCCCACAGTGAGGCGGTTTTACCATGGCAGGCTAATTTTGATCGAAATAAAGTTTTACAAAATATTGTTGACAGAAAAAGTTTGGTATAAATATATTACAATTTGCAAAAAATAGATTTTTTCATAAATATGCGAGGCACGGCTCTTACAGTGAATTGAAATCAATAAGGAGGATATTTCATGGCATTTACACAATTTCCAAAAAGTCCGAATAAGGTTCACCCAACTATCCCCAATGCAGTCGGATCGCGCGAATCCCTCGCGCAGGAGGGAAGGGACAAGATCGCGGAGCAGAAGCTGATCGTCAATGAAACTGCCGAGCGGATCGCCAAGGATGTATATGCCAAACTGCCGCAGGATGTTCTGGTTAAAATGGATATTATGGGCGGTTTGAAGGAGAAATTGTACAACTACGTAAACCAGACCTATGTAAACATGTTCAACAGATACACGATCACCATGGAAGATGAATTCCTGAAAAAACTCAGGGATTTCGTTGACAAAGAAGAGACGCGCGGTCTGGCACGGTACACTCCGAGGGAAATAGTCGAGCTTATGGACAAGATCGCGGGACCTGACAAGTTCAATACCGGCGAAATTGAAAAATCTATAATCAACATGTACGGGCACCTCCATGGTCACATTCAGCGTGGAGTGAACGACCTCGAGACCGAGACGAACTCGATACTGCGCCAGAAGACCGACATCGGCGCGTTCGTGCGCGGCCAGAATGCATATGCCATATTAAAGTGCATTTTCAAGGACAACGAGATCCGTCCCAAATATGTGTATGACGTCAAGCTCTCGATCAATGTCCTCGACAGCGAGCTCATCAGCCCGCTTTACCATTACCAGGTGACCGTTGAAAAGCTCCTGAAAGACGCGATACAGAAGCATATCCAGGATCTGATCGACCGCCAGGTGCAGGCGTTCAACGACGAGATGATCGATCAGGGAAAACGGGAGCTGTCCGGAAGCGAGAAGATGTTCGAGAAGATCAAGAGGGTCGATAACTTCACCGATGACGAGAAAGAAGATGAGAAATCGAAGCGCTACACCATATTGGCCAAGAGGTTTCTTGATAAGATCGAGGGCCTGAGGGCGGAGATCGATGTCGAGGATTATGATCCCCTCAATATCAGGGAAAACATCAAGTTCGTGATCGACGAGGAAAACGTGCGGAACCGGGGCTACAACACCGCCATCAATTCGATCACTTCGATACTCGATACCAGCAAGCTGGGATACCAGGTGTGCAACAACCTGAAAAACGCGCGGATCTGCCACATACGCGAGTATGAGGAGACCGACAACACGGTTCTTCCGGACGAGCGCTATGCCATGAGGCTCGCATTCTACGATCAGAACCAGCTCAAGGAGGAGAAGAAGGAATTCGACAAGCAGATGGAAGCCTTCTCGACCGAGATCAAGATTCTCTGGGACGTCGTTCACGGCTATTACGAGTCGAAGAAACGGTTCAGGGCCCTCAAGGATTTCGAAGACCTTGCGGCAAGGATCATGAAGCGGGATTGGATACGCGCCAAGCGGGAGCGCGACGAGGATCCGGAGTCCGTTCTCTGGAACGAGATAGGCGAGATGTATCCCGAGGACACCTTTGTGGAGAAGAATAACAGGACTTACGAGTACCGGATCGTGAATCTCAGAAACAAGATGAACTATCTGAAAGACATCC
The DNA here is from genome assembly GCA_964529965.1 of uncultured Leptospirales bacterium. Lineage (GTDB taxonomy): Bacteria > Spirochaetota > UBA4802 > UBA4802 > UBA5550 > RBG-16-49-21. The sequence goes on along the minus strand of CAZHAD010000056.1, from coordinate 20,477 downwards.
TAGTTAAGATGCACGGGTACCAGAATCCGATCGAGCGGGTCATCCTGGACGAACGGGTTGCGTTTTTGGTGAAACGCTTCAATGAATTCACCTACAAGGTAAATCCGCACCATATACAGCCCGGCATCGTGCTTGATGTCGATATCACCACGATCAAGCGGAAGCAGTTCATGCTGAAGGGAATGGCCAATGTCCTGAACGAGTTCCTCTATGGCGTATCCAAGGGATTCTCGGATGCGGCCTTCGCCACCTACAGCAGGCGCAGGTCCACAACGAGAGAGGACATAGATCAGTCGTTTATGGCTGCGGAGACCAGCGATACCATTATGGAAGAAGCCTACAAGACGGGCAAGGGGAGCGGGACCGAGGTCACCGGAACCGTAAGCCTGACGCCAAAGAGCAAATCGGGCGGTAGAAGGTCCGGATTAAAAGAGCTATAGGCTGTAGATTATTCATAGCAATGAAATGCACGAGGCTGCCTCCTTTCGAGGCAGCCTCGTTGTTTAATCGCAGCGCGCCTCATCCCCGGATCAAAGCTTCGGGGATGAGGCGCGCAAAACATTATACGAAAAAATACTCCACAGCTTGCTGCGTGGGTATTTTATAGCGGCATCACGACTACAGCACATTAAATGTGGGGTCCGGGAGATTTCAAATTTTACAAAAATTTACCCTGATAATAATTGCACTTTACTGGGACAAAGTGCTTGCAATTAATAACCCGGAAATAACATATCGAATCCTGGGGTATTGATCAGCGGGTGGATTTTTTAAAATCCGAGACCCGGTGAATTACGAGCCGCCGGTTTCTTACGAGGGCGACCCCTCAAGACGATACATTACATTTTTTAGGAGAGGCACGTATGGAAAGCACGTATCTGGCCCTGGCCTCGAAATCAAATTTCAACAAGGCACTGAACCATTTTTACAAGGTTTCCGGAGTGGTTGACGACATAGACTCCGGGAGAAATCTCGCGGATATCGTCAACGAAGAGCTGGACGGAAACGGGATCACCGAGGATCAGATATTGCCGATCGTCGGATCGATCATACGCGACAAATACAACTACAGCTATGATTCATACAACATCGTAGAGCCGGCCACTGAGTTTCAGAAGATCGCTGACGAAACCGCGAAATGGACGGCCCTCGATGTCGTGATCGTCTATTATAATCCGGGAGGCAAGGTATGCCTCGTCAACCCGAAGAACATCGACCATTGGGAGCGCGTCAGGGAGCTCGCAACGGACCAGCTGGCGGTCATTTACGCAAAATATCTGAAAGAGGAGAACCCCAAAATAGAAATGGCGGCGATCACCGCCCTTGAGGAGATGCTCGCGGGAAAGGACGTTTTCAGAAATAAAAGCTTCATGGACAGCTCCGTCGTGTATAAAAAACCGGAGAAGCGAGGAAAACAGCACGAGAAGCCGGAGCAGGGCAAGGGGAATATTACGCCGAAATACGCGATCGAGGTATCCAATGAGCTCTTCCATAACGGTAACGTGGAGGCCTGGAAGAAGATAATCGAAAGCTATACGACCACATTTCCGGACCTGCAGGTATACATATATCATGGAGGGGAGCTGGTCAACGACATCAACTCGCTGTTCAAGTGGGGCAAGGTGAAGCACGGCGATTCGATATTCTTTCAGGTGGCGGGGGAGGACATCAAGGGCGTATCCAAGCTCCAGAAATACCTTTACGAAGGCGCAAGCCCGCGGTTTGAGCAATTTTTGAAAATCTCCGTCGGCCAGGTGCTGAGGCTTTTCTGACGAATAATCATGGGAATCGGGAGAGATGCATATGGACAACATCATATATTTTAATAAAAATCTGCGCGGCATCGATGAAAAGGTGAGACAGCGGCTCGGCATACGCGGGAGGAGGGCGGTCGATCTCGCCATGATGGGACTCCCAATCGTGCCGGGGTTCATCATCGATTCGGTACTGACGCCGAAGCTGCCGCAGGTCAATCTCAAGGAGATATTAAAGACGCAGATCCGGGAGCTTGAAAAGGACACTAAAAAGAAGTTCGGCGATACGGAGAAGCCGCTGATGCTCAAGGTCGTGTTGAGCTCGGATCTTAATGTGCCGCACTTCCCCTCGATACACAATATCGGCATGAACCACGCGACGGTCGGAGCATTCGGCAAATTCACGGGAGAAGAATTCGCCTACGGGGAATATCTTTTTCTGATGAGAAATTGCGCCGCCAAGATTTTCGACGTCGACCAGAAGGAAGTGAAGAAGATAGAAGACAAAATCCCCAAGAAGGCCCAGATCGGCGACATCAAAAAGGTCATCGAGATGTACCAGAAGCTGTTCGGGGACAAGTTCAGCGAGGACGTATATGACCAACTGGGGCTGATACTGAAGGGCGCCTCGGCACGGTACTGCGACTCGGATCTGGACGTCGACAGCTCTCTGTCCCTCATGGTGCAGGCGATGGTATACGGCAATTTCGGAAAAAATTCCTACGCCGGCAACTACCATACCAGGAATATTGTAACCGGCGATCCGGATATCCAGGGTGAATTTTTGCAGAATGAATTCGACATCGAGGTCGGAAAGGCCAGGGAAATCCGTAAAATAGACAAAAAATATTATGATCACTTTACCGAGATAGCCCATAAGATCGAAGCCAATTTCAAAGAGATACGCGATATAAAATTCACCATCGAGGAAGGCGATTTCTGGCTCGTCGAGCAGAAAGAGGTGGACGAGAAGTCCACACAGGCCCAGATCAAGGCCCTACTTGATCTGACCGGAAAGAAGGTCGTATCCGAAACTTATACGATTGAGAGGATCAAACCCAACCAGCTGAATGAGCTCCTCCATCCGGTCATCGATATGAGCACCATCAAGGGGATCAAGAGTATAAAGGGCGGTATCGCGGGCTCCACGGGAGCGGCCATCGGCAGGGTCTTTTTTTCCACCCCAAAGCTTCTTGAGGAGTACAGGCGCTCCATCATGAAGGGGGGGGATACAAACCTGATCCTGGTGATGCCCGCCACCTTCGCCGAGGACGTCAAGGCAATAGAGGTCGCCCAGGGGGTCATAACGTGCGAGGGCGGGTTTTCCTCACATGCCCCGGTCGTCGCCCGTAGTCTGGGCAAGGTCGCCATGGTTCAGCCCGAAATGAAGATACGAGGCACGAGCTTCGTCCTGGCGGGCAAGACCGTGCGCGAGGGGGACTATGTCTCTATCAGCGTGCCTTATTATGAGGAGCCTACCATATTCATGGGACAGGTCGGTCTGATTCAGCCTGATTTTAAACGCAACGGGCTGTTCGAGTTTCTCGATATCGTGGAAAAGCACATGGGAGAGTTCAACGTGCGCGCCAACGGCGACCAGCCGCGCGATGCCCATATAGCCAAGGATTTCAAGGCCAAGGGTATAGGCCTCTGCCGTACCGAGCACATGTTCTTCAATGAGAAGAGGATCATGAAGTTCAGGGAGATGATCGTCTCGATGACCGAGGATGCGAGGAGGAAGGCGTTGAAGGTTCTTCTCCCGATGCAGCGGTCTGATTTTTATGATCTCTTCAAGATCATGGAGGGGCTTCCGGTCACCATACGGCTCCTCGACGCCCCGCTCCACGAGTTCCTCCCGAGGAGCGAGGAGAGCATGGACCAGTTCATCAAGTACATTCAGACCAGGGACCGGAGCATCAAGCCCGCCGATATCAGAGCGCGCTGCGACGAGCTCAACGAGATGAACCCGATGCTCGGACACCGCGGATGCCGCGTCGGCGTAACCTACCCTGAGATATACGAGATGCAGTGCCGGGCGATTTTCGAGGCGGCGTGTATGCTCAGGAAGGAGGGGCTCCACGTCAAGCCGGAGATCATGATACCGATCGTCATGAGCAAGGAAGAGATAAAATTCATCAAAAACGGCAAAAAGATCGAGGGTAAGGAGGTCAAGGGTATCCGCGACATCAAGAACGAGGTCTTGGAAGAGTACGGCTTCGATGATCTCGAGTACGAGGTGGGGACCATGATAGAGCTCCCCGCTGCTGCCCTGGGGGCCGGAGAGATCGCCCAGTACGCCGAGTTCTTCAGCTTCGGCACCAACGATCTGACCCAGACCACGTACGGGCTCTCGCGCGATGATTCGAACTCGTTCTTCCCGAGCTATTCCTTGTTCGATTTGATGAAGTACAACCTGTTCAAATACCTCGGCGAAGAGGTGAAGGAGCTCATCAGCATCGCGGCGCTGCGGGGAAGGCTGTCAAGGCCCGATATAACCATGGGTCTGTGCGGCGAGCACGGCGCGAATCCTGACAATATACAATTTTGCATGGAAGTGGGCCTCAACTATGTCTCCTGCTCCCCTTACGCAATTCCGCTGGCGAAGCTCGGGATCGCTCAGATCAACATCAAGGCCGAGCAGCGGCAGGAGGAGTAGAAGGGGCGCGGTTAATTAATCGATACAAATCGCATCACGTGTCAAGTGCCGCTATTCCCGGCAGCGTTTTTCCCTCAAGGAGCTCAAGCCATGCGCCGCCCCCGGTCGAGATATAGGAGATTTTGTCCGCCATCCCCGACTTGTTCACCGCGGATACGCTGTCGCCTCCTCCGACGATGCTCAGGCAGCCGGAATCGGTGATCGATTTAAGGATCCCATTGGTCCCCGCGGCAAAATTCGGCATTTCAAAAGCCCCCATGGGCCCGTTCCAGATAACGGTTTTCGATTCTTTTATCCTTTTGTCAAAGAGTTTCACCGATTCAGGGCCGATATCGAGGCCGATCAGGTCGTTCGGCATCCTGTCGGCAGGCACGATCGTTCGGGGGGCGTCGTTTTCGAACGTGGGAGCGGCCACGATGTCGACGGGGAGCAGCACGTCGACATTTTTCCCTTTAGCTTCGTCCATTATGCCTTTCGCGGTCCCCACCAGTTCCTCCTCCAGAAGGGACTTCCCTATAGTGTAACCCAGAGCCTTCATGAAGGTAAAGGCCATTCCGCCGCCGATTATAAGATAGTCGACCTTATTAATGATGTTTTTGAGCGCCTCCAGCTTAGTGGAAATCTTGGCGCCTCCGATGATCGCGCCCAGGGGCCGCTTCGGATTTTCCATGGCCTTTTTGAAATACTCGATTTCATTTTCCATAAGGAATCCGGCGGCGCACTCCTTGGCGAATTTCGTCACCGCCTCGTTCGAGGCGTGTCCGCGGTGAGCAGCCGCAAACGCGTCGTCTATGTATACGTCACAGAGCGAGGCGAGCAATTTTCCGAGCTCGGGATCGTTTTTTTCTTCACCGGGGTAAAAGCGAATATTCTCGAGAAGGGCGATTTCCCCCTCCTTGAGCGAATCAGTTATTTTCTTGACCTCATCGCCCAGGGGAAGGTCTATGAAACGGACCTGCCTTCCCAGTATCTCCGAAAGCCGTTTCGCAACGGGCCTCAGGCTCATCTCTGGAACCGGCTTCCCTTTGGGCCTGCCGAGATGTGATACGAGTATGATTTTCGCGCCCTGCCGGATGCAGTAGTTTACGGTCGGGAGGGTGGCCGTGATCCTGGTTTCGTCGGTGATGTTCATTCCCTTGTCATACGGGACGTTGTAATCCTCCCGCAGGAGGACGCGTTTTCCCTTGAGATCCACTGCATCGATGTATCTGATCGTCATGGAAACACCTCGCTCAATAGGGTTTGAATATGTATCATCGAATTGCTGCAAGTCTATCATGTCATTTCGAACGTAGGTGAGAAATCTTCCTGTGACCATCGATCATATGAGATTTCTCCTCGCATGGCTCGTCGAAATGACAGTTTTGCACAATTCTAAGGTGAAACGAAGGCTTTGTATATTTCCGTTCGGCCGCGTGTCCCGGTCAAGATAAATTTACCCCTGCAGTTCCCTTTTTCTTTTCCGCACCGTGGTCAGTTTCGACACGAAAATCGAGGCCTCATACAGGAGGATGAGAGGTATCGCGACGATCAACTGCGTCAGCATGTCCTGCGTCGGTGTTATCACCGCGGAGATGACGAAGGCGAAGACGATCGCGTATTTCCTTTTCCGGACGAGGAATGAAGGCGTGATCACGCCGATTCTTGTGAGGATCATCATGATTATGGGAAGCTCAAACAGGATCCCCATGACGACGCAAAAGAAGAACACAAGGTTGATGTAATCATTCGCGCCGATGGTGCTGATCCAGTCCTTTGCCACGAAGCTGAGGAGCACCTTCACGGTAAAGGGCACCAGGAGGTAGAACACGAAAACAACGCCCGAATAAAAGAGAAGAATCGATGCAAGAAGCGAAACGCGTGAAAACATGCGGTCCTTTCTTTCTATGGCGGGCAGAATGAAACGCCACACCTGGTGAATGATGAAGGGGACGCCGACCAGGAGCGCCGCGATTGCAGAGACCTTGAGCCGTATCATGAACCCCTCGGTCAGCTTGAACACATTGAGCTTGTATCCGGTGACGGTATAAGGCGCGGTGAGAAATTTCAATATCTCATTCGAGTACACGAATGCGCCGATGGTGAGCACGATCACCACGATAATGCTGGTTATGATCCTTGACCTGATCTCGCCCAGATGGTCCACCAGGGTCATGGGTATGTCACCCCTCTCCACCGCCCTCGGGTCGATCTTCTCATTCGCGGCATCGCCCGGGACGTCCGCTTCATCGTATTCGGTGAGCGCCTGGATCAGGTCTTTTCTTTTTTTCGGGGGTGCGGGCACAATGTCTCTGGGGACCGCAGAGGGAGAGTTCCCCCTTTTTTTCACGGGAGCCTTTTTCGGGGCGGGTTTTTTTTTCACGCCCTTTTTTTTGATGTTACCTTGTTTCTCTGTTGGTTTCCCGCCTGATTTTTTTGTTTTCTTGGCGGATTTTCCCTCACTCTTTTTTTTAGATGGTGCCAAGGAAAAGTTCTCCTTCAAGTGATTCTCGGTATGTTTGTAACGGGTTGAAATGGTGTCAAGTAGAATATAAGGGCCGGCCCTACAATCTGAGCCGGCTGCACATCAATTCCAGAATGTGATGGGGGGTGATTACGTGTATTTTTTTAAATATCCTGTTTCTGTTTTTCCTTGAGCTCTCTGCTTCTTTTTCTGGATAGGCTGTAGACGATGCACTGCTGCCTGAAACTACAGTGCACATTGGGGGAGGTGCATACGCACTGTTTGACATTTGTATCATAATTCTGCTCTTCGCAGCACTTTGTGCAGTATCCGACATTAAATTTCTGGCAAACCGCCATTACCTCTTCATCCGGATGGTTTTTACATTTCATGGCATTACTGCAAATCGGATCATGTGTTCATCGCAAGGCGACCGGTCAGATTGAAGACCTCACAAATTTTCAGTCAAATTTTTTTTAACTCAGAAGAAATATTATTGTTGTGATGCTGCATACTTTTTTTAAAAGACTTCTCTTCCCGGTCGAGCTAAGTACAGATGCATTATTCAAGGTATACGGCGCCTGGGGTTCCTGTATTTTAGCGGTAGAGCGCCGCTTGCATGGCAGGGATTTCCATTTCACGGGGCGAATCGATGGCGCGAAGGAAATCGATGGCGCTGACGGCCGCCCTTGTTCCATCCGATACCGCGGTTGTTATCTGTCTGACCTTCTTACGTCTCACATCTCCGGCGGCGAACACTCCGGCGAGGTTGGTTTCCAGGGCTTCATTTGTAAGTATTTCGCCATGTTCATTGACCTGTATTATTCCGCTGAATCTGTCGGAATTGGGAATATATCCGATAAAGATAAAGGCGCCACCTGCCGCAATCTCCCGTTTCGCGCCCGATTTTTTGTCCCTTATGACGGCGCCCTCAAGGCTTTCACCGCCGAGAAAATCAACCACTTCGGATTCCATTATGAATGTAATTTTTTCATTCAGTCGCGCCTCGTCCACGGCATGTGGATATGCCTGAAAATGATCAAACTGGTGCACTATGGTCACGGTTCGGGCGTATTGAGTGAGAGAAACCGCCTCCTCAAGCGCCGAATTTCCTCCCCCCACCACGAGAATGTCCTGGTCCTGAAAGAAATCTCCGTCGCAGGTCGCGCAGTAGGATATTCCCTTTCCCCTGAAACGCTCCTCGGATTCAAGGCCGAGCGTCCGGGGATGCCCTCCGGTGGCGATTATGATTGAACGCGACGTATACATGGAACGGCCTTCGACCTCCAGAGACTTTATCGCGGTATCCAGTTCGATCCCCGTGATCACGGCATTGGGAAGTATGTCACACCCGAATTCTTTTGCTTGCCGTTTCATCGTCCTGGCAAGCTGATATCCCGTGGCCTCTTCCACTCCGGGGTAGTTCGCTATCTTGTGCGACATGATGACCTGGCCGCCAATGGTTCCCTCATCGATAATAAGAACTGAATATTTCGCCCTTGAAAGGTAAATACCCGCGGTCAAGCCGGCCGGACCTCCTCCCAATATAATGACATCGTATGACTTTTCCATTATATCCCCTTGCATATCCTTTAAAATCGTAAAATTGCCCGAAGGAGCCCGGTTGCGCCTTCCCCCGGGGGGTTGTCTTCAGGCAGCAAAGAACTCGCGATCTAGAATTTCTTTGATCTGCTTCTTGGTCTGGATGCTTGATGTAGCGGCGACGACCTCGCCGTTTTTAAAGTAAACCGTGAAGGGAAGCCCGGAAAAATTTCTGCATTGCGGAAGATTCCGTATGTATGCTGACTCGCTGGAATCAAAGGCGATATCGCGAAACTGCACGTGCGGATATTCAGTTTCTAGCTCTTCCATTGCTCCATACACGGGTACGCACATGGGGCCCATCCTTCCGCAGCTTATCATGACATTTTCATTATTTTCAAGGAGGTCCTTGATCTCCTTCTCCGTTTCCAGATGTTTCAGGCCGGTATCCAGGGTGGCTGTTTTAATCATTTATGGTTCCTCGTTAATAAATATTAAAGTAATATATTAAATACTAAAATAAATATAATTTAAATGCCTCGGGCAGTCAAGTGCCTGAAAATAAAAAAATAATACTCATGATTTTTTCCATGAAGAATACAGCGTATCGGGGAGGGATTTTGCCGGATTCCCCGGATTGGAAGAGGAATTTTTAACTTGTCAAAATAAAATAGGTCTTTCTTCTGAGTAGCCGTGGGCAAAATAATATTCATTACCGGAGGCGCACGGAGCGGGAAAAGCAGGTTCGCCGAATTTCTCCTTGCTGGAAAGGACGACGTGGTGTACGTGGCGACCGCGATCGGCTTTGACGACGAGATGAGGGAGCGCATCGCACGGCACAGGAACCGGCGCAATCCCAGGTGGGAGACCGTCGAGTGCTATCGCGGCTTCAGCCTTCTTAGGGGCGAAAGGTTCAAGGGTAGGCGGCATATACTGCTTGATTGCATCACCCTTATGGTATCCAATGTAATGCTCCAGGATTCGGGAATCGATTGGGACCGGGCTGGACAGGCTGAAGCGGATCGCATCGAGAAAATCACGCTCGAGGAGGCGTCGTGCTTTCTTGCGGTCGCTCGAGAATTCGCAGGAGGGGCGATAATCGTCTCCAACGAGCTGGGGATGGGGCTTGTCCCGCCGAATCCCCTGGGTCGGCACTGCCGCGACATAACCGGCACGGTGAACATGATGATCGCCGCAGAGGCCGACGAGGTCTATTTTATGGCCTCCGGGATTCCGTTGAAGATCAAGGGCTGAGCCATGTTGAAAGACCTGTATACGGGTTTAATCCTCCAGATACAATTTCTCACCCGGTTCCCTCTTCCGCTTCGGGTAGAATTTAACGGAAGGGCCTTCGCCAGGGGAGTGATATTCGCCCCGCTGATCGGACTCTTTATCGGCACCGTTTCCTTCGGCGTATATATCATCGCCGGATTTCTCGGGACGCGCGCCCTGGCCATATTTCTCGCGGTCGCGGCCGGGATCGTCGCAACCGGCGGACTCCACCTTGACGGTCTTGCCGACGCCTGCGACGGCCTTTTCAGCAGCAGGGAGCGGGACGGTATACTGAGGATCATGAAGGATTCCCGGATCGGGACAAACGGCGTCGTCGCGCTCATCGTTCTGATACTCGGGAAATTACTGCTCCTTTCCGCGCTTTCGGACAGGAGCCTTTTTGCATGCATTCTGACCATGCCGGTGATGTCCCGCATGACGATCGCCTGGAGCGCCGGACTTTCGAAATATGCCGGCATGAGCGCGGACGGTCCGGCATCCGGGCTTATCGAGCATACGGGCGCGATCGAGATCGTCCTCGCCACGATTATTTCACTGGTGCCCGGCATCTTCTTCTTTAAGCTGCAGGCGCTGAGCCTTGCACTGATTCTTATCGCCTACACGCTTGCGGTGAACCTGTACGCAAATAAGAAGATCGGAGGCGTCAACGGAGACGTGATCGGCGCCGTAATCGAGACCTCGGAGGCGGTGTTCCTCCTGGCGGTCCTGGTTATAGAAAAAATCTGAGAGATGGTGTTAAAAAAATGCACCCCCTCCCATCAAGGGAGGGGGATATATATGGTAAAAATAACATTGCTTACAAAACATTCTGAGAATAAACACGGAGCAAAAAAGGCAAGACATGGATTTACTACGCAAGACGCTCGATGACATCCGGCCCCTCGACCGAAAAGCCATCGGGCGCGCGCAGGAAAGGCTGGACAATCTCCTCAAGCCCCGGGGCAGCCTCGGGAAGCTCGAAGAGATCGCGAAACAGCTCGCGGGCATCACCGGCGTAACGGGCGCGCGGATCGGGAAAAAGTCGATTATCGTGATGTGCGCCGACAACGGCGTGACCGAGGAGGGGGTCAGCTCGTATCCCTCCAAGGTGAGCACCCTCGTGGCCGGAAGCATGATCAGGGGGATTTCCGCCGTGTCCGTACTGGCGCGGCACGCGGGCGCCGAGATTATCGTGGTCGACATGGGTCTCTCCGGAGACGTTGAGGACGGCCGCGCGATCAACCGGAAGCTCAGGAGGGGGACGTCGAACATGGCGAAGGGCCCGTCCATGACGCGGGAGGAGGCGGTGCGCGCCGTTGAAATCGGCATTGAGATTGCGAACTCCGCCGTCGCCGCAGGCGCGGACATCCTTGGAGTCGGAGAGGTCGGCATCGGAAATACCACCACATCGAGCGCGGTCCTGCATGCGCTCACCGGAGCGGGGCTTGACGGGATCGTGGGACGCGGCGCGGGGCTTTCCGACGAGGGGCTCGAGCGCAAGAAGGAGGTCATACGCAGGTCGCTTGAGCTCAACAGGCCGGACCCGCAGGATGCCCTGGACGTACTGGCGAAGGTGGGCGGCTTTGATCTCGCCGGTCTGACCGGTTGTTACCTGGCTGCCGCCGCAGGACGGGTGCCGATCGTGATCGACGGATTTATCGCAGGAGTCGCCGCGCTCGCGGCGTCCGCGCTGCACCCCGAGGCCCGGAGCTACATGCTCAGCTCCCACGCCAGCGCGGAGCCGGGGGCGGCTGCCGTGAGCGCGGGCCTCGGGCTGTATCCGATCCTGGCGCTTGACATGAGGCTGGGAGAGGGAACAGGCTGCGCACTGGCCTTTCATGTGATCGAGGCGGCGGTAAAGCTGTTGAACGAGATGGGAACGTTCGGGGACGTCGGGATGTGAGGGTCTACCCTTATAGTTTTTTATACAGCATAAGCTCAATGAGCCGGTGGCCTTCGCTCACGAACAGCCCGGCAGCCGATGCGCTCTTTTCGCTGAACGACGCCTCCCTTGTCATTTTGAATATCCGGCCGTCCCATCCGGAGGTCGAAAAAATCGTGAACGGCACCGGTGCATCGGTGTGGGTCCGAAGCGCGATCGGGGTCGGGTGGTCCGCAAGCACGAGAATTGAATGATTTTCGTACGCGGCCATCCCGTCGATCACCCGTCCCACCACCAGCCTGTCGAAATCCTCTATCGCCCTGATCTTGTGCTCCAGGTTCCCCTCATGCCCCGATTCATCGGGCGATTCAACGTGAAGAAAAACGAAATTCGCATCCTCCATGGCCTTAAGGAGCGCGTCGGCCTTTCCCGCGTAATTGGTGTCGATATAACCGGTCGCGCCCTCCACCGGCAGGGGCGTGAGGCCTGCGAGTTTTCCGATTCCATGTATGAGGTCGACCGCCGATATGGTGTATCCGTGAAGGCCGTAGCGCTTCGAAAGGGGCTCCATTGACGGACGCCTGCCGCATCCCCAGAGCCATACCTGAGTGGGGTTTCCCTTATATCTGGATATGGCATCTCTGATCAGGGGAGACGAGGCGATGATTTCGGCGGATTCGTCCATGATTTTATTGAGGACATCTGAACCGCTGCCGGCAGGGAGATACGGCGCGATTTCCCTTCCCTGTATGTCGTGAGGCGGGGTCGTGACCGGCAGATCATCATCATGCGGATACCCGCGCCACACGACTATGTTCCGGTATGACACGCCTGCATGGAATTCGAGCCCCGTCACCGTGGTGCGTCCCGCAAGCTCGCGCATGATCACCGCAGACAGGGCCGAGTCGACATGGCCCGCGCTGAAGTCCTGCATGACGCCCCGATCGACCTCAACCATGTTGCAGCGTATGGCGATGTCATGCGGCCCGAGCGTGATGCCCATATTGACCGCCTCCAGGGGTGCCCTCCCGCAGTATAAGAGGCGGGGATTATAGCCCAAAATTGACAGATTGGCGATGTCGCTGCCCGGCTGCATACCCTCGGGCACGGTCCTTACCGTTCCAAGTATCCCTCTGCCTGCCAGCCTGTCCATATTGGCAGTGCTCGCATACTCGAGCGGGGTTTTTAGGCCGAGTGATTCTATGGGCAGGTCCGCCATCCCGTCCCCGAGGAGGATCGCGTATTTCGCGTCACCTCGTGCCATCAATCCAGGCGGAGCCGTCGGAGTAGTATTCTTTCTTCCAGATGGGGACTTTCTGCTTTATCGTATCGATCAGGTACTGAGCGGCCTGGAATGCTTCGCGCCGATGGGGGGAGGAAACCGCGATAATGATGCTCGCCTCTCCGACCTCGATGCGTCCGAAGCGTTGCGCGACCATGCAGGTGGTGATCCCCCACTTTTCGGCCGCGTCATCGGCCGCTTTCTCCATCTCCTTCCTGGCCATCTCGTTGTACGCCTCGTATTCGAGGTGCAGTACGGTTTTACCCCTTGAATCCTTTCGCGTGCGTCCGACAAAGCTCACCACCGCTCCGTCGGAATCGGTTCCCACCTCCTGCAGCAGACGCGGGATATCTATGGGTTCGACCTGCAAAATTATTTTTTTCATATGCGTACCGTCAACCGCCGCTTACCGGCGGGAAGATCGCAAGGGTGTCCTCGTCAGAAAGTATCGAATCCCGGCTGCAGTATGCTTCATTGATTGCAAAAAGGAGCGTGCCGTCAAAGTCCTTCAGTTCCGGGTGGCATTTTTCCAGCTCCTGTAAAATTTTTTTTACTGAAATTCCTTCTGAAACGATGAGCTCCTTGTCATCAAAGCCGCACGCCTCCCTAACGGTTGCAAAAGCCTTAATCTTTATTTTCATGACATCTTACCCTGCAGTTCCATTTTTTGGATTGGTCCGGTACCGCCCCCAGCCGGCCGGCCGCGACGCCTCCTATTTTTTTTTGTCCCTTGCATTCCTTTTCGTGAGGAACAGATAATGTTTGATATACGGTTGGAGGTTGTCGTTGAAATCGGCCATGTTCACGTTCTTCTGATCTTTCAGGATGAGCTCCAGGCTTTTTTTTGTGATGTCCTCCTCCGAGGTTTCGATGATTATCCTGAAGCGCCTGATAACTTCTTTATCCACGGCGTCTTTTGACAGCTTATTCATCTCGGAATAGAGTTTCAACAGATTGTTTTTTTTTGCTTTTGTATATGTCCGCGTTCTGCTTTTCAATTTCGGCGGCATAATGCCCCCCGTCCAATCAAATGATCGACGATGTTAAATTATGCCAAATTACTGTAAACACAATTTTTCAGAAAAAATCGTCAGGTAAATTGATGCGGGATTCCGGATAATTCTTGACATCTCTGTTTCCAGTTGATATTTCACCGGAGGCGGATCCGATCAATGAGCCCCGTAATAAAATTTTTCATGCCGGCGATTATAGTATGTTCACTTCAATGTAATCATACCGCGCCGGGTACTCCCGAGGCGGGCGCCGTATCCGTGCCCCGAAGGGTCGTGTCTCTTTCGCCGTCGATCACCCGGGAGATGATTGATCTGGGGGATGCGGACGCCATTGTGGGCGTCACTTCTTTTGACGGCTACAGGCGGGACGAGGTCGAGATCATCGGCACGCTCGTGCAGCCCAATATAGAAAAGATTCTCTCCCTGGAGCCGGATTGCGTTCTGTACTCGGCGGAGGACGGTCTCGTTCAGAACATCGATCAGCTTTCCGGAGCGGGCATTGCCATGGAGCGGTTTTCACGGAACCGGAGCTTTGAAGACATCTGCAATAATTACATAATCCTGGGAAGGCTGCTTCATATTGAACCGGTGGCAAGCACGAAGGTATTGGACTACAAAATCCGCCTCAAGCGGCTGAGGAAGCGGCACGCGGTCGGCGGAGGGAAGAGAGAAGCACGGCCCCTCGTCGCCATGTTCGTTTCCCATCGTCCCCTCATGGCGGTGTCCGCCGGCTCGTATATAGGACAGATCATACGCGACGCGGGAGGGACGTGCGCGTACGTTCAGGCGGGAAGGCCGTATCCGCTGGTTTCCTTCGAATCGCTCATCGAGCTGGATCCGGATTTCGTGATATCGGTGGTTGACGAGAAGGATGATTTTTCGATAAGGCTTCACGGGTTCACCGCCCTGAGCTGCGTGCGCAATCACAGGATTTACGCCATCCCACCCGAATCGGTCTCATACTACACCCCCGCCGATTATCTTCACTCGGTCGAGATTATAAGCCGCCTGATCGCCGGGGCACGGGTATCTCCGCCATGAAGTTCCGTAATAAGCTTTTTCTGCTCCTTGCCGCGGGGCTCCTGCTCGTGCTGGCGTCCCTCAGCCTGGGCACAAGGTTCATTACTCCACAAAAGATGTTCCTGAGCTTTTTCGGCGGCACGCATGACATCGATCATCTGATCATCATGAGCATCAGGCTTCCCCGCGTGTTGCTCGCCCTGATCATCGGGGCCTCGCTCGCGGTAAGCGGCACCGTCTTCCAGGCGGTGCTGAAGAATCCCCTGGCTGATCCTTACATCATCGGCGTATCCGGGGGGGCGGCGCTCGGCGCCACGGTGGGGATACTCCTCAAGGCGCCCCCCTACGGCGTGACCGCGTCGGCGTTCGCCGCCAGCATGGCGGTCATCACTGCGGTCTACCTCCTGTCGAAGAGAATGAGGCTCGGATCAAACGCGCTTATTCTCGCCGGCATAGCCCTCGGCTTTATTCTTTCGGCCGCGGTGCTTCTCCTGTATGCCCTGTCCCGGTCGGAGGAGATCCACCGTGCGATTTTATGGCTTATGGGGGACCTCTCGGAGGCGCGGTTCGCGGATTTGAATTACATGGGCGGTATTTCCCTGCTTCTGATTTTCGTAATCATGGGGTTTCACAAGCACCTCGACGTGATATCCATAGGGGACCGGTTTTCGAAAAATCTCGGTATCACGGAAAATAACGTCAGGGTCCTTTTCTGGACCGCATCGCTGCTGTCCGCGATATCGGTGGCGCTGGCCGGGGTCATCGGGTTCGTCGGGCTGATAGTCCCACACTTTATGAGGAATCTCTTCGGGCCGGGGCATTCAAGGCTCATCCCCGTCACGGCCGTGGGCGGGGCGCTTTTCCTGGTCTTATCTGATGCGATCGGGAGGTCCATCGTGCCCCCGTATGAGATTCCGGTCGGGGTCATCACCTCTTTTTTGGGCGGGATTTTCTTTCTTTTCCATATCACCCGCAGGGGCGGTGCGGGATGACTCCCGTATTTGAATTGAATTCCGTCTGCGCGGGATACGGCGGAGAGCCGGTGCTTAGGAACCTGAGCATGGCGGTCGGGACCGGCGAGTTTGTATCCATCATCGGTCCCAACGGAGCGGGGAAAAGCACCCTCATAAAAGTGCTGGACGGCACCATCGCGCCGACCGAGGGGTCGATATGCTTCAAAAGCCGTGAAATCCGGGAGTACAGCCCGCGCGATGCTGCGCGTGGATTTTCCGTGGTTCATCAGATGACGGAAAGCATCGTGCCGTTCTCCGTGTATGATTTTGTCCGTCTTGGGAGGTTCCCTCACCAGGGGCTGTTCGAGATCGAAACCGCGCAGGACAGGGAAGCGATCGATTGGGCGGCGGGGGTCACCGGAATAACCGGACTTCTGAAAAGGTCGCTGACCGATTTGTCCGGGGGCGAGCTCCAGCTGGTGCGCATCGCCCATGCGCTTGCGCAAAACCATAGCATCATCCTGCTCGACGAGCCGATCTCACACCTCGATATCCGCCACTCGATCATGATTATGGACATTCTGCACCGGCTGAACAGGACCGGCTCCACCGTGGTCGCGGTCCTTCATGATATCAACGTGGCTTCTGACTATTCGAGCAGGATCGTAGGGATAAAGAGAGGCGGGGTATTTTTCGACGGCCCGCCCGGTAGCGTAATCACGTATGCGTTTATGGAAGAGCTCTTCGGTACCCGCTGCATTGTATTGGAAAATCCCACCACCGGCAGGCCGTTCGTCTACCCCGTGCCGGGATATGTCGAAGGCAGGGAAAATGGCGACTAGACCGGGTCAGTTCACAACCACGCTGTTCTGCGGTCACCATTCATCGCTCTGTTTATCGTCGTATTTATCGCGGACCATGGCGGTGATGTCGTCGATGTAGAAATACTGATGCCGGGCGAGCTCCTCCCTGTTGACCGCGGTATATTGAAGCTGAAGGATTTTCAGGTGTTTTTTTTGATTCAGGAATAGATCCTGCTGGGCCACCCTGGCGGGGATCCCGATAGTCAGCTTCCTCCATCCGAGAAAATTGAGCGATCCCACGCGGAGCTTATACGTCTTCTGGTCCGTGTCCATGAGGAGCATCCACAGCACTCCGGCGTAGTCCTTTCCGTACACCCACAAGGATATGCTCTTGCAATACTTGTCTATGAGGAGCTCTTTTGCGGGCTTGATTATGAAGGTATCACCCGCTCGCGCCCTGACCTTTACCCCGAGGTATTTCTTTGATCTGCCGTTGGGGGCGGGGTTCTGGTCCCGTATCGAAAGCGAGGCTTCCTGATATCCGGTGGAGTTGAAGTATATGTTTTTATCCGTATAGGGCGTGGTTTCAAAATCCTCGAGCGTGATCTCCTGGTACACGGTATAGCTTTTAGGCTTTACCGTCTCCTGTTCCTTTTTTTCGGATTCAGCTTTTTTGACTTCCTTTGTTCCAGCCTGTTTTTTTTCCTGCGAGTAGAGCGGCGCCATCATCGCAATCGTTATCAATGGAATCAAAAATCGTCGTTTCATCCCGATCCTCCGTAACATTGAGCATACTTAAATAGGAATTAATGTTATGTAAGGTGCTTTATTCGCGCGTGTCAATACATTTGTTTGCAAGACGATAAAAAGTTGCGGCCTTTATCGGCCATAAAAAAGAGAGAAATTGCTTGCAATTAATCGATTGCCGGACAATCCTTTGATACAAGATCGTGCTTACGTACGCATTCATGAACGACCGTTGACGCCGTTGGCAGGGAGATGGAATACAGGGAAATCGACCGACATGAGATATCCGATGCGGTGCTGGATACATACGCAATGAATGAGGTGTCATGTGAATTTGATTTCGACCGGTCCC
The DNA here is from genome assembly GCA_964529965.1 of uncultured Leptospirales bacterium. Classification (GTDB taxonomy): domain Bacteria; phylum Spirochaetota; class UBA4802; order UBA4802; family UBA5550; genus RBG-16-49-21. Next base: position 2,758 of record CAZHAD010000056.1, on the reverse strand, counting down.
TCAGGGGCAGGGTGATGGACATCAGCCTCAAGGGCCTCGGCATTGAAATACACGGTCTGAACGTCATACAGTCCCGGAAAATCGGAAGCCTGGACAAATATCTCCTGACCATCACATTCGGGAAGGTTTCGATTCTGGCGGGGGTGAAGAGCGTATGGAGCCACGAGCTTCCGGGTGAAGGGAGCGTTATGTTCAAAGCGGGCGTGCTGATCGATCTTATCTCCACTGAGGACAGGCTCAAGCTGTCGGAGATCGTCGAAAAAATCAGGACCGGCCCTTAGATCGGTTTCGGCGGCCGGGAGCACGCTCGATGTCACCCTTCATGATCCGTATTTATACAATTTTAAGAGGAATTCAATCAGCCGGGGCGTGTCCATTTGCACGGGATCAATGAATTCGAGGATTCCGGCAAAGAGAAGTATTATCTGCGTCACCCTGCCGATAAACTGGGCTTCCGAATCCGCGCTCCCCTGGGCAGCCTTCAGGTCCTTGATCGTGCTGGCGTACTGGTTCAGGTGGTTTCTGATGTATTTTTTGATGATCTCCCGGATCTTTTCATCTTCAAAGCCGTAGAGTATGATGTTTATCAGGATGCGCATGTTCTTCTTGTCGAGCATGAACCTTTCAATTCCGAAGAGGGTCGTGATGAGGGCCTTGTCGTTCATATCCAGATCGAGCCCCTGCAGAATCCCGATCTGATCCCGCTGGATCTGATTGAAAAAATTCTCGATGAGGGCCACGTAGAGCATCTCCCTGGTGGGGAAATAGTGCCTGAGGCCCCCCTTGGAATACCCGGCCTCCTTGGCGACGTCCTCGAGGGATATCTGGGAATACACGCTCCGTTCGAGACAGCGCTTCATCGCCTCGACGATCTGGCTTTTTTTTTGTATGATCTTCTGCTCTTTTTTCATGTCAGGTCCGCGGTATGTTCCGGCCAGGTAATACAATGGCCGCATGTCGTAATTTTGCAAATAAAATATCGCGGGGCATGGTAAATATTTACCCGAATTCTCCGGCCTCCCGTCGGTTCTGCTTGTTGATCCCGGACGGAATTCGCAGTATTTTAATTGACAAATGCATCGTACAAAAATTGTAATTCGTAAATCGAAAATAAATATCCGTCATGTTGATCCCCGGCCTTTTACGGATCGTCATGGCTCACATATCCCGATATGCCCAAGAGAACCGATATACGCAAAATACTTATCATAGGATCAGGACCGATAGTTATCGGCCAGGCGTGCGAGTTTGATTATTCCGGTTCGCAGGCATGCAAGGCCCTTAAGGAGGAAGGCTACACGGTGGTCCTCGTCAATTCCAATCCCGCCACCATCATGACCGACCCGGAGCTGGCGGACAGGACCTATATCGAGCCGATCACCCCTGAAATCGTCGAAAAGATCATCGAGATCGAACGCCCCGAGGCCCTCCTGCCCACCGTGGGGGGGCAGACCGCGCTGAACATAGCCCTCGCGCTTTCGGAGAGGGAGGTGTTCGATCGTTACGGGGTGGAGCTCATCGGCGCGAATATTAATTCAATAAGAAAAGCAGAAGATCGCGAGCTGTTCAAAAAATCGATGCGGGCCATAGACCTATCGGTGCCGCAGTCGGGCCTCGCATCAAGCGTGGACGAGGCGCTCGCGGTCCTCGACACAATAAATCTTCCCATCATCATCCGCCCCGCCTTCACCCTGGGCGGGAGCGGAGGGAACATCGTATATAACCGGGAGGACTTCATCGAGCTCGTGGCAAAGGGGCTCGATGAATCGCCCATCAGGCAGGTCCTTCTGGAGGAATCCGTGGCCGGGTGGAAGGAATTCGAGCTCGAGGTGATGCGGGACGGGAAAGACAACGTCGTCATCATATGCTCAATCGAAAACATGGACCCCATGGGCATACACACGGGGGATTCAATCACCGTGGCGCCCCAGCAGACACTGACCGACGCCGAGTACCAGGTTTTAAGAAACATGGCGATCGCCATCATCCGCGAGATCGGCGTTGACACCGGAGGCTCCAACATTCAGTTCGCGGTCAACCCTAAAGACGGCAGGGTCCTGGTCATTGAGATGAATCCGCGCGTCAGCCGCTCATCGGCGCTCGCGAGCAAAGCGACCGGGTTCCCGATTGCCAAGCTGGCCGCGCTGCTGGCGGTCGGATACACGCTGGACGAAGTGACCAACGACATCACGCGCTCGACCGTCGCCGCGTTCGAGCCGAGCATCGACTACGTGGTGACCAAGCTGCCGCGCTGTGCGTTCGAAAAGTTCCCCGGTGTGGACCGCACGTTCAAGGAGTCGCTGCTCAAGGGGCTGCGCTCGCTGGAACTGGCCCGCCCGCCGTACCCCACGCCGGAATACGCCGTGTGGGATGGCCGCCCGGAAAGCCTGGGCGCGCCGCGTGCCGATCGCATCTGGGCGCTGTGGGAAGCGCTGCGCGCCGGAGTCCCGCCGGACGAAGTGACACGCGCCAGCCAGGTCGATGCCTGGTTCGTGATGCAGCTCGCCGGGATCGTGGCGCTCGAAGGCCAGATCGCCGCCTGCGGCACACTCGACGCCGTGCCGCCGGACCTGCTGCGCGCCGCCAAGCGCGCCGGGTTTGCCGACGATCACATCGCGTGGTTGTTGAGCAGCGGACAGCGGTCAACGATCAGCGATCAGCAGGAGCAGAGCGCGGTAACCGGCCCTGCGCAACCTTTGGCCTCATCCCCCATCCCCCGGCCCCAACGTGCTAGCACGGGGTCGGGGGGTGAGGTTAC
>CAZHAD010000055.1:15306-22712 GCA_964529965.1 uncultured Leptospirales bacterium | reverse complement strand
CTCCATTTCAGCACGGATATGTGGAGTTCGGGAGTGGTGATCATCGGGCTCATATTCGTGAAAATCGCGGAAATATTCCCCAGGCTTTTCGTGCTGGAAAAGGCGGACGCGCTCGCCGCCCTGATCGTCGCGCTCATCGTCGTATACGTGAGCATTCGCCTGGGGATCCGCACCGTTCAGGCGCTCCTCGACGCCGCCCCCCGCGGCCTGTACCGGAAAATCAAGAAAACCGTGGAAGAGCAGCCGGGCGTCATCAACTGCCATAACATCCGGGTCCGATACTCGGGCCCGCAGGTCTTCATCGATGTTCACATCCTCACCGACGGGGACCAGACCCTGAAGAGCGCGCATGAGCTTACGGTAAAAATCGAGAAGGCGATACTGGATGTGATACCCAACGCGGATATCATGATCCATCCAGAGCCGGAAAATGAAACGCAGGATGTTCCGTAAATCCGGTGATTAAAACGGAAATGGAATGCGACCGTGCTGAAAAGGCTGATCCATTACTATACTGAGGGAATACCGTCACGAAAAGACCTGATGCCGGAAACCTCCGGGCTAATCGCATACCTCCGCATCCTTTTTGAGAGCATGCCTGCGGGGCTGCGCCGTCTGATGAAGCTCCAGCCCGTATTTGCGCTCGGAACGAGCCTCTTTTGTATCTTCATGCTGAAAAGGGGATTCGAATATATACCTGTGGTCATCGTCTCGCTGATCTTCGCGTTTTTTTGCATCACCTCTCGTCTCTATCTGATGAAAAACCCGGGGAAAAAAATTCTCAACGTCCTGTGGGACACCGCGCTCCTCTTTCTATTGAACAATATGCTCCTGTTCGTGCTCCCCTTCTATATGGAATCCATGACCCTCCCGTCTCGAAACATGCTTTTCGCGCCGATCATCGTCGGACTAACCGTGATCTCGGGGTGGTACTCTCTGTATAAACGCTGGATTATAAAATATCCCTTATGGAGCTCCCTTTTTTACGCCCTCACCTTTTTCTGCGTGCTTAATTTCCTGTTCCCGATACTTTTCGGAATGAGGAACAAATGGAGCCTGCTCACTTCCGGCGTCATCTCAAGCCTCGCGGTGCTGCTGTTTGTATACCCCCACATAGACGTGCTCAAGAATAAAAAAAATACGACTATCTTCCTCCTGGGCACGGTTTTCCTGTTTGCATTCCTTTGGCTGGGAAGGGGCATTATTCCTCCCGCGCCCCTGAAGCTTATGAGGACGACGGCATGTCTGGCGATCGAGGATTACAGGCCGCGGGATTCATTTGCAGTGATCGACGGGAAAGCCGCTCAGGAGATATATTTCTATACGTCGATATTCGCGCCGCGGGGCCTTTCAGAAGGGATACAGCATGTCTGGTATCATAACAACAGGAAACTTTTTATTGTTTCATTGAAAGAAATCCACGGCGGAAGAGCAAACGGTTTCGGCACCTGGTCACGGCACGCCGTACGCGACGGTCCCGGCACATACCGGATCGAGGTCTGGACCGCGGGAGGACAGCTGTTGGGCACCGGAGGGTTTGTGGTGATGTAGGCTTTTACTTCTTGACATCCATTGCGCGGAGCTTTCTGTAAATGCAAAATCAGGAGACCAGTTCTTGGGGCGGCATCAAATGAGTATGGATATTATATGATCAACCCGGACCAACATCCGATCGGCGTATTCGACTCGGGATACGGAGGCCTGACCGTACTGAAGGAGTTCGTAAAAAGGCTGCCAAGCCATGATTTCATCTACCTGGGCGACAACGCGCGAACTCCCTATGGCAGCCGGTCTTATGCGACGGTGTATGCATACACCCTTGAAGCGGTCCTGAGTCTTTTTCGCCTCGGCTGCCACCTTGTCATCATAGCCTGCAATACCTCATCGGCCAAGGCTCTGAGAACGATCCAGCAAAAAAACCTGCCTGAAATCGATCCTGACCGGAGGGTTCTCGGCGTGATAAGGCCGACGGTCGAAATATTAGGCTCGATCACGAAGACAAAGCACGTGGGTATTCTCGGCACGGCGGGAACCGTTTCGTCCAACTCATACCCGCTCGAAATAAAGAAATTGTTTAATGACCTGATAGTGGCCCAGGAGGCGTGCCCCATGTGGGTCCCTCTCGTCGAGAACAACGAGATATGCAACCCGGGCGCGGAGTATTTCGTACGCAAAAACATCGATCAACTGCTTTCCAGAGACCCGAAGATCGACGCCATCATCCTCGGCTGCACGCACTATCCGCTGCTTTTGGATACGATACGGAAATTCACCCCGCCGCATGTAACCTTGATCCCTCAGGACCAGATAGTGGCAGAGAGCCTGACCGATTACCTGCGCCGCCATCCTGAAATAGATTCCGGATGCAGTACAACGGGCAGCCTGAAGTTTTATACGACTGATTCCACCGATCTTTTCGATAAACTCGGGTCGAATTTTTTCCGGAAGCAGATCGCTTCAGAAAAGATCCACCTGTAATTGATCATCAGAATCGCCTCTTAGGTGCGCCGGTTAGGCAAAATCATATCCCATGAAAAAAATATACCTCAAACAGGATAAAGAAAAGCCGGTTCTCAGGCGCCATCCATGGATCTTTTCCGGAGCGATTCAAAAAAAAGATCCGGACATCGCCCCGGGGGAAATCGTGTCCGTATGCAGCAGCAACGGGCGACACCTCGGATACGGATACTACAACCGCGCAACCCCCATCGCGGTGCGGCTCCTCTCGTTTGGTAGCAAAAAAGTCGATGAGGAATATCTCCGCAGGCTGATCGGCGAGGCAATTGACAAGCGTACGGGCAATTCCCTGCTCCGGCACTCCGACTCCTGCAGGCTCATATTCTCTGAAGGCGACAATCTTCCCGGACTTATCGTGGACGCATACGGCAGGCATCTCGTTTTACAATCCGCCACACGCGGTATTGAGAGAATGAAGGGAGCAATCGCTTCAATTCTGATCGATGTGCTTCGGCCCGAAAGCATATACGAGCGAAGCGAGCATGAGGGGCGGGCGCTCGAAGGCATGAAGCCGGTCAACGGACAGATGTACGGGACAACGCCGGCGGAGATCGTGATGCACGAAAAAGACATGTCCTTTGGAGTGGACGTGCGTGAAGGCCAGAAAACCGGCTTCTACCTTGACCAGCGGGACAATCGCGATCTGGTGCGAAGGCTGTCCCGGGAGGCGGACGTACTCAACCTGTTCTGCTATACCGGGGGTTTCAGCGTTGCGGCCGCGCGTGGAGGCGCGCGTACAACGACCTCGGTCGATGCCTCGGGAGACGCCATTGAAAAGGCAGGGAAGAACATGGAGCTTAATCGTTTACAAACCCCCGCCGAATTCATAAAAGCAGACGTGTTCGATTACCTGCGAAGCGAGGACGTAACACAGAACCTTATCATCATCGACCCGCCCGCGCTTGCAAAGAAAAAATCGTCTGTTCAAAACGCGTGCCGCGGTTATAAAGACCTCCATCTACAGATCGCGTCAAAATGCGGGAAAAACACGCTCGTGCTGACCTGTTCCTGCTCCCGCTTCATAAGCATGGAGCTTTTTCAGATGGTGATTTTTGAAGCATGTGCCGATGCGGGGAGAAGCGCATCGATCATCGGCAAGTATCATCAGCCATGCGACCATCCCACGAGCATATTCTGTCCGGAAACGGAGTACCTGAAAACGATTCTTCTACGGTTGGATTGAAACGGGCTCACCGGCTCCCCGTATCCTGTTAATCATTTGAAGGAATATTAATCTCCATGTTTTCATACACTATCTTTCGTATGATCACCGAATTCGGCACATGATAAATTAATCTTCTGGAGATGATCTCGTCCGCCGCCAACCGCGGGTACGGATTCGCGCGCAAGGTTACCGGAGAATCCATGTCTATAATGTACGGCTTGAAAATTTTCGAGCCGGCGGACAGCATAATCTTCCTCAGGCTGAACCGACGAACTGATCGAAGCTTATTGTGAATACGAACCGTGACCCACGCAAACCTCATATTGCTCCCGGGCTTATTGAACCCTCCCGGAGTATCATACTGATCGGGCCCGATGGTTATCCATGCGATGGTTATGTCGTATGCATTTCCTGATGCGGTCAAGGGGCTCTTTACCAGCGGTTTCACGCACCCGAGAATCACGAGCGCACATAACGAAAATCCAATGAGTGAATAAACGGCGCGTCTCAATATGCTGCTCATGAATAAAGCCATTGCGGGACTTTGGATTACTACAAAATTCAACGACATTTTGAGGTATACATTTTAATGAGAAGAGGCTATTGCCGCCCTTCCGGCGGCAATAGCCATCGGAGTGCTGATTCTTACTTGCCGGATAAAAGCCCTTTCTTCAGACTCTCCTGAACGGGATTGGGCCCGAGCCAGATGGCATAGAGGGCTTTTTTGAATTCAAGGCCCGCTATGGTTCCCAGGGTTTCGGTTTTATTTGACGCCGCTGCTTTTAACATAGTGACAACAGCGCCACCCGCATAGTTCATCGTAAGAACATCTCCCTTCTTTAATTCAACTTTTTTGAATTGATCAAGATATGCCTGCTTCATGGCTGAAGGGTAGCCAGCTGAAGCAGCCTTGTTGAATCCTTCGACTGTTGCTTCAAGGAACCGGTCCTTCGTAATCAGATTGCTCTCAATGACCAGAACCATGGACATCGGCTCATTAGCCTCAATGACATCCTTGGCGCTCTTGCCCTTTAAATCCGCCGGAACATACAGAGTTGCAACATATAGCGTGCCGAAGAGAAACTTTGTTCTGTTCCCAGTACCATTCTTCACCATTCCTTTTCCGCCGAGCATGAAGGAAAAGCCATCAGATGCGAAAAATGAGACCATTATCACCAGAACTAATACAAATAAACTTGTTCTTTTCACTTCTATTGTCCTCCTGAAATTATTAAAATTTTTGTTATTATTCAGTATTTCGCAAAAAAAACATGCTACTACATTGTCAATATAAATTTACCCCGTCAGCCTAATCCGGCGGGGGAGGATTATACTAACATCATGTTATTGAATATACAAATTGCGAAATTTGCTGAATAAATGCAAATTTTTATTATTAGTAAAACCAAATATCCGGATATGTCAATACAATTTCACGCAAAAATTCTTTTAATAGACCTGTTGCGAAACTTCCACCTCGTGCTCGGGAAAGCCCCTGCAGGGGATTTTTGGGGCTCCGCTTGAACGAACAGGAGGGCCGTCCTGCTCCAAAAAGCCGTAATCCGGCTAAAATTCATCCGCGCCTCCACATTTGATTGACAAAATAAAATGACAGGATAAAGTGTTTCCGATTCTTTATTCGAGGTCAGTTAATGCTGGAAAAGACAAAAATAATAATGACATTCATTTTTACCCTGTGCTTTCTTTCATACAGTATCCTGGTAGGTAATTTCTACGAGAAATTTCATGTCAGCCGCGAGGTCTGGATAGGCGTATCCGGCCTTCTCACCCTCGCGCTCGTCGTGTCGTTCATAATGGACCTGTTTTCTTCAGAGCGGGATCGCGGGCATGACGATCGGCGCGTATAGTAAAAAAAGGCCGGTGGTGCGCACATGAATGGCTCTTTTCCCAACTGATACCGCACACGCGCCCTGAATAAAAAAAATTCTGGTTGCAAATATGATGTATAGTTATATTCTTTCCAGAGGAAATAACTAGAAGTTATCTCAAAAATAAATATACTTGTCATTGCGAGGAGCGTCAGCGACGAAGCAATCTGAGCATGAAATAAAAAAGGCCTATTATACATTAATATCATTAATTTTTTGTAGCATCATCAGATTGCTTCGCTACGCTCGCAATGACAGTAGCAAGTTTTTGAGTATTTTTGAGATGACTTCTAAGCATTATTAGATGATGATAATTAAATGAGCAAATATATAAAAAATTCCTTAAAGATCCTCATCATTGTCTCTGTGATAATACTCGGGGGGATGCCGTCCTGCCGGTTCAGCGATATATATGATGAAAACAACTATAATATTTTTATTTTGATAAATTGTACTGGCGGTATAGTCCAGACTTTCAGTTGGAATCTCATTGCCGACGATTACACGGTAGGAGGTTCAGGCGACCAAAGTACGATCATCCCGTTCCTTGAAAATATTAAAACCATATCCATAACCGTGACAAAAGACGATGACGCGGCTGCATTGGAAGTGCTCATATTAAAAAATGATAAAGTGGTACAGGTGGGAAATCTTGCCGCCAATTCTCCTCCTCCCCCTAGTACTACCAATACACTTACTGTTGTATGGAAGCTGACCGAGAGTAAAGATAAATCGACGGGAACTTCATCTACAAATAATACGAGTTCCACTTCAAGCTCAAGCTCCAGTTCCAGTCCGTAATTTCAACAAACTTAAACATTACGGCTCAAAAGAACTGATTCAGTTGCAAACCGCATGATCACCTATAATTAAAATAGACCAACATACCGGCATTGCTGCTGTTGATCCGCGCCTGCGCGGTTTCTACAAGTGCATAAATAAAATTCGGATCGTCTATTGAGATTCCGTTGGAATAAAGGGAAAGGTCGGGCCTGCCGCGCGTGACCTCGCCGCACCCGGCCCTCCCCTCGGCGATGATTCTTCCGAAAGCGGAGGACACCCTCAGCCTGAGCGAATCGTCTGAAATATCCACGCGGTAGGTGTAATCGCTGTAAAAGGTGATGAATCCCGCCTTGGCCGGGCCGGACGGCTTATCCCGGTGATTCGACACGCTGACGTCCACCACCAGTATCGCCCTCCTGGCGTTCACCGGCTCAACCCTGGCGTTCTTTTTAGAGCATCCTGGAAATATAGGTATTACCGCACACAAGGCGATGAAGAAAATAAATATTGATATCCCGGCATTGCGCCGGAAGTAAGTAGTCATGTTTCAATGATGCCAATGTTATTAAAAATTTCAAATATTTTTTAATTAATCGCCCACAGAGCCCTCCGATAGAGCGCTCTGTGGGCAGATCTAAATTTCAAAATTAAAACTTATACGCCGCACCGAAGGTGATGCCCCCGAAGTGCTCGAGCTCGCCGGTTATCCATCCCTGCTTGTAGCTCAGGTCGAGGACCGAGCCGTCGTCGCCCGCTGATATGTGCGGAAGAAGCATGTACCGGCCGCCGATCCAGAGCTCCACGTTGATGGGCGCGATGAGATAGGCGAATTTCAAATTTGTGTCCAGGCCGATGCAGAAGTAGCCCACGTCGTATTTGTAAGGTGCCGCATATGTAATCGGCGGGATGAGAAACTTCTTCTCGAGATAGTAGTCTCCCCACTGCACGATCGCTGACACCCCCAGGCTGATCGTGAAATTCTCCACCGGCTCGATGTGGAACCCGATGCCCAGGGACGGGCCGAGGTACCAGGCGTCATAATACTCATCCTT
>CAZHAD010000055.1:2521-15206 GCA_964529965.1 uncultured Leptospirales bacterium | reverse complement strand
GGAAAAATCCTGCTACCCGCCGAGAAAATATTTTTCCAGATGCCTGGCCGATTTTTCAAGATCGTCCCGATTGAAAACCTCGAGGATCATCGGGCGCGGAGACTTCGTCTGGAAATTGACGATCCTGATCATCTCCTGATGGCCAAGCTCCGAGACCGCGGCATGGTCCTTGCCGTTGCGGAATCCGTGAAGATGTATCTGCATGACCCTCCCGCCGAAAGCATCGATAAAGCCCTCATAGTCCTGCTTGAAAAAGAAGAGGTGTCCCGCATCCATGCATACCGGAAAGGGAAGCCCGGCCATCGCCTCCTTGAAAGGCACAAGGTCATAGGTCGTATTCTCGATATACACGTTTCTTGAATCACTTCCCAGACGGTCAGCAAGCATCTCGAGTAAGGACCGAAAGGCCAGAAATCCCCCTTCGCCAGGGTCGGCCCGGCCGGATCCATTGATGAACCGGTCCACGTGCAGGACATATCCCCGTACATCGAGGCTCCTGGTGCTTGAAATGATCCGCTCGATCACGCCGATGGAGCCCCGGGCCGCGTCCGCATCCGGATTGAGCAGGTCAAGATCGGCGGGAAGGTGAACCGTTAAGAGCACGCCGCTTTTTCCGCGTGCCTCCTCCAGGCGTTTAATGATATAAGGCGACATCACCTCATGAAGATGGTCCCTTCCCATAAAGAGGAGCTGGATCATGTCGAAACGACCCATCAGAAACCTGATATTCGCCATCAGGTTATCCTCTTTTTCGGATAAAATGTAGGAAGTGGTCCCCAGCTTAAAGGGGAATTTATTTTTGAACGTATCCATATCGGTCCATAAAATACCCGCGCAGTCCCGACAAGTCGGGACGGGGTATTTTTCGCAAAATGTTTTGCGCGCCTCATCCCCGTAGCTCGGGATAAAATTTTCCGGCGCGCTGCGATAAAATCATCATATTCCGCAAATATATTTTGACAATAATTTTATCAGCATAATAGTAAGAACCACGATAACCGAAACCGGATGCATAAAACATCGGATATGCCCATTATTACTCAACCCGAACTCGTCACCATGGCCTATATCTTTTTCGCGCGTATTTTGGACGTGTCGATCGGCACCATGCGCATCGCCATGATTTCCCGCGGCTACCGGTACGTGGCCCCCGTATTCGGGTTTTTCGAGGTCATCATCTGGCTGACCGCCATAAGCAAGGCCCTCTCATCCCTCGAGAGCGTATACAGCTATGTCGTATACGCCGCCGGCTTCGCGGCCGGGAACTACGTCGGCATGCTTCTTGAGGAGAAGCTGCCGTTCGGATACAAGTCGCTGAGGGTCATCACCACCAAAGAGGCGTCGGCCCTGCCGCTCATGCTGCGCGAAGAGGGGTTCGGGGTCACCCTGAGCGAGGGTACCGGCCTCAAGGGACCTGTCAACATCATCTATTCCCTGGTCCCCAAAAAAAGGATGCCCCACTTTATGGAGATCGTCAACATACTGGAGCCCCGGGCCTTTATCACGATCGAGGAGGTCCGCCCGAGCAAGGCGGGATTCATGTCGCGGAAAACCTATCCCTATGTCCTGGGGAAAATAATGAAAAAAAAGTAATACCCGGTTTTGCCGTATGACGCACACGTCGACAAGTGAAAAGATCAGCCTATTGCAGCGCGTGGAGCTCTTCTCTCAATTGAGCGATGATGAGCTGGAGATCGTGGCCTTCAACAGCCACATGGTGCGCTTCAGGCGCGGGAGCCTCATCTTCACCGAGGAATCCCAGAGCAATGAAATGTACATAATCAAAAAGGGCGAGGTGCTCATCACCCGGATGCGGGATAAAGAGGAGCTGGATATCGCCCGGTTCATCACCGGCGAATCGTTCGGTGAGTGGGACCTCGTGGGAAACACCCCGCGCGACGCCACCGCCGTGGCCATGGCCGACACGGACGCGCTCGTCTTCCCGAAGGAGGGAACCACCCTGACCATGATTCTGCACAAATACCCCAAGATGTCCGCCCGGATACTGCACAAGCTCCTCGCAATCATCGCGCGCCGCATCAGAACGACCCACCGTCTCATCAACGAGAAGACCCCGTGGATACAGAACCTCAAGAGGCAGGTAATGGTGGACAAGCTCACCGGCCTGTTCAATAAAAATTTTCTCCTCGATGAATTTGAGCCGATGCTTGACGGCCATGCGCCCACGAGCCTGCTTTTGATCAAGCCCGACAACTTCAAGGAGATCAACGACCGTTTCGGACACACGGCCGGCGACAAGGCGCTCGTCCTCATGTCCATATTCATCGGGTCAGCGATACGGGAACGCGATATCGCCCTCAGATACGGAGGCGATGAATTCGCCGCGGTGCTGCCCGGCGCATCGCGGGATGAAGCGGTCAGGATAGCCAGGGAGGTGGGGAGATCCGTGCACGAGATGGACGTCAGCAGGATAACCGGCGGAACCCTGATCAGGATCACCCTGAGCATCGGCATTGCGGTGCATCCCGATCACGGCCGCGATGCAAAATCGCTCATGAAGACAAGCTACGACAGGATGATCAGGGCGAGGAGCGCGGGAGGCAACCGGATCGCGGTGAAATAATCATTCCCTGTAGCTCCTGCCCCATGCCCAATTCCTCCATCGTTTCACGCTTTACCCGCCCATCCAGTTCAATAAGCCCGTCGATATCCGGATTCGCGATCGGAACATGTGCGTCGAGCTTTCTCCGGATGATGTCGGGTATTTCCATGAAACCGATGCGGCCGGCCAGGAAGGCCCGTACGGCGACCTCGTTCGCCGCATTCAGGACGCAGGGCATGCTCCCCCCCGCCCTGCCCGCCTCGATCGCGTATTTAATGCAGGGGAACCGTTCAGCGTCCGGGGAATAAAAAGTGAGCTCGCCGAGTGCGGCGAGATCGAGAGGCCTCGAGCACCCCTCCATCCTCTCGGGATAGGTGAGGGCGTACTGTATCGGGATGCGCATGTCCGGGAGGCTCAATTGGGCGAGCACGGAATAATCGGCGAACTCGACGAGTGAATGGATGATGCTCTGCGGATGTATGACCACCTCTATGCCGTCATAATCGACGCCGAAGAGCATCTTCGCCTCGATGACCTCAAAGCCCTTGTTCATCAGGGTGGCCGAATCAACGGTGATTTTCCCTCCCATGCTCCAGCTGGGATGCCTCAGGGCATCCTCAGCCGAAACCCTGCGGAGCTCTTCCCGGGAATGGTTTCTGAACGAACCGCCCGAGCAGGTCAGGATCAGCCTTCTTACACTTTTTGCATTTTCTCCGTTCAGGCATTGAAAGATTGCGGAGTGCTCGGAATCGACCGGAAAAATCATGGCGCCGAACCTGTTCGCCGCCTCCATCACCGGAATGCCGGCCGAAACAAGGGTCTCCTTGTTCGCCAGTGCGACGTTTTTCCCCGCTTCCAGCGCGGCCATTGTGGGCCTGATGCCGATGCTCCCGACCAGGGCGTTGAGCACGACGTCGGCCGAATCGACCTTCGCCGCCTCCACGATCCCATTCAGCCCCGAAAGCACGTCGACATTCACCCTGGCGCGAAGCTCCCTTGCCTTCATTTCATCGAAGACCGCGGCCGTTTTCACGTCAAACTCGCTGATCTGCCGCTCGAGCAGATCGATGTTCGAGCCGCATCCGAGCGCGGCCACGGAGAAGCTTTCCCTGTTTTCCCGTATTACATCAAGAGTCTGCCTGCCGATGCTTCCGGTGCTCCCGAGAATGGTTACTCTTTTCATAACACTCCGAGCAATATCTTGCCGATCGCGGTCTCCATGTCGACCTCGGTATCGACGCATCCGTCCTTCGTGAGCGGGACTATCACGATCGCAGGCGCCCGGCATTCCTCTCCATCGGAGAGCCTACGGACGTTCTCGATTCCCTCTTCAAGCTCCTTTTTGCACGCGATCGCCACGATGCCCCGCGGTTTGTGCTCCCTGATGAATTTCAGGGCCAGCGATCCGCCCGGCGCGATGCAGACCGCTTTATAGCCCGAATCCAGCGCCTCTGTTTTCAGCCTGTTCACCTGGCATGACGGGTTGCACCCCACGCAATCGACCCCCCACGCCTCGATCTTCGCCATGCACCCCTTGCTCGAACGCAGGCAGTGGGAGATGAGCAGCACGCGCTCGGACGGATGGACGCGTGAAAGACGATCGTCCTCATTTACGGATTCCCGCGTATATCGCACGCGTTCTTTAACGGCTGAACCCCTTGACTGTTTCATGGCCATATCAATCCTCAGATTTTTTCCTCAGCGTTATGCTTTTCAACGAGCGAATGTCAGGCGCCCCCGCGCAGAACATCGCGGTTTTGAGCACCTGTATGACAACCGAAAGTGCCGCGATAACCGATTCCGGCGATTCGTGCGCCGCCTTGAGAAGCGGAAGGGCGAGCCCCGCCGCATGCGAGCCGAGGGCTATGGCCTTGGCCACGTCGATGCCGGTCCTGATGCCGCCGCTCGCAATGAGCGGCAGCTCCGGCGCCCCCCGGCGTGCCATCTGTATTGATTCCGCGGTGGGTATGCCCCAGGTGCCGAACGATTCCGCGACCTGGTAGAAGAGGTCGGAGCCGGACCTGTATTTTTCCACCTCGCTCCAGCAGGTGCCCCCCGCACCCGCCACGTCGATGCAGCCCACGCCCGCGTCCGCCAGCATTCCGGCGACCTGCTCCGAAATTCCGAAGCAGACCTCCTTTGCGATCACCGGCACCGAAAGCGCGCGGCAAACGGATTCGATCTTTTCGAGAAGGCCTCCAAACCGGGTGTCGCCCTCCGACTGGAGCGCCTCCTGGAGCGGGTTGAGGTGAAGGATGAGCGCGTCCGCCTCGATCATCTCCACCGCCCTCAGGCATTCGTCGATTCCGAAACCGTAATTGAGCTGGACCGCGCCGAGATTCGCACAAAGCATGATATCGGGCGCGACGTCCCGGACCCGGAAGGTTTCTGCCGCCTCCGGATTTTCGATGGCGCACCTCTGGGAGCCCACGCCCATGCCGATGCCGAGAAACTGGGCCGCCTCGGCCAGATTCCGGTTGATGCGCAATGCCTCCTCCACGCCCCCCACCATCGAAGAGATGAAAAGCGGCGCGCGCAGCCGCTTGCCAAAAAATTCTATTGAGAGGTCTATTGTTTCCAGGTCTATTTCCGGCAGCGCCGAATGATAGAAATCGTAGTTTTCAAAACCCGCGGTTACGGTTTTGTATTCCACGTCCTTCAGCAACGAGACCTCAATGTGCTCCGCTTTCCGCTTGCCGAGACTGCCGGTTCCCGCTTTATGGTCTTTCATGGGCCCCTCCCAAGGACGATTAATGGCTCCGTACGGTTAAAAACTCGACAATCTGCTCAAAATTATCCTTGAAGCGGCGTTCCATTTGTATGGCATGTATGAGCCGCCTCGATCTTTCGCAATAGTCCTCAACCATCTCCTGAACATGGGCGTACACGCCCGCTTCCCCCATTGCCTCCAGCACATCCTCCGCGTCGAGGTCGCCGACAGCCCCCTTTTGGAAAATCCCGGCGATGGCCCTCTTCACGCGTACAGGCCCGTTCGATAATGCGAACACGATCGGAAGGGTTTTTTTTCTTCTCCTAATGTCTCCTCCCCCGGGCTTTCCGGTCGTGCGCGAGTCCCCCCAGATGCCGAGGATGTCGTCGCGTATCTGAAACGCGATGCCGAGATTCTCGCCGAGCTCCCTGAATCGTTCCGCGGTTTCGGTATCGTCGGTGCCGATGATTGCTCCCGCCTCCATGGAGCAGGATATGAGCGCCGCCGTCTTCCCGCGTATCATGGCCAGGTAATCAGTGACGCCGATGTCAAAGCAATCCTCGTATTTGATATCGAGATACTGCCCTTCAATAAGCCTCAGCGTGGCCCTGTCGAAAATGCCCAGGAGCCTCTCGTATTTATCAGCCGGAAGCCCCTCTCTTCTCGCGCCGCTCAGCGCGAGGTTGGCCAGCACGCGCATCGCGCTTCCAGCGTTGATCGCCTGAGGCCCTCCCCATATCTTCCATACGGTCGGGCGGTGGCGCCGCTCCTCGTCGCCGTCCTGGAGGTCGTCGTGTATGAGCGAGAAATTGTGGATCAGCTCGATGGCGACCGCCGCCGGCATCGCACGCTCGTACCCGCGCCCCCCGGCCTCGCAGGCCATGAGGCAGAGGGTCGGCCTCAGCGCCTTGCCCGTCGGTTCCGCCGCCTCGTTGCCCTTCTCGTCGATCCAACCCAGATGGTACCTCATCATGTCGTAGAGCGGAAGCGTGTACGGCTCCAGCATCGACCTCAGGGCCCCATCGATCGCGGACCGGTAAGTATTCAGTATATGCGGCGTCTGCATCAGCCTATGCTCTCCATCTTCCGGTCGTATACATTGAGTATGAGCTCGGGAAACGACTGTCTGATCCGTCGGGTTATCCCCGCCGCATCCAGGTCGCACATCGAGCGAAGGTAATCCTGGGGCCCGTGCTCGATGAACCTGTCCGGAAGGCCGATGCATTCGATCTTCAGGGGATAGAGGCCCATGCGCGCCGCAAGCTCCGCAACCGCGCTCCCGAAGCCCCCACACACGGTGTTGTCCTCGATCGTGACGATCCTTCCGGTCTTTTGCGCCACGGCGGCGATAAGCTCCCCGTCAATGGGCTTGGCGTACCGCGCGTTCACGACCGCGCAGCCGACGCCGATTGCGGCGAGCCCGTCGGCCGCGGCCAGTGCATGATGAGCGGTCGACCCGAAGGCGATCAGGGCGACATCGCTCCCCTGTCGTAAAAGCTCGCCCTTTCCGATCGGCAGCTCCTTGAAATCCGGGTCGATCGCAACCCCGTGCCCGCTTCCCCGCGGATACCGGATCGACATGGGCACTCCTGCGTTGACCGCCGTGTAGAGCATGTGCTGGAGCTCGTTTTCATCCTTGGGAGCGGACACGACCATGTGCGGGACGCTCCGCATGAAGGATACGTCGAAAGCGCCCTGATGGGTCTTGCCGTCGTCGCCGACGATGCCCGCGCGGTCGACCGCGAACACAACCGGGAGGCGCTGAAGGCAGACGTCGTTGACGATCTGATCGTACGATCTCTGCAGAAACGTGGAGTAAATCGCCACGACCGGTATGAATCCCCTCGTCGCCAGGGCGGCGGCGAGCGTCACCGCGTGCTGTTCGCATATGCCGACGTCGATCACCCTGTCGGGGAACAGGCGGGCGGCCTCGTCGAGGCCGGTGCCGTCAAGCATGGCCGCGGTTATGGCCACGATCTTCGGGTTGTCCCGCATCAGCCGTACGACGCTTCGCGAAAAGACTTGGCTGCAGGAGAGCGCCTGGCTCTTTTTCTTCGGGGACACGCCGTGAAATTTGACGGCGTCAAGCTCCGCGGGCCCGTATCCCTTTCCCTTTTTGGTGATGACATGGAGTATGACCGGACGAGACTGATGCGCGCGCGCCCTTTCGAGCGCGGAGATCAGCTCCCTGATGTCGTGGCCGTCGACGGGGCCGTAGTAGGAAAAGCCGAGCCTCTCCCACAGCAGATTGAACATCATCAGCTTGTTCAGACGGTTTTTTATCCTGCCGCCGAGGCCCCACACCAGGTTATCAAGGGAAAAGCCGGGCATTCTTTTGGCGCATTGCTCGTTGAGCGCGGTAAAGGCGCGTCCCTTCCTGACTTTGTCGAGAAGGCGGCATAACGACCCCACGCTTTTTGAGATGGACATCCCGTTGTCGTTGAGCACGACCGTCATTCCCTTTCCCATGTGCCCCGCGTGGTTCACGGCCTCAAGGGCGAGCCCGGACCCGAGGGAACCGTCACCGATGACCGCCGCCACATGATAGGTTTCACCGGAAAGATCGCGCGCCAGCGCCATGCCCAGTGCGGCGGAAATCGAATTTCCCGCATGCCCGGCCGAAAACGCGTCGTGGGGGCTCTCGGACGGGTCGGGGAATCCGGAAATCCCATTGTGCAGTCGTAGGGTGTGGAATGCATTCCTTCGCCCGGTAAGGATCTTGTGGGGATAGCACTGGTGGCCCACGTCCCAAATGATCTTATCGCGCGGCGAGTCGAACACGCGGTGGAGGCATATAGTGAGCTCGACCGCTCCCAGGCTTGAGGCGAGGTGTCCCCCGTTGTGCGAGACCGTGCCGATCATGAGATCCCTGAGCTCTGAGCTCAGGGTGTAGAGCTCCTCAATGCTGAGGCGCCTCAGA
This sequence comes from uncultured Leptospirales bacterium, assembly GCA_964529965.1. GTDB lineage: Bacteria > Spirochaetota > UBA4802 > UBA4802 > UBA5550 > RBG-16-49-21. The sequence goes on along the minus strand of CAZHAD010000055.1, from coordinate 7,013 downwards.
TCATCCGGGGAATTGATGCCGTTCAATATTTTATACATACGCTTCATCCCTGCATGGAATATACGAGGAAAAATATGTCAATAAAAATTTTAACATATTAACAATTTGTTATATTGTTCAAATACAGACCGATCGCCCATACCGGAAAATATCTGCGGTAGTTTTCATAATTTATGAGCGCCGTCCTGTTGAACACGCCGACAAGCCTCTCGCGGGGCCAATCTCCGTTCTCCATCTGGCTGCGCATGATGAAGCCGGCGGCCGCCTCTGCGGCTGCGGACCGCCCCATGCCGGCGCGCACCAGGGCCATGAGGGCCCAGGAGGTTTGCACCACCTGGCTCGTCCCAAGCCCCACCCAACTCCTTTGTCTGCAGCTCTGATAATGCTCGCCCCACCCCCCGTCATCGTTCTGATGCTCGATCAGGAACCTGCACGCAGACCGTATTCCCGAGGAATCCGGGGAGACTCCCGCGTCAATCAACCCCCATACGCCGAACCATGTTCCGTAGGTGAAGCATACGGCCCAGGAGCCCTCGAAGCCGCCGTCGGGCCTCTGCATGCGCTTGATGAACTTTGCCCCGCGCCTGATGGCCCTGTCGATTTTTTTCACCAAAGGACCGGTGAACCTCGCCCTCGCGCGCGCGAGCGCCTGGATGCAGGAGGAGGAGCATTCCACATAGGGATAATCGACCATGATCCCTCCGAACACGCTTGAGGGGTTCAACCGCTCGAGCCACCTTCCGCCGCGGCGCTTCTCATACGTGGACCACCCCCCGTCCCTGTTCTGGAACGAGAGGATGAGCTTCACGCTCTCGTAGAGCAGGTATTCGTCGATCCGGTCATCTGTCGGAAAGAACTCGCGGATGAGCTTTTCCGCCTTGTATCCCTCAGCCGTGCAATCGGTGATGGGCCATCCATGTTCCCTGTCGCTGAAGGGCCAGCCGCCCCTCGATTTATGACGGTAGTATCTTTTATAGTCCGGGACGTCTTCGATCACCTGGTTGTTCCTTATATAATCATACGCCTTTCTCATGCACCCCTCGTACTCAGCCTGGAGACCAGCCGCAAAAATCGCCTGGACCGAAAAAGCCGTGTCCCACAGCGCAGTCGAGTTGTAGCCGTTCATCTTCATGCCGTCATGCCCCTCCCAGAGATAGAGCCTGAGCGCCTCCATGCTCTTTCTGAAATTCTCTCCCGTGCCGTCGACGAAATAGTGCACCAGGGTGTTCAGCACGCTGTTGACCGGCCCGATGTCGATATAGTTGGTCGCCATGTCCTCGTAGAGGACATGACCAAGCACCTCGGCGAGAGAACGCTTCCTGAATTTTTTTACATGATGTTTTTCATAAAAAACCAGCACCCGGTTGACCAGCCTGAGAAGCGTGCCGTACGGGACGTAGTCGTCGGTCAGGGCGAAGGTGTTCCGGTGTTTCGCAAAATCTATCGTGTTGTAATCCGCGTCATAGATATCCCTGCGTATATCGCGGATCAGTCCGTCTTCCGGGGCCTGGGACCTGATTCCATACAGGTACGCCATGGGAAGGTAGACCTGGCGCGCATGGCACCAGAGCCTGCCCGGATGAAACGGCATCCAATACGGCAGGCTCCAAAGCTCGGGAAGAAGGGGATTCAACCCCTCATACGGGTGGAGGTTCAGGAGCGTCATAAAAAATTTCCCCCAGCTGGACGCTCCCAGGGCGGTCCCGTTGTGAGCGATCCACTCCCTCATCTTCTTCATCCTCGGGTCATCGCGGTGTATGCCGAGTATCCTGAGCGAGGCATAGCCGAGCACCGTGGTAAACATGCTGCCTGAGTCCTCGGCGTGCAGGCCGATGCTGCCATCTTCGTTCTGCACGTTGAAATAATATCGGGAGAACCCCTCCCGCTCGCGGGTGCTGATATCCTCGCCGGTCACGTAGCAGGCCATGATATACATCGACGGCAGGAACATGGGTCCCCCGTAATCCCCCCTCCAGCAGCCGCGTTCATCCTGTATGGAAGCCAGAAAGGCGGCCCCCAGTTTCAAGGCGGAGACGAGCTCTTTCTCCATAGGGCCGGAGGCTTGTTCTGCATGAACAACGTTCATGCGCAAATCCCGCCGCTGAATCTCTTCACCTTCGCGCGCCACACATGGTCTCATGATCTTCCTCCTACGGCATGGCCTTGAGGATTTTTGAAAAATGCTTGATGTCGCCGAATATCTCTTTTTTCGATTCGCTTTTTGCCGAAGCCATATTTTTCAGCGTGTCCAGGTACCCTTCCCAGAACCCCCCGGAATAGATCTCGTCGAGGAGCCCGTCGTATATCAGGCTCATATCCCGCTTCCAGGCGGGATCGATCGTCACGGCCTTTTCGGCCCATCGGTGGCAGTATCTGCACCGGTCGCAGTCCTTTGAGGCGCAGCTGTTTTTTAAAAAATAATCGATGAACCCGTCAAGCTTCCTGTTGTCGATATGCACCGGGTTCTCGCCCTGCAGGGGGAACAGGAAGCTCCCCCTTTCCCCGAACCTTACGACTTTTAAAAACTTCAGCAAATTGACCGCCTTGGGCTTAATAAAATATTTGAGCATGCGCTTGCGTGAAAATGCGTCCTTATCCCGGGCTGAAAATTTTTCAATTGGGTAGGCATAATTCTGGAAAAGATAGAGAAGGTTCCCGTCATATCTCCGCTCGTGGTACGCCCTGACCCTGTCGAGAAGGATCGCGGTAGGCGTGTTACGCTCCACGATCTTGAACCTGGTGTAGCCGAGCTTCTCATACAGGTGGATGTCCTCGGGCCTTATCCAGTTGGCGCGGATATAGTGAACCGGCTCGGTGAGCCTCATGTGGTTGCAATAGAGCGAACAGAAATCGAGCGGAAATCCCTTCGATTTTTTCTGGGAAGCTGACGAAAGACCCACTGCGTGATTTCCGGCGATGGCGCAGTCCTGCCTGCACCAGTTGTTGACGATAAGCTGGAGCTCAACCTTGTCTCCGGCGGCCTCTCTCATGGCCTCGAGGATTTTAAACTCACGATGGATGTTCACCTCTGAGACGACGATGCAGTCCGCCCCCGCATCCCTCCAGAACCTGATTTTTCTCGGATTGTCGGTGTATCTGTGGGAGCTCACTCGCACCTTGAAGCGCGGCCAGCGCTTTTTGATGAGCTTCAGGAAAAACACGTTTGCAACCGTCAGGGAATCCACTCTGATCTCATCGAGCCAACCCAGAAGCCGGTTGATCTCACGCTGGCCTGAGGAGGTGTATTCCATATTTCCCATGGAGGAGGCATTCAAGAGGTAATTGAACTCAATTCCCTTCTCATGCGTTTTACGTACGAAATCGGACAGCTCGCGCTCTCCGATCGTCGGCAGATAGAACGACGGCCTGCCCCCGCCGAAATAATCCGAAGTCAGCTTGCCGTATACCTCATAAACCGGATAGGGCGCCAGGCCATCGAGGAGCCCCTCGTCAAAGCTGCATGCGACCGAAAATTTCATCTTTTTACCTCCCACGATCTCAACAGGCGGGACCGTCTGAAAAATTAATTGAACAATTAAACGATTGAATTATTGAACCATTCAGTGAAAGGTTCAAATATTTAACTCCCCCCTGTTTCTTTGCAATAATTTTTTTTAATTTTTTAAAAAAATCATGCAGGAAGGGTGTGCTATAATGGATTGTCATGTTTTTATCAAGACACTGATATTAATTTTACCGGATGGACGGTTTTTATTCTGCGTGGAATTTATCTCTTGACACGAGAATAAACTGAATTTAATTTAAACATCCTTATTCATTTCACAGTTAATTCCTTACAGTTAATATTATATATAAATATAAGTAATCCCCGCCGCTGAAGGCGATGGGAAATGCAAATGTATGAGATTAATATTTTTTTCCAATATAACTTTCAGGAATTAACCCTGAATTTATTTTACAATATCTTCTTAATTTAATCGAATATGATGAAAAAAAGCCTGAAAAGCAAAGATGAGACGAGAAGGGAGATCATAAAAAAATCCCGTGAAGTCATATCAAAAATGGGATACAGAAAGACCAGCACCGAAGAAATCGCAAAATCCCTCAATAAGACCAAAAGCGCGTTATATCATTATTTTGAAAACCGGGAGGAAATACTCAAGGCGGTAATACACTACGAGGGGGAACAGGTAAAACAATCAATACTCGAAGTGATCGGCAACGAAACAGACCCCAGCAAAAAACTTGAAGTCTTTTTCATGAACCGGGTGAGAAGTGTATACAAATTATGGAACTTTTACAAATCAATCATTGAAGAGTACTTTCTTCGCTATTCATTCATCTGGATGTCGCTGGATAAATATAATGTGGAAGAGCAGAACATTTTAGAGAATATTCTGCAAGAAGGGGTCGACCAGAAACTCTTCATCATTCCCGATATCCCATTGACCTCCCGGTCGTTCATCAAAATGATCAGGGGCTTCGATTTTTTCATCTTCCAGGGGGATAAATTCAAGGAAATCCAGAGCGA
>CAZHAD010000055.1:0-2421 GCA_964529965.1 uncultured Leptospirales bacterium | reverse complement strand
AAATATCTGAAAGCAACATTGTTGGTATTGCTTTTCGCAGGACTTCCGTTCTGTACAATATGCAAACAAGAAGCCGAGGCGATGAATACAATGCAAAAACAGAAACTGATAGACAAGCTGACGCCCGAACAGTACCGGGTGACCCAGAAAAACGGGACCGAGCCGGCCTTCCACAACCAGTACTGGGACAATCACAGGCCCGGCATTTATGTGGACGTGGTATCGGGCGAGCCCCTGTTTTCTTCACTCGACAAATTCGATTCGGGTACTGGATGGCCGAGCTTCACGAAGCCACTTGTAAGGGAAAATATAGTAACCAAGGTCGATCGCAGCCTTTTTATGACGAGGACCGAGGTACGGAGCAAAGCCGGAGATTCGCACCTCGGGCATGTGTTCGATGACGGACCCGCTCCCACGGGGCTCAGGTACTGCATCAATTCCGCCGCGCTCCGATTTATACCGGCCAGTGACCTGGAAAGGGAGGGATACGGTGAATTCGCCAAGCTCTTCATTAAAGAAAAAGCACACGCCGGAAATTGAGCTCCTGGCCGCAACCTTCGCTGCCGGATGCTTCTGGGGAGTGCAGCATATCCTCGCGCAGATCAGGGGAGTTGTCGCAACGAAGGTCGGTTACACTGGCGGTCATGTGAAAAATCCGACGTATGAGATGGTATGTACGGGCGCGACGGGCCATGCGGAATCGGTGCAGGTTAAATATGATCCTAATGAAATCACCTACAAGGAGCTGCTCGGGTATTTCTGGAGGCTGCATGATCCGACCCAGGTCAACCGGCAGGGTCCGGATATCGGCACGCAGTACCGTTCCGTGATATTCTATCATTCCGATGAGCAGAGAAAAGCAGCCGAGGAATCGAAGGCGGAATTCGACCGGTCCGGCGTCTTCAAAAAAAAAGCAGCGACCGAAATCAAACCCGCGAACACTTTTTACGATGCCGAGGAATACCATCAGGATTACATGGAAAAACACCCCGAGCGCGCTTGCCACATACTCAGGCCGAGATAAATCAATGCGCGACGGCCTCATGGCTCACTCAATAAGCCGATAAAGAAATGCACGAGTATGCTTGTACGCAGTTTTTCGTTATGCAACGCATTCGGGATTGACAATATTCCCCAGATATAAAATATCTACGCAGAAAGCTGCGAGGTATTTTTTCGCATAAGGAAATTTTCAAAAACATTTAAATGATGTTTCCTTTTGAGCGCTTCATCCCCGGAGCTCTGGGCGGCGTTTTCGCTCGCTGCGATAAAAATATCCAGCTGAATGGATGCCATATGAGACCAGTATTGAAAAACTGCGTGCTGATTTTATGCGCGCTCACTGTTTCGATCACTACCCCCCTTCCTCTTCATCCGGCTCTTCCAACAGCAGATACCTATTGGAACGATGTAGCGCACTTCCTGGCGGGCATGAGGCTCGGTCATGCGAGCGTTCTGCAAGACAGAACCCGGGAGCCCGCCTACCAGAACCATGTGAAGTTCATGAACGATCTCTGGGCAAAAATACAAAAGGAGACCATCAACCCCGTTATACCGTGGCGGGACAAAAACATACCCGGTATATGCAAAGAAGCTCCCGCACTGTATCCTCTGAGCGGCGCCGACATCATCAATCTGTACCTCATGTTTCCCGATGCGCCGACCTACATCATGATAGCTCTGGAAAAACCAGGGGACGTCGAATCGCTCAAGGATTACAAATCCCGGCGACTCATCAGCGCGCTGCCGCCGATCAGGAAAAGCCTGTACCTCTACGGCATGGAAAACTATTTCCAGTCGAAGGTAATGATACAGGAAATGAACAACCCGTACCTTCCCGGCACCGCCCCCGCTCTTCTCATATTCATTGCAAGGCTCGGCTTTTTCATCAACAAGGTCGAAAACATCACTATTGACGATTCAGGAGCGGTCGTACCGTACAAACCGGAAGCCCGTATGACGAAACCCGCGAGGATCACCGGGCTCCGGATTTATTTCACCAGAACCGGCGATTGGAGAATACGCAAACTCGTGTATCTCTCAATGAAGCTGTCGCCCGGTTCCACCGACCTTTCCACGCCGGAGGGCCGCTACCTCAACCGCCTCCGGTATGTGAATACACTGCTTAAATCCGCAGTCTATCTCCTGCACAGCGCACGCTACGGGCCGGTACGAGATTTTCTGCTTCAGCGGAGCATCCTGATCGTGCAGGATGATTCCGGGATTCCGTACAGCTCATTTAACTCCTCCTGGGACATCAAGCTCTATGGAGTATACAGGCCCTATCCGTATATCAGCGGATGCAGACCGGTCATGCAGAAAGATCTGGCCCGACGCTACAGGGAAGGAAGCCTCCCCCTTCCCTTTAATTTCGGATACGGCATCTTGTCAGGCCCGCATCAGTCGAATCTCATGATCGCG
>CAZHAD010000054.1:8643-23260 GCA_964529965.1 uncultured Leptospirales bacterium | reverse complement strand
GCGCTGGAGCTGGGCGAAGCGGTGAGGATGATCGATCTCCCGCCCAGGGAGTGAGGGTGAGAGCCGCAGGCTTTTATACCGCCATAATACATCAGATAAAAATGGTCTCTATAAAAGATGATATGGACGGTTCATGAAGGGAAGAATTGAAATAGACCGGGAGCTCTGCAAGGGATGCGAGCTCTGTATCTTCTTCTGCCCGAAAAAGTTGATAACCCTCTCGGATACGCTGAACGCGGCAGGCTATCTACCTTCTGCATTCAGCGGCGGCGGGGAATGCACCGGGTGCGGTTCGTGCGCCGTGGTGTGCCCTGAGGTCGCCATTGAGGTATACCGTGGCTAAGATATTGATGACAGGGAACGCCGCCGTCGCCGAGGCCGCGATCAGGGCCGGGTGCCGTTGTTATTTCGGCTACCCGATCACCCCTCAGAATGAACTGACCGAATACATGGCCGCCAATCTCTCTCGGAGGACGGGGTGCTCTTTCATCCAGGCGGAAAGCGAGATTTCCGCCATCAACATGGTGTATGGGGCGAGCCTCACCGGCGCCAGGGCCATGACCTCATCGTCCAGCCCCGGCATCAGCCTGAAACAGGAGGGGATTTCGTATCTGGCCGCGTGCCAGCTACCCTCGGTAATCGTGAACATGTCCAGGGGTGGCCCCGGGCTGGGCAGCATAGCCGCCTCTCAATCCGACTATTTCCAGTCCACGCGAGGCGGAGGACACGGGGACTACCGGACCGTGGTGCTTGCGCCTGCTTCGGTTCAGGAATTGGCGGACCTGACCCATCAGGCGTTCGAGCTGGCGGACAAATACCTGATCCCGGTCATCATACTCGGGGACGGGATGCTGGGTCAGATGATGGAGCCGGTTGAGTTCAGGCATGAGGCCCCGCACGCGCCGCCGGTCAGGGCAGGCGCGCTCAGGGGAGCGAAGGGGCGGACGAGCAGGTTCGTCCGCACCTTTACCTCGAATCCCGCGGAGCTCGAGGAGGTCAACTGGAGCCTGTTCAGGCGTTATCAGCTTATCCAGAAGCAGGAGGCCGCGTGGGAAAACTATATGACCGAAGACGCGGATCTCATTGTCACCGCATTTGGAATCGCGGCCCGGATCGCGAAGGGCGCGATCAAGCAGGCCCGCAGCCTGGGGCTGCGCGTGGGCATGTTCAGGCCGGTCACCCTCTGGCCGTTCCCCTCGGAGCAGCTTAAGGAATTATCCAAACGTACGAATTATTTCCTCGATTTTGAAATGAACATGGGTCAGATGATAGACGACGTGAGGCTGGCGCTGGGCGGAGCCGGCGATGTGTCCTTCTACGGCAGGCCGGGAGGAGTCATACCCAACCCGACCGAGGTCATGCGGGTCATCACGCGCCTGTATCATCAAAAAGGATTGAATCAATAGATGAAAAAGATATTCACCAGGCCGAAGTCGTTAAAAAAGGCGGTTTTCCACTATTGCCCGGGATGCGGACACTCGATCGTTCACCGCATAACCTGCGAGGTCATTGACGAGCTCGGCATACAGGACCGGGCAATCGGCGTGCCTCCGCCCGGGTGTTCGGTATTTGCGTATTACTACTTTGACGTGGACATGGTTGAATCCGCCCACGGCCGGGGCGCGGCAGTGGCTACGGGAATAAAAAGGGCGTATCCAGAGTCGGTGGTTTTCACCTATCAGGGAGACGGGGACCTGGCCGCGATCGGCACGACCGAGACCCTGCATGCGGCCAACAGGGGTGAGAATATCACCGCGATCTTCATCAACAACGCGGTCTACGGCATGACCGGCGGCCAGATGGCCCCCACCACCGTGCTCGGAATGAAAACAACCACATCGCCGTTCGGACGCGATCATGTGTACGAAGGACACCCCATTAAAATGAGCGAGATTCTGGCGCAGGTGAGCGGCGCCTGCTACATAGAAAGGACCGCGGTGAACTCGCCCGTAAATATAAGGAAGACAAAAAAGGCGATCGCCAGGGCGTTCCGTAACCAGATGGACGGGCTCGGCTATTCCCTGGTGGAGATTCTTTCGCCGTGCCCCACCAATTGGAAGATGAGCCCGATCGATGCCTGGCGGTGGATCGACGAGGTGATGGCAAAGGAGTTCCCCCTGGGGCTCATCAAGGATACGACGACGGGAAGGGGCGATGCTCATTAAAACGGTTTTCGCGGGCTTCGGTGGCCAGGGGGTGATGTCAATGGGGCTTAATCTGGCCCAGGCCGCCATGATGGAGGGACGATATGTGACGTATCTGCCTGCGTACGGAGCCGAGGTGCGCGGCGGGACCGCAAATTGCACGGTCTCGGTTTCCGATGAGGAGATCGCCTCTCCGGTGGCGTCCGCGCCTGCTTTTGTCGTCGCCCTGAACCAGCCCTCCATGGCCAGGTTCCAGAACACGATACAATCCGGCGGCGTCTTTTTTTTGAATTCCACCCTGATCAAAGAGCCGGTCCATCGGGGGGACATAGAGATCGTGCAGGTTCCCGCCAACTCCGTCGCCGAGGAGATGGGAAACGTGAAATCGGCCAACATGATCATGCTGGGGGCTTTCATAAAAAAGAGCAATCTGGTCGGCCTTCAGAGCCTGATGGACGCGTTGTCGGTCGCATTGAAAGGGAATAAAAAATTAGTAGCAATCAATAAAAATGCCCTCAAGGCCGGTTACGAACTGGTGTAACGAATGGAGATCAGGGATATAGTAGAGATGATAGAGATATGTTTCCCCTTATCTCTTTGATTTCCATATCTCCTTATCTTACACATGGAGATAGAGGTAGAAGTTAGAAGGGTAAAGGTAGTGAATTATGCCGGTAACGCAGATTTCAGTGAGCCTTGACAATGTACCGGGTGTGTTTCTCGCGGTCAGCGAGTATTTGGGCGCTGAGGGGATCAATATCAGGGCCATTACCGTGGCTGACACCTCGGATATAAGCACCGTCAGATTCGTCACCGACGATCCCCATAAAACCATCAATGTCCTGAAGAGCCACGGCTATTCGGTAAAAGAAACAGACGTCATCGCGGTGGAGGTTCCGGACCATCCCGGGGGCCTGCAGGCCATTTTAAAGCCCCTGAAGGCGTCGAATATAAATGTGCTCTATTTTTATCCGTTTCTCGGAAGAGGCGAGAGTGGGCAGCCGATCGTCATCGTGGGCGTTGACAGAACTGAAGAGGCTGTGGCTATTTTGAGGAAGAACTGGGTGCATACCTTCGATACTGAGATCTATTCCTTATAACAACTCAAGAAATCCTGACCCTCCGAGTTGCTCTGACCCCAACAAAAAATAACAAAATTCGGGTATTGACGAGTACTTCCACAAGCTGTATTATTGCATTAATTGTAATGTATTAAACAGATTAATTGAATATGTACATTGTTGATTCCGATGTGCCGTAATCTTTTTGGCCTTCTGAGACACATGTATCAAATTATCGCACAGCGTGCAATGCGGCATCCATAATGATTCATCAAGCGAATTCCCTGGATCTTTTCAACGGCGATACTCGAACTATGGCGGAACATTTAAGCACCATAAAAAAAATCCTGATCGTGGACGACCATCCGCTCCTCAGACAGGGGATCAAGCAGGTGATCGAGCTTGAGGAGGACCTGAGGGTATGCGGCGAGGCGTCTACCGCAAACGATGCGATAGATCTCATCAATCGCGACAAGCCTGACGTGGTCATTGTGGACATCACCCTGGCCGGAAACGTGAACGGCATCGAACTCATCAAGTCCCTGAACGAGCGTTTTCCCGAGATCAAGACCCTGGTGCTCACCATGCATGACGAGTCGGTGTATGCGGAGCGCGCGATCCGCGCCGGGGCGCGCGGCTACATCATGAAAGAGGTCGCGTCGAAGAACATCATCAACGCCATAAGAACGATCCTGAGCGACGAGCTCTATCTGAGCGAAAACATATCCAAAAAAATAATCGACAAGCTTGTCCGGGGTTCTGCGGACACGATCGGCATCTCGGTCGAAAATCTGAGCAACAGGGAATTCGAGATTTTTCAGCTCATCGGAAACGGATTCAGCACCAAGGAGATGGCCAAGAAGCTCAATCTGAGCATCTACACGGTGGAGAGCCACAAGAAAAATATAAAGGAGAAGCTCAAGCTCAAGAATTCATCCGACCTCGTCAAATACGCCATCCAATGGGTGATCATGCAGAATAAATAATCCGCGCATCACCGGAATTTGTTAATAGAAAATAACAATTATCGGGAATTGACCCGCCTCCCGATCTAATGCTATCTTACCACTGTGCTTGTACAATGAGCGGTGAGGTGACGGCATGGAGGAATACAATCGCGAAATCGAACGGCTCAATAACGAGATTGCTATGCTTTCTAAGAGGATCTCCGAAATGGAAGAGTCGGAACGGGCCTTCAGGATCAGGGAGGACGAGTGGAAGCGGAGGGAGCGGGAGATGCAGCGGCTCATTTTGAAACGAACCAGGGAGCTCGCCCGGGTCAGGGATCTCTTGACGTACAAGGTCGAGGAAAAATTCAGGGATATTTGCGTATAAAGCTCGCGCGGGGCGCGGCGTGACCGGGTGCACCTCTTTCCAGAGATCAAGATTTACCCGCATGCCCTTCACGCGTACGGTAGTGTGGATATATTATTCTGAGGGTGAGGAGCTTGTCATATGAATTATAAACCCGGCATTTGCACTTTCTGCGGCACGGGATGCGGGCATCTCCTGGATGTAAGGGAGGGAGAGGTGTGCGGCGTGTACCCCCTGCAGAACCATCCGGTCAGCAAGGGAAGGCTCTGCGTGAGGGGATGGAACATCCATGAACTGCTGAGAACGAATGAGAAGATACGGACCCCGCTCATCAGAAAAAACGGCACACTTATGGAGACGACTTATGATAAGGCTGTCGGCGTGCTCGTGGACAACCTCTCGAAGCACGCGATGGCCGATGCGGGGGAAATCGGGTTTCTCGCCTCTCCGCGTTCATCCAATGAGGAAAATTTTCTTCTCATGAAGCTCGCCAGGGCGGTGTTCAAAACGAATAACATAAGCCTGGATTCTGACCCCGGCCATCGGAGAAGCCTGGACGTATTGCACCGCTCGACGGGTATGGCGGGCATGTCCGGATCACTTGAGGAGATATCAAAGGCGGGTTTCATCCTGATCGCCGGCATCGACATCACCAAGCAGAATCCGATCATCGGGAGCGAGATACACAAGGCGGGCCGCGCGGGCGCCAGGATCGTCACCATCGACACCCGGAACACGCAGATTGCCAGGCTGTCCGGCCGCTTTTTGCAGGTGCGGCCCGGCTCTTATAAGATCGTCATGGCGTACATGGCGAAAGTTCTTTTGGATGAATTTCTTACAGACCCGGATTTTATAAAGAAACACACCAGCGGATACGACGGCTTTGCCGCCGTAATCAGGACGCTGGGCGAAGCGGATGTGGCGGAAAAGACCGGAGTCCCTGCTGATGATTTGAGGGAGGTCGCCCGCGAACTCGCTCGCGCGGGCACCGCGATGGCTTTTTTCTCCTCCGGAATTTCCGGCTTTGACCAGGATACCATAAGCTATATCTACAACCTCTTCCTCATGTCGGGAAAGATCGGCAGGGAGGGGTCCGGTGTCAATCCGATCACCGGCATCAACAACCTGCAGGGAAGCTATGACATGGGCATTGCGCCCGATCTTCTCACCGGGTTTCAGCCGATATCCGATGCGGCGGCCGTGGATAAATTCAGCAGGGAGTGGGGAGTCACCCTTCCGGCCGCGCCCGGCAGGTCGATTTACGAGCTTTTGTCCGGCGGAGGGAAGCCAAGGGCGATGGTCGTTGTCGAGCATGACGAGTCCATCATCACGAACGTAAACGAGATACGCGACATGGATTTCGTCGCCTATATCGGCTCGTTCAAAAATAACTTCATGGATTACGCACACGTGGTTCTCCCGATCGCGACCTATGTTGAGGCCGACGGGACCTACACCAATACCGGGCGCCGCGTACAGCTTTCGAAGAAAAAGCTCGAACCCCCGAAAGGGGTGAAGCCCGGATGGAGGCTTTACTCCATGATCGCCGAAAGGGCGGGCGCGAAATGGGGGTACGGCTCACCGGCCGAGGTAATGGAGGAGATCGCACGGCTCACGCCCGCATACGAGGGCATCTCCCACCGAAGGCTCGAGGGGACGTACGGGATCAAGTGGCCCTGCAACAAGGAAAATCCCGAGGGTACCGCCCGTTTCAACCTGGAAGGGAGCTCCAAAAAGATACCGTTTGCGCCCGTTGACTCCAGCTTCAGGGTGCCTCAGTCGAGCGATGAATACCCGATACTCCTCCTCATCGGCGAGGCGCAGCATTACTGGCACCAGAACAACCTCATGAAAAAGACCAACATCCCGCTGCGGGAATACAATGCGACGCTCCTTCTTTATCCCCAAGGGTACGTTGCCGTTTCGCCCGAAAACGCCAGGGAGATCGGGGTTCGGGACCGGTCGCCGGTCAAGATCGTATCCCCCTACGGCTCCATGGAGGCGATGGTCCAGGTGACCGATAAGGTGGCGAAAAACACCGCATACGTTGCATATTTCGTGCACGATATGATCACCAAGTTCTTTTTGGAGCACCGGGATGTTCTGAAGAGAGGGGAAGACGCGACAATCCCAGTCAGGATCATGAGGGTATAGCCATGTATATTATCAAGAAAGGCCAGGTCTCAAGAATCGCTAAGGAATTGCAGAAGGATTACCGCATGTACGGTCCGGTGCTCGAGCCTGAAACGCAGCAGGTCATGTTCACCAGGGTAGATGATGCCGCTGATATCGACCTGGGACTCCCGCTTCCCGCGAATCCGGTCAAGAGCGCCGTGTTTCCTCATTTCGAGCGCATCATGTCATACGTCTACGACCGGCAGGACGGCAAGGTGGATATCAAGCCCGACTTCGACGACGCCCCCAAGGCGCTCTTCGGCATTCGGCCGTGCGACCTGACCGGAATCCTCTGCCTCGACCGGTTTTTCCTGGGCCAGGAGTTCGTGGATGAGGTGTACCGGAACCATAGAAAAAACATCTTCATCGTCTCCCAAACCTGCACCGAGCCTTTCGCGCAATGCTTTTGCGTGTGCACGGACAGCGGCCCGGGCGCCCGAGAGGGATATGACCTTAATTTGACCGACCTCGGCGGGGAGTACCTGGTCGAGGCGGGGAGCGAGAAGGGAAAAAGGCTCGCGGAAAAGTTGTCCCTCCCGAAATCGGACGATTCCCACATGAGGGAGAAGGAAAAGCGTATCGACAGGTCAGTGTCCCTGTTCGGCTCCATCGCCAAGGAGAACAAGGCCTGGATATCGAGGGTGGTGAACAGGGTCACCACCGGCCTCATCGATGAGAAGGTATGGGAATACATAGGCAGCCAGTGCCTGGAGTGCGGCGCATGCACCTATGTGTGCCCCACCTGCTCCTGCTTCAATATTGCGGAGCAGGGTACCGGAGAGGACGCGGCGGACCGTATGCGCACCTGGGATTCATGCGCATACGAGGGATATTCCCGCATGGCGGGCGGTCATAATCCCAGAAAGCCGGTGGAGGACCGGAGGAACAAGCGCTTCTTCTGCAAGCTATCATATTCGCAATCGAAGAAATATCTGAGGCCGGGTTGCGTCGGGTGCGGCCGGTGTGCGTGGGTGTGCCCCGGCGACATCGGCCTTCCCAATGTCGTCACGTATATTCGACGCGAGATCCAAAAGTAGGTGGATGAAATGAGCGAGAGAAACAACACCACAATTCCTGAAATCGCCACTATTGAGGAGATCAAGGACGAGATCGTGGAGGTAAAGACCTTCTACCTCTCTTTTGACGGGAGAAAGGGCGGCAGTCCCCCGGAATTCAAATCAGGACAGTTCGTCATGTGCACGGTTTTCGGTGCGGGCGAGTTTGCGGTTTCGCTTCCTCCAAGCCCGGAAAACGACCGGTTTCACCTCACGGTGAGAAAAGTGGGAAAGGTGACGGGCGCGCTGCACGATTGCGCGGTCGGCGACAAGGTCGGCATTCGGGGGCCGTTCGGAAACGGATTCCCCTTCGACGAGATCAAGGGAAAGAACGTGGTCTACGTGGCCGGAGGAATCGGCCTCATCCCGCTCCGCTCCTCGATCATGCACGTGATGCAGAACAAGGAGAAATTCGGCCGCATCCTCCTGTTCCTGGGCGCGCGGACCCCTCAGGAGCTCATGTACCAGTACAATCTTAAGGACTGGAAGGCCACTCCCGGATTCGAGACCCACGTCACCATCGACAACCCGGTACCCGGTTGGGACGGGGAGACGGGGTTCGTGCACACCCTTTTGAAGAAAAAAGACGTGCCGGTGAAGGACACGGTTGCGTTCGTGTGCGGCCCTCCGGTCATGTTCAACGCGGTCATCAAGGAGCTCATCAACATCGGTATTCAGGAGGAGCACATCATCTCCACCCTGGAGCGGCACATGAAGTGCGGCATCGGCAAGTGCCAGCACTGTTCGATCGGCAGGACCCTCGTGTGCACGGACGGCCCGGTATACACGTACCGCCAGATCAAGACCCTGGGAGAGCAGATATAATGGAACTCGCCGGGAAGATAGAGGAGATCCTGAGAGAGAAGACCTGCATCATGGGAGTGGGGAATTATTTGAAACGGGACGACGCCGCGGGCCTGTTCGTCGTGGACGGGCTGAGGGAAAGGGGGGCGTCCGGAGCGGTAATACTCATGAACGTCGAGGACGTGCCGGAGAATTACGTGTACCAGATCGCGGACTTCGACTGCGACCACGTGATCGTCATCGATGCGGTCGAGTCGGGCGGAGAAGTCGGATCGGTGCTCTTCGGCAGGCTTCTAGAGCTTGAGGAGGAAGCCGGCGATTATTCGACCCATAAGCTTTCCCTGGCCATGACCGCGAGGATACTCGAGGGCTGCCGCAAGAAGGTCTGGCTGCTTGGCATCGAGGTCAGAGACACCGGATTCGGCGCGGGACTGTCGGACAGGGTGAACGAGAGCGTCGGTTTGATCAGGGACCTTATCGGCACCTACATCATCGGTTATCGCAAGGAGCTTGTGTATGAACATTGATCAGTACGGGGAATTGCTTATCGCGCTGGGGATTTTGGCCGCATCCGCGATCGTTGTGCCTGTCTTTGCCCGCAAGAGGAAGCTCGCCGGATGGATAAATTTCATCCTGACGGCGGCGGCGGGCATCATTCTTTTGAATATAAGCTATGTATCCATATTCGGTCAGGCGGGAGAAACACCCCAGTTGCTCCGGATCGGCCCGGTGGGGATATATCTCCTGATCGACGGCTTTTCGGGGTTTTTTATCGGCATCATCTCATTCATGGCGGTCATGACTGCATTCTATTCCATACAATACATGGAGCATTATCCTGAATACCGGCTCGCGGCCTACTACATCAATTTTCCGGTCTTTATTCTCGGCATGATCGGCATCGTGACCGTGGATGACCTCTCTCTCGGCTTCAGCATCTCATGGCAGCTCATGACCGTGGCTTCCTATTTCCTCATCCGGTTCGAGTACCGGGAGAAGGGGAACGTCCGGAACGCCAACAAATACCTCGCGTACATGGAGCTTGCATGGGCACTGATCCTGGCGGGGACGTTTTTGATCGACGGGATCTCCGTGGGCGATTCCCTTCACGTCTTAACCGGAAAGCTGGCGGGGGTCAAGGGCGTGTACGCCTATCTGTTCTACGGCCTGCTCCTGGTTGGTTTCGGGTTCAAGGCGGGCGTGTTCCCCCTGGGCCAGCTCTGGCTCCCGGACGCGCACTCGATCGCGCCCTCCCCCATAAGCGCGCTCCTTTCGGGCGTGATGATCAAGACCGGTGTGTACGGCATAATCAGGACCTTTTTCTGGATGGTGCCCGCGGGCGCGGCGTTCGACGGCTTCTTCTGGGGTGCGTTCATCTCAAGCCTCGGCGCGGTGACGCTGTTCATCGGCACGGTTCAGGCGCTCAAGCAGCATGACGCGAAGCGGCTCCATGCATACCATTCCATCGGCCAGATGGGCTACATCATATTTGCGGTCGGGTGCAGCCTTGTCATGCTTTACAGCACGAGCGAGTTCGTCAGGCTGCTGTCGGTGATCGCCATCATCGGCGCCCTGTACCACACCCTCAACCACACGGTGTTCAAGGGCCTTCTCTTCCTGTCGACCGGGAGCGTGCTGTATGCAACCGGGACCAAGGATCTGAACAAGCTCGGAGGGCTCATGAAGCTCATGCCGGCGACCGCCCTTGTCGCAGGCATCGCGTCCCTGTCCATCGCCGGCATGCCGGCCTTCAGCGGGTTTGCGAGCAAGTGGACGATCATATCCTCCTCCATACTGGCGGGGAGCCAGATGCTGTTCCTGGCCGTATTCGGGATCATCGCCCTGTTCACGAGCGCGGTGACCCTGGCCTCCTATGTGAAGTTTTTCGGCATGACCTTCGCCTCGTCGGGCGCCGAATGGAACGCACCCGGCCGGATCAGGGAGGTCCCGGCGGTCATGATCGCGCCGAAGATCATCCTTGCCGCGCTCTGCCTCGTCCAGGGGCTGTTCCCCTTTCTCTATTTCGAGGCCTTTATAAGAATATTCAGAAATTCCGCAGGCTCCGTAATCCAGCCGATGTTTGCGGCCGCCTCCATGGGAGGGCTTGTCGCAGACTCGGCCCTGGGGGTGACGGTGAGCGTGCCGGGCGTGAGCGGCGCGGTTTCTTCGGTTGCGGTGCCGGTCGTGGTTCTTGCCGTTTTCGCCGCCGCATTTCTGTTCGCCTGGCTGGTAAAAAAATCGGGCGGCGCCGAGGAGCTGGAAGCGCCGACATGGCTCTGCGGATACCAGGAGCTGAGCAATGCGAACCGATACGTGAGCGGGAATATGTACGCGGCCTTCAAGAAGGCGCTCAGGTGGACCGGCGGCAACGTCAAAAAATAGTGATTCGAGGTTAAACATGCTTACTATTGAAGCGGTAAAAAATCAGCTGAAAAACAAGTTCGGTGATGCGATAAAAAATTTTGATGACCAGCTGAGCACCAGGCTTTACGTCGACATAGACAGGGCCGGGGTCAGGGGCATGTCCAACGAGGTCATCGGTCTGGGCGGGAGGTATCTCGTGAGCGTCGGGTACGACAACATCGCGAGGGACGGGACCCTGGGCCTCATTCACACCTTCAGCTTCGACCGGGACGAGATGTTCGTGTGCCTGAGGACAACCGCTCCCGTACAGGACCCGGTCTTCGACTCGATCACCCCGGATATCCCGAACGCAGGCTGGTCCGAGCGTGAGTACATGGACCTGCTCGGCATGAGGTTCACGGGGCATCCCAAGCCGAAGCGGCTCATACTTTCGGATGACTGGCCCGAGGGGGTGTATCCCCTGAGAAAAGAGGTGCCGTGGAACCTGATGCCGCCGCCCGCGGAGAATGTGGCATACCAGCTTGATGAGTGCCCCGAGGGGTGCACCGTGATCCCTGTGGGGCCCTTCCATCCCACCCTTCACGAGCCTGCGCATTTCGCGGTGTTCGTGGACGGGGAAACCATAAAGGGGTGCGATTACCGCGGGTTCATGGTGCACCGCGGCATAGAAAAGCTGTGCCAGACGCAGGTGACCTATAACGAGGTCCCCTTTATTGCGGAGCGGATATGCGGGATATGCGGATCGGTGCACGCCACTTCTTATGCCCAGTGCGTCGAGCTCGCGGCCGGCCTCAAGATCTCGCGCAGGGCTGAGTTCATCCGAACCATCATGCTCGAGATCGAGCGGATGCATTCCCACCTCCTCTGGCTCGGGGTCGCCGGTCACCTGATCGGGTTCGACACCGTGTTCATGCAGGCATGGCGGGTTCGCGAGGCGATCATGTGGTTCGGCGAGAAGCTCACCGGCAACCGCAAGACATACGGCATGATCGTCGTGGGAGGGGTGCGCCGTGACATCACGCCCGAGCTTGCGGATGAGCTGCGCGGCGTGCTCACAAACATAGAAAAGGAGCTCATGACGATAAAGAATGCGATCATCGGCGACACCGCGATCCACCGGAGGACCAAGGGGGTGGGATGTATTACCAAGGAAGAAACCATGCTCTGGAGCCTGGTGGGGCCGGTGGCGCGGGCGCGCGGTGTGGACATCGACGCCCGCAGGGACCATCCCTATGCCGCCTACGACGAGGTGAAGTTCGACGTTCCGGTGCTGGACAGCTGCGATGTGTGGGCCACGGTCGTGGTGAGGATACTGGAGACGTTCGAGTCGATCAGGATAATTCGACAGGCGCTGGACAAGATGCCCGCGGGGCCGATCATGGCGGAATTTTCAGAGGACGTGCCCCCTTTGAGGCACGCCATTTCAGCGGTGGAGGCGCCCCGCGGCGAGGTCGTACACTACCTGATCACGGGCGAGGAGAACAGGCCTGAGAGGTGGCGGGTCAGGGCGCCCACGTATCCGAATCTGCAGGGCGTTCCCCTCATGCTCCTGGGCAATCAGTTCGCCGATCTCCCGATCATCATCGGGAGCATCGACCCCTGCTTCTCCTGCACCGACCGGGTGATGAAAGTGGACATGAGGTCCGGAGAAGCGGTCAGCGTGACGGGCGGGGAACTTGAGAAGCTGTCGAGAGCAAAATTATACGCGGGAAGGTGAACCATGGATATTCTCTGCATCGCGGTCAACATAGTGGCGTTCCTGGCCCTCGCCCCCCTGTTCGAGGGCGTGATCAGGAAGATCACGGCCAGGGTACAGTCGCGGCAGGGGCCGCCGATAACCCAGCCCTACTACGATATTCTCAAGCTTCTGGGCAAGCAAAACCTGAGCGCGGGAAATTTTGCGTTCCGGGTGGCGCCGATGCTCGCGCTGGCCTCGATACTCAGCGTGATCGCCTTCATGCCACTGGGATTCCAGCCCAATTATTTGACACGGTACGCGGACGTCATTACCATCATTTATCTGTTGACCCTGGGAGGCGTCGCCTGTCTCCTGGGAGCGCTTTCCAGCAAGAACACCTACGCCCTGATGGGTTCGAGCCGCGAGATGATCACCATGATCATGGTCGAACCGGTGCTCGCCATGACCTTCATACTGGGCGCGGTCAAGGAGAAGAGCCTCGGGATCGATATGGCCGTGTTCGGCACCGCCTCAGGCTTCGGGTGGTCTTCCCTGATCATGCTCGCGGCGTATCTGATGGCGCTCCAGGCGTTTGTGGGCCGCCAGCCTTTCGATATAGCCGAGGCCGAGGTCGAGATCCTCGAAGGGCCGTTTATCGAATACAGCGGTCCCAATTACGCGCTCTTCCGCTACTACCTTATGCTGAAGCAGATGTTTTACGCCGCCCTGTTCGTCATGGTCTTCATTCCCTTTGTGAAAACCGGCGTGTACGGGGCCGACGTGCTCATCCAGCTCGCGCTGGTGTCCGTGGTGTTTGTCGTGATCGCGCTCATCGGATCCACCAATCCCCGGCTTCGCATCGATCAGGCGCAGAAATATTACGCGGTTTTGATCGTAATCTCTTTGGTTGCGGTCGGTTTGTCCGTGTATGGGATATAAATTACGAGAGGAGAATTGCCGTGTGGGTTACGAGTAAGATAAAACAGGTTCTCTTGGTTCTTAAACCCGGGGTGGTCACCCTGAGGTATCCGTTTGAGCCCCATCCGGTTCCGAAGAATTTCAGGGGCCAGCCGGTGTGGGACCACCATAAATGCATCGGCTGCGGCGGGTGCGCGGCGCACTGCCCGGCGCGCACGATACTGATCAGGGACCTGTGCCAAGACCTGCGCGTGATGATGTACGACGGGTCGCGCTGCACTTACTGCGGCCGGTGCGCGGAGGTGTGCCCCGAGAAGGCGATCACCATGAGCGAGCAGTACGAGCTCGCCACCAACGACAAAAACGACATTACCCTGAGCATGGAGCTGTTCATGCTCACCTGCCAGCGGTGCGGCAGGTGTTACGATATGGAAAAAACCAACATGATCGATAAGATGGGCCTCAAGGGATTCCGGTATGACAACCTGGAGATGCGCGCGGTGATCCATAAGGCCACCGAGCATTTCGACGGGAACATGATCGAGGAATCGGACCGTTACCGCCGGCCCCTGAAAACAGGAGAATAGCCATGCTGTCCAAAATCTGCAAGAAAGCATTCACCAGGTCGCTCTGGATCTACCACTGCAACTCGGGCGCGTGCAACGGGTGCGACATAGAGATACTGAACGTGCTCACGCCCTACTACGACGTCGAGCGGTTCGGCATGAAGCTCGTCGCCTCGCCGCGGCACGCGGACGTCATGCTCATATCAGGAGCCGTGACGCGCCCGATGCTCCCGCTCGTGGAAAAGGCGTACGCCGCCATACCCGAGCCGAAGCTGGTGTTCGGCATAGGATCGTGCGCAATCGGGGGTAATTGCTGGTTCGACACCTACCACGTGGCCGGAGGGGCGGACAAGGCGGTTCCCGTGAATTTCATCGTGCCCGGATGCCCGCCGCGGCCGGAGGCGATCATCTACGGCGTGGCGCTGGCGCTCGGGTTGGTCGACAAGAAGGCGGCGCCCGTGGAGCTCAAGCAGGTTGAGTTCCCGGTGGACATGTACCTCGCAAACAAGGCGTGGGAGGAGCGGAACGTGATTTATAA
>CAZHAD010000054.1:0-8543 GCA_964529965.1 uncultured Leptospirales bacterium | reverse complement strand
ATGGCTAAAAAAATATTGCTGGTCGATGATGATGCAGATACCTGTTCGAATATGAGAACAGTGCTGAGTACGAAGGGATATGAGGTGGCCGAGGCCCATTCGGGCGCAGAGGCATTAAGAAGGGTGTCCGCCTTCAAGCCCGACCTGATAATTCTGGATGTCATGATGGAGACGGACACGGCCGGCTTCGAATTCGCGTACCAGATACGGAACGCACGGCCTACGTCGAAATATAAAGAGGTCGGGAGCACCCCGATCATCATGCTCACCGCGATCAATCAGGTCACTAATTCCAGGTTCTCCCTGGATGATTCGGAGAATTTCCTGCCCGGCGTCAATGATTTCCTGACCAAGCCGGTGAATATAGACATGCTTCTGGAAAAGGTGTCGAAATACACCTGATCGGGGGCGGCATGGATGACCACTGATGAAGCGAATATTCAAGGCAAAAATCAGCAACAAGCTCGTCATCAGCCTGTTATCGATCGTGGTCATAAGCGGGATCAATTCGGTCATAATCAGCCGCAACGTCATCAATAAGAACGTCGTGGGGCAGGCGTACGAAGACGTGCGGAGCAACCTCAACACCGCCCAGTACGTCTATTACAAGCGGGTTAATATAATATATCTTTTTACCAGACACCTCGCCTCTCTCGGTTATCTCCAGGCCGCCATTTTGCATAATAATCGCCAACTCCTGAGCGAAAAGCTCAACGAGGTCAAAAAGGAGCTCGACCTCGACATCATGACCATCACGGACGCGTCGGGCAGGGTTATAGCCAGGGCGAACGGCTGGGCCGCAGGGGACGATGTGAGCGGCGACCGGTTCGTCAGCCACGTGATAAAGACCAGACAGGCATGCTCGGGCACCGACATCATCAGCCGCGAGCTTCTCATGCGCGAAGACCGGAAGCTCGCGGACCAGGCCTTCATAAAAATCATACCGACACCGCGGGCGCGCAGGATCGATAAGACCATCGAGACCGGCGGCATGTGCCAGAAGGCGGCCGCCCCGATTTTGAGCGGGAACAGGCTGATCGGCGTGGTGTATGGCGCCAAGTTGCTCAACAATAACTTCGAGCTGGTCGACCGCATCAAGAATCTCCTTTTTAAAAACGAGCGGATCCACGGGTACGAGATCGGCACGGTCACGATCTTCATGGACGGTTTGCGCATCGCCACAAACGTGAAGAACGCTGCAGGGAGGCGGGCGGTGGGGACCCAGGTTTCCGAGGAGGTGTACCGCAAGGTCATCGAGCACGGAAAGGTGTGGCTCGACAAGGCGTTCGTGGTCAATAACTGGTACCTTTCGGCCTACAGCCCGATCCACGATATCAACAACAGGGTTGTCGGCATCCTGTATGTGGGAATCCTGGAGGAGAAGTATGATATCATCAAGAGGAACGCGACCATTTTCACCCTGCTGGTGACCCTCATTACCGCGCTCGCGGCTATAATCCTGTCCGCGTATCTCGTGAAAAGCATCATAACCCCCATCAATTCCCTTGTCGCCGCATCCAAGGAGATCGCGCAGGGAAATTATTGCCGGGAGATCTTTCCGAACTCCCACGACGAGCTCGGGTATCTGTGCGTCACCTTCAACCGTATGATCGATGCGATCTCCGAGCGGGACCAGAAGCTCAAGGAGCAGACCGAGATGCAGATCGTCCAGTCCGAAAAGCTCGCCTCCTTGGGGAGGCTTGCCTCGGGCATTGCGCACGAGATCAACAATCCGCTCACCGGCGTGCTGAGCTACAGCACCGCTCTTTATGACGAGATCGAGGACGAGGGGTGCCGTAGCGATTTAAAGGTGATCATCGACGAGACCCTGCGGTGCAGGGAGATCGTGAAGGGAATACTCGATTTCGCGCGCGAGACCAAGACGGAGAGGCTTCCCGGCGACATCAACAAGATTATAATCGACCTTCTTTCCATACTGGAGAAGCACGTGAATTTTCAAAATATAAGGGTAAAAAAACAATTGTCTGAAAATCTTCCGGAGATTTATATTGACAGCAACCAGATTAAGTCTGTCATTAATAATCTTACGGTCAACGCAGTCGACGCAATGCATGACGGGGGTGAGCTGACCATTTCCACCGAATACGATGAGGACGACAACGAGGTCGTCGTACAGGTATCGGACACCGGCGTCGGAATCAAGGAAGAAAATTTAACCAAGATCTTTGACCCGTTCTTTACCACCAAGGAGACCGGCAAAGGCACCGGGCTCGGGCTCGCGGTCACCTACGGCATCGTGAAGCGGCACAACGGCACGATCAGGGTCGACAGCTCGGTGGGCAAGGGTACGACCTTTACCATCACGTTCCCCGTCGAGAGCGAAGCGGCAAGGCAACCGGTACAATCCACGGACCCGGAAAGTAACATATGAATAAAAAAACAAAAATACTGGTCATCGACGATGAGGACATCATATTGAAAAGCTGCCGCCGCATACTGGGCGAGGACGAGTATGACATCGACACCGCGTATTCGGGGGACGAGGGCCTGAAACGCGCCGGAGAGAAGGAATACGATATCGTCATAACCGATATCAAGATGCCGGGCATGAGCGGGATGGAGGTGCTCGCCACGTTGCGGAAAACCCAACCTGAGGTGACCGTCATCGTCTTCACCGGATTCGCCACGGTTGAAAACACCCGGGAGGCGCTCAAGACCGGCGCCTTTGATTATATTCCCAAGCCGTTCACCAAGGAGGAGCTCAGGAGCGTGGTCGAGAACGCGGTGAAGTCGCGGAAGGAGCATTCCGACGCCGCAATGCTCGACCTTATGGCGATCGTCTCCCATGAGATGAAAAGCCCTGTCTCGGCCGTGCATACGACCGCGGAGACCCTGTACCGCGGCTACCTGGGCAACCTCGACGCCGCACAGCAGAAGACCATCGAGCAGATATTGCGCAACTGCATGTATCTGGAGGACATCATCCGCAATTACATAGATCTGTCGAAGATGGACATCGACAATCTTGAATCCTTCACCCAGAAGATCGATCTGGCCGGCGACGTTTTCATGCCCGTGCTGGACACCCCTGAATACAGGGACAACATGAAAAAAATGCCTATCGTCGTGTCGCATATGCCGGGCCGGCCCGTTATCATCGGCGACCCGAATCTCCTGACGATCGTGGTCAACAACCTGGTGAACAACGCCATCAAGTACGGCAGGCCCGGCACCCCGATCACCGTGGGATGCGAGGAGAAGGACGGAAGCTATCTCTTATCGGTCCGTAACGAGGGCGTCGGGATATCAAAGGCCGATATTGAAGAGAGGCTTTTCAAAAAATTCAGCCGCCTGAAGCAGAAGGGCACCGAAGGGGTAAAGGGCTCCGGGCTCGGCCTCTACATATGCAAGAAGATCATCGAGAAGCACCAGGGGAGAATATGGGTCGAATCTGAAGAGGGTAAAAACGTGACTTTTTATTTCAGCATTCCCAAATGCTGATGAACCGGGAGGAACGCCAGTGTCCGATGCAAAACTCATCCTGATTGTCGACGACGATCCCGCTTTTCTCGCGTCGCTTAAGGCAGTGCTCGAATCGAACGGGTTTGAGGTCCTCCAGGCCGGGAGCAGATCGGAGGGGCTTGAGCTTTTTAACGAGCGTAGTCCGGACCTCGTCCTGTGCGATATCATGATGGAGAGCATCGACTCCGGCATACGGCTGGCCCGCGATATCAGGGAAAAGAACGGGCGTGTGCCGTTGTATCTGCTGAGCGATATCGGCAGGATCTCCTCTGAGAATATCGATCTCAAAAAGCTGGGATGCAACGGCGCGTTTCAGAAGCCGTTCGATCCGGATGAGCTCATCCGGGTAATCAAACTTGAATTGGAGGAGGCACGCTGACAACCCGATTTTGCCGTGCACTCCGGCTGACAATCGTCCGGGGCGGGCGGGTTTTTTTATCGCAGCAGAAAAATTCATTTGCTATATTACATATACAGGAGAAGACCATTGGCCGAAGCGATGGCAAAATACGGTAACGACATAAAAGACCTGTTTGAGCCCGAAAGCATCGCCGTCATCGGCGCTTCGCACGAAACGGACAAGATCGGTTATAAAATCCTTAATAATATCATACGGGGGGGATACCGGGGCAGGATCTATCCGGTAAACCCGCACGGCGGCGAGATCTCGGGACGCACGGTATACAGAAGCGTCGAGGAAATCGGCGAGGATGTCGACGTCGCTTCGATCGTGATCCCCGCCAAGTTCGTCCCGGACGCGGTCGCGCAGTGCGCACGCAAGGGGGTAAAGTACGTCCAGATCATCACCTCCGGGTTCTCCGAGATCGGCAACACCGAGGAGGAGCGGGGAATCGTCGCGGTGGCGCACGAAAGCGGGATGCGGGTCCTCGGCCCCAACATCTTCGGCCTCTACTCCTCCCGCGCCTCGCTCAACTCGACCTTTTCCGCAACCGATATCAAACCGGGCCGCGTCGCGATTCTCACCCAGAGCGGTGCGCTCGGCATCGCCCTCATCGGTAAGACGGCCGTGGAGAACATCGGCCTGTCCGCCATCGTGTCCATAGGCAACAAGTCGGACATAGACGAATCCGACCTCCTTGAATACCTGATCGTGAACGACGATACCCGGGTCATCTTGATGTACGTCGAAGGGGTGAAGGAGGGAGAGAGGCTCATCGCCTCGCTGAAGCGCGTCACCGAAAAAAAACCGGTCGTGGTCATCAAATCCGGCAGGTCCAAGAGGGGCGCGATGGCCGCCGCGTCCCACACCGGATCGCTCGCCGGCACGGACGAGATATTCGATGCCATCATGAAGCAGTGCGGGGTGCTCCGCTCAGACAGCATCGAGGAGGCCTTCAACTGGTGCACGTTCCTCGCCTACAGCCCGAAGCCGGGCGGGGGCAAGAACGTCATCATCACCAACGGAGGAGGGGTCGGGGTGCTCGCGACGGACGCGTGCGAAAAATTCGGGATCGAGCTTTATGACGATCAGGCCGAACTGAAGAAGGCGTTTGATCCAGTCGTCCCGTCCTTCGGCTCGACGAAAAATCCGGTCGACCTCACCGGAGGGGCCAATTCGAAGGATTATGACCTGGCGTTGTCGGTGCCTCTGGACAGCAAGGACATCGGCGCCGCTATCGCGCTTTACTGCGAGACCGCCACCTTCGATTCCGCGAGCCTTGTTCCCATGATCGAGGGTACGTTCAGGAAATATACAGACGCGGGCAAGCCCATCTGCTATGCGGCGGTGGGGGGAGAGGCGGTCGAGGAGGCGATCGAGAAGCTCAGACACAGGAACATACCCGTGTACGGCGACGTGTATCCCGCCGTGTCGTGCCTGGGGATGCTGAACCGGTACGATCGGTACCTGCGCGAGAAATCGGACGCAATCGACGAAGCGGATATCGACGTTGCTTCTGTAGAGCGCATAATCGACGGGGCGCTGGCCGAGGGGAGGAAATTCCTGCTGGCTAACGAGGGATCCGCGGTCATGAGGGCGGCGGACGTCGGCATTCCTGAAAGCAGGATAGCCGGCACCATCGATCTTGCCGTGCAATTCGCCGAGGAGATCGGATATCCCCTGGTCCTGAAGGTGGTGTCCAAGGACATCCTGCACAAAAGCGACGCGGGCGGGGTTGCGCTCGATATCCAGAACAGGGAAGAGGTCGTTGAGGCGTACGAGGCGATAATGCATAATTGTCGCAGGTTCAATCCGGACGCGCACATCGAGGGGATCGAGGTCTGCGAGATGGTCTCCAAGGGGGTCGAGATCATCGTGGGCGCGCGGCGTGACGCGTCGTTCGGTCCGGTCGTCATGTGCGGGTTCGGGGGGATATACGTTGAGGTGATGAAGGACATCGCGTTCCGGGGATTTCCTTTCAACCGCATCGAGGCCATGAACATGCTCAAGGAGCTGCGCTCCTTTCCTCTTCTCATGGGAGTCAGGGGTGAGGCCCGAAAAGACATAGACGTGCTCGTGGACGTGATGATCAAGGTGGGCGCGGTCATCCGGAAGTGCCGGAGGATCACCGACATCGAGATCAATCCGATCGTCGTGTACGAGCAGGGGAAGGGGGTGAAAGCGGTGGACAGCCGCATCCTTATCGGATGATCGGAGACTACAGGCTTTAGGAGGCATTCAATGAAAAGAATATTGATCGCATCGGTGCGCGAGGCCGCGGGAAAGACGAGCATCATCGCCGGACTGATCGCGGCGGGGAAGGGGAAATACGGATACCTCAAGCCCCTGGGGGACCGGCTCGTGTATAAGCGCAAGAGGAACGTAGATCACGATGCGACGGTGATGCTGAAGCTCCTGGGGCGAGATGAGGATCCTGACAGCATATCATTGGGGTTCAGCCACTCGAAGCTCCGCTTCAAGTATGACGACCAGAGCGTCAGAAAGGCACTTGCAGACATGGCGGAAACGCAGGAAAAGGGATGCGATGCCCTCATTATCGAAGGGGGTAAGGACCTCGCCTTCGGGGTCTCGGTGCACCTGGACTCGATTTCCCTGGCCGGTTACCTCGGGGCCAGGCTCGTGCTCGTCATAGGCGGGGACGTCGATCAGGTCATGGACGACGTGCTGTTTCTGAAGACCCGCATCGGCCTATCGGGCGTGGATTTCTGCGGCGTCATCATCAACAAGATACACGATATCGACGACTTCAAGAGCAGCTATCTCAAGACGATCACCGATGCGGGAATCGCGGTGCTCGGCGTCATCCCGTACAAATCGCAGCTCACCCATTTTAGCATGAGCTATCTCGCCGACCGGTTCGTCGCCAAGGTCATTGCGGGCGAAGAAGGGCTCGGCAACATCGTCAAGCATATATTCGTGGGTGCCATGTCGACCGAGGAGTCCCTGAGAAACCCGCTGTTCAACAAGGAGAACAAGCTTCTCATCACGAGCGGTGACCGGAGCGATATGATCGTTGCCGCGCTTGAGAGCGATACGGTGGGAGTGATTCTGACCAATAACCTTCTGCCCCCGCCGAACATCGTGAGCAAGGCGGCCGGGAGGCAGATACCCCTTCTTCTGGTGCCCTACGACACCTATGAGGTCGCCCGTCAAATGGATAATTTTAACGCCCTGCTCATGCCGGACAGCGGGGAGAGCGTGAAGTTCCTCGTCCAGCTTGTCAAGGAATACGTTCAGGTGGAGAAAGTGCTCGGATAGACGATCGTCTGATGGCGGGTTGATCAATGCCCCCCGGTGTATGAATTTTTCACCACGCGAAACTCCGGCGACTCGATTGTTCCCCCGGAGCGGTATGCGTTTATTATTGAGAATATATCGTCCGCCGCGCCCGGCTTCACGCCCGCATCCTTCATGATCCGTTTCACGTTCGCAAGCTTGTTTCCGCCCGCGGAGGAATGGGGAAGGGCCGCTTCTTCACGCGCATCTGAATCGGCCAGCATGAGGAGCACTGCAGGGACGACCACTCCCGGGTCCGCGGTTACCGTCTTCAGGAGCTTCAGTGCGTTTGCGTAAGCCTTTTCGGTTTCCTCTGCAACCCGGCTCCCGACGCCGAATTCATTTTTGATCGTTGAGATGATCCTGTCCGCCACCGAGCGGTCGTCCGCCTCGTCCCGCGCCCCTTCCTGTTTCGGGTCGAAACCGAGGCATTCCTTCGCGTGCTCGCACCACTGGGCGCATCCCATCGAGAGCCTCGGGTTTTGCAGCCTTGCCCCGCACGCGGTGCACCGCCTGGTTGCTTCGTCTTTGAAGAACTCTACCTCCGTGCCGCATGAAGCGCATGTAACTGAAAAAATATCGCCCGGACGCCAGAAGCGCGTGTCCTGCCCGGGGCAGCGGGTTTTGTTCATCGTTTGCCATCCTGTGTGAAGATATGGGCCAGGTCCGAAACCATGGTTTTACGCAAATAGCTTTCGAAGATCGCAGACATCGAGCCCAGGGTGTCGCCCAGGATGCACCCGCCCTTATTGCATGATTTATGCTTGAGTAGGCAGTCTTTATTTACAAGAGGCCCCTCGATCGCCTCAAACACATCCAGCAGCGACACCGCATCGCCCCTGCCTGCCAGGACGAAGCCTCCGCGCGGCCCGCGGCTCGAGTTGACCAGCCCGCTTTTTCCGAGGCGCTGGAGCACTTTGGAGAGATGGAACTCGGATACGCCCAGGCGCTTTGAAATATTCCCCACCGAAGCTCCGCCCTCTTGCGAGGCGATCACCGCCATTGCGTGCAAGCCGAGAGAAGTAGCTTCTGAGATGTGTACAACGCCGCTCACTATATATTCCACATATAGGTACTTAATTACTATAATACCTAAATTTGTGAGATGTGTCAATAGAACTCTGTGAAAAAATTTGAATTTTTTTCAACACGTGTTATATGCCTGCTTATCTGCTTTCGAAGTTTTAATTTTTTACTAGAAGTCATCTCAAAAATACTCAAAAACTCGCTACTGTCATTGCGAGCGTAGCGAAGCAATCTGATGATGCTACAAAAAATTACTGATATTAATGTATAATAGGCCTTTTTTATTCCATGCTCAGATTGCTTCGTCGCTGACGCTCCTCGCAATGACAAATATATT
>CAZHAD010000053.1:19668-23333 GCA_964529965.1 uncultured Leptospirales bacterium | reverse complement strand
TTTTTAAGTCCCCCTCCGGGCATTGCACTGAGCTTGTCGAAGTGGGATTTAGGGGGCCGAAAGGGTTAAAGGATGAGCGAGGTGCGCCGTGACACTGTTGAAACTTTACGGACTGCTTCCCCTCCTGTTACTCGGCGGAGCCGTGGTGGTTCTCCTTTTAATCGTGTCTTTTTACCGCAACCTGATGTTCACGGTCGCGTATACCGTGGTGATTTTTACCGCCGCCATCGTTTCTATTTTTTTCACACCGCGGCCCGGGCAGATTGCCGGCACGCTGCTGGTAATGGACGGGTACACCCTCTTTTATATCAGCTTGTTCGCGGCCGCATCCCTTGCGGTGACTCTCCTGTCATACAGCTACTTTCGCGAAAGGAGTGAAAATTCGCAGGAATTCTATATTCTCCTCATCCTCGCGACCCTGGGGGCATCGGTCCTCGCGGCGAGCGGCAACTTCATTTCTCTTTTTCTCGGCCTCGAGATATTGAGCGTTTCCCTGTATGTGCTGATTTCATACCTGCGGGACTTTGAGCAGTGCATCGAAGCCGGGGTAAAGTATCTCATCCTCGCCGCCGCCTCATCCGCTTTTCTGCTTTTCGGCATCGCCCTGTTTTACGCCGAATGCGGGACCATGGATTTCGAAACGATCTCGCAGCTCCTTCTGATACACGGCATGCCCACGCCGCTCCTGTACGCAGCAATCGGGCTTCTGTTCGTCGGCTTCGGATTCAAGCTGGCTATCGTGCCCTTCCACATGTGGACTCCGGACGTGTACGAGGGCGCTCCGGCCCCGGTCGCCGCCTATATCGCCACCGTGTCCAAGGGCGCAATGTTCGCACTCCTGCTCAGGTTTTTTTTCATCATGGGCGCCCATCAGTACGAAAAGATGCTGTTTCTCTTCAGCATCATCGCCGCCGCATCGATGTTCACTGGAAACCTGCTGGCCCTCAGGCAGGATAACGTCAAGAGGATCCTCGCGTATTCCTCTATCGCCCATCTGGGCTATCTCCTGGTCGCCTTCATCGCCGGGGGGAGCATCGCGATCGAGGCGTCGTCCTTCTATCTCGTGTCCTATTTCATTACAACGCTCGTGGCGTTCGGCGTGGTTGCCGTGCTCTCCGGCATCCGGAGGGACGCCGATTCCCTCGATGATTACCGGGGGCTCTTCTGGCGAAGGCCCTGGCTCGCCGCCGCCATGACCGCCGCGCTCCTCTCCCTTGCGGGCATTCCCCTTACCGCCGGCTTTCTCGCCAAATATTATCTGGTCGTGGCCGGCGTGCAGTCCGGCATATGGACCCTGGTCGTCATTCTCATCGTAAACAGCGCCATAAGCCTTTATTATTATATGAGGATCGTCGCGGCAATGTACGCGGGAAAGGACGACGAGGTGAAGGCGGGGGAGGGTATATTCATCTCGTCTCCGGCGGGCGGCGCCGCGCTGTGCGTGATGACCGTCCTCATCGTATGGATCGGCGTGTATCCGCAGACGCTCATCGACATCATCAGTGCCGTCATTAAATGGTAGGTGCGGAAAGGCGGCCGCGCATACTATGAGAATGCGGTATGCTGCCCGTAAATCAGGGACAGGAATTCGCTCCTGGTCGCGGCGGATTCCCGGAAGAGGCCGAGGACGGAAGAGGTGATCATCTTCGAATTCTGCTTTTCTATGCCCCTCATCATCATGCACAGGTGCCTGGCCTCGATCACCACCCCCACGCCGAAGGTATCGATGTTGTCGTTTATGGCGTGGGCTATCTGGTCGGTCAGGCGCTCCTGGGTCTGAAGCCTTTGCGAATACATGTTCACGATCCGGGGAAGCTTGCTTGCGCCTAAGATTTTTCCTTTCGATATGTAGCCGATGTGGCACCTACCGAAAAAGGGAAGGAGATGGTGCTCGCACAGGCTGTACAGCTCTATATCCTTGACAAGCACCATGTTGTTGAATTTCTGGGTGAAGATGGCCTGGTTGATCACCTCCTTGATGTCTGCTTTATACCCGGAGGTCAGGTACTTGATGGATTCGGCGAACCGCCGGGGCGTCTTTATCAGTCCCTCCCGGTCCGGGTCCTCTCCTATCTCAATCAGCAGCTCCCTTATCAGGCGCTCCACTTTTGCGCAGTCCATTATGAATGATCCTCCTAAGTTGTTTTGTATATTCGTGCATAGGCCTCATGCCTTGATCCTTCAATCGTTCCGCGATTACGCGCACGGGCGTGTCCCATCCGGGCAGGATCAGATCTCCCGCAAGCTCGTACAAAGGCGCGGCCACAAAAGGCCTTTCCAGAATTCCCGGATCGGGTATCTGTAATTCACCGTCATCCATCACCATGTCTTCATACACGAGCAGGTCAAGGTCAATGGTCCTGGGGGCTGATTTATCCTTTGTTCTTTGTCGGTGAAGCCTCTTTTCGATGTTCCGTAGAACGTGAAATTTGAGGTTCCGCGGGCCCGCGGCGGTCGCTATCCTGACGACACCGTTGTAAAAGGGGGGGTCGCCCGGCCGGTCAAACGGCATGGTCCGATAGAAGGTGGAGATGCCGGTGATCCGCTCGTGCTGTGAAAGGTATGCCAGGGCCCTTTTTATGTTTTTTTCCGGTAGAATGTTTGACCCTACACCGATGTACGCGGTCGGCATTGATCTATTCCCGTTCCCTGTAGATTTCCACTCCAACGCTTCTTGCAAAACGGAGGGCGGAGGGCTTCTCCACCAAAACCCGCACCCCTTGAACGCCGTTTGTATCGAGGCATATCGCCGCGATCCGGTCTGCAAGCGCCTCGATCAGGAAGAATTGCGAATTCTCGGCCATTTCAAGGACCTTTTTTTTAACGGCGCTGTAATCGATCGTATCCTCGAACCGGTCGCTTTTACACGCCTTCGAAAGATTGGCCGACAGGGTGATATTGATGATGACGTCCTGCCTGTCCCGCCTTTCCTCATCGTGTATGCCGATGATGCAGCGCGCCAGCAGGTCCTTGATCATGATCGTATCCATGGTGAAGCTCCGTCATGTGCCGGCAAGATGCCCGCCGCCGTCGACGTACAGCACCTCACCCGTCACGTACTCGTTTCTGATAAGGAAGAGCACGGCATCCGCGATTTCGCTCGCCTCGCCCTGCCGCTTCAAAGGCAGCGGGGGGATCAGTTTTTCGATGGAGCGGTTGTCCCTGCCCGGCGGCGGAAGAATTACGCCCGGCGCCACCCCGTTGAACCTGATCCCCGGAGCGAATTCAAGGGCCATCAGCCTCGTGAGGGATTCCAGCATCTGCTTGCTCAGCAGATAGGCCGCATGGTTCAAATCAAGCGACCCGATTCTTGAGTCCAGTATGTTCACCACGGTTCCGCTCCCCGCCCTGATGGCGAACTTCCGTCCGATATAAAAGGGAACCCATGCGTTGACTTGTATGCAGGCCGCCAGGTCCTCCCAGGTGAGATCGCGCAGCGTCTGGTAGGGGAATATGGAGGCGTTGTTCACAAGGATGTCCAGACGGCCGGCCTTTTCGAACGCGGCGTCAACCAGACCTTCATACTCCGACCTTTTCGTGAAATCGGCACGGATGAGCCGGCATTCGACCTCATACTGCTCCAGCTCCCGCCGCAGCTCTTCAGCCTCACCCTTTGAATCACGGTAGTGGATCGTGATATTCGCACCCTGCGCTGCAAGCGCAAC
>CAZHAD010000053.1:17953-19568 GCA_964529965.1 uncultured Leptospirales bacterium | reverse complement strand
GATTGACCTTCGCCGCCATGATGAAATCGTTCATGGACAGTCCGCCGATTTTATGGGTCGACAGATCCAGCCTGACCTTGTTATAGGAGATATGGATGTCGGGATGGTGGTCCTGGCCTTCCGCCAGATCCGCGACCCTGTTGACGAACCTCATGGCCTCGGAGAAATTCTTGTACTTGAATTCCCGCGTTATCATCGAATCCCTCATCTCCCAGCCCGGCACCTCTTCCATCAATTTCCGCGCCTCTTCGACGACAATCGGAGGCGATGACTTGTCCACCTGAGCGCAATTAGAATCAGTAAGCATGTGCGCCTCCCTTATCACAGCGCGTCCGAAAACCACGGAGCACTGCTCCGGGGTTGAGGCGCGCAAAACATTATGTGAAAAAATACCCCGCAGCTCTGCTGCGTGGGTATTTTACATTGGTATTATTCCCTTGAGCTCTTGGGGCTCCACCTTTTTTTGTTTCCTGATCAGCTCCCGGGCCGAGTCGATTTTTTCCCACACGTTGCAGAGCATCACGCCCCTGACGGTGTCGTCTTTCAGGTAATATATCACGCCTGTATCGTTCTCTTTTTCCCAGTCCGCAAAGGTTTCAAGTCGTGAATCGATCACACCGGCGGCCTCGTATCCGAATTCAAAGAGGTCGGAGAAGAAATAGGGAATATAATCGAACTTCTCCCCCGCACCCGCCATGTTCCTGCCCGCGGCCCTGCCCTGGGCGATCGAGTTGTCCCAGTGCTCCACCCTCATCCTCTGCCCGAGCGCGGAGGACATGAAGCTGGCATTGTCGCCCGCCGCGTAGATGTCGGGATCGGTCGTGGCGAGATATTCATCGACCACGATGCCGTTGTCGGTGCGTACGCCTCCCTGTCGTGCCAGGTCCAGGGAGGGGACGATCCCGATTCCCGCGATGACGATATCCGATTGAATTTCTTCCCCCTTTTTGGTCCTGGTCGTTATCCGGCCTGATTTTTTTTCGAACGACTCCGGCTCGTCCTGGTTCAGTACGGTGATCCCGCGCCCGGAATATATTTTCTGGATGGACATGCCGAGGCCCTCGGGAAAAATCCTCTGCACCAGATACTCCTCCGGGAATATCATGGTGACCTTGAGCTTGTTCATGCTGAGCGCCGCCGCGATCTCGGAGCCTATGAAGCCTCCGCCGATGACCACCGCCCCCTTTCCTTCCGAGGCCATGCCCCGTATTCTCCTGTAGTCCTCCAGGGTGCGGTAGTAGCATATATCGTCCAGATCTCCGCCGGGAATTTCCAATCTGCGCGGAAAGCCGCCGGTTGCGAGGAGCAGCTTCGTATAATGGATTTCATCCCCGCCGCCGGTCGTTATCCTTTTCTTCCCGCTGTCCAGGCCGGTGACGTTCGACCCCAGGGCCAATTCGACATTGCTGTCTTTATAGAAGGACCCGTCATGCAGAAAAATATCTTCAACCTTCTTTTTGCCTGACCAGAGTTTTTTCGACAGGGGCGGCCGGTCGTATGGCATGTCTTTTTCTTTGCCGATTAAGAGGATGGCACCCGACTTGTCCTTCTCCCTGATCCCTTCGATTGCGGATGTCCCCGCCAGGCCTCCGCCTACGATCACGTATTGATATTT
>CAZHAD010000053.1:10430-17853 GCA_964529965.1 uncultured Leptospirales bacterium | reverse complement strand
GTCGACCATTGGGTGCGCACCCGGTCCCTCTGGTAGATATACTGCTCGGCCGAAAGTGCCGCTATGCAGCCCTCCGAGGCGGAGACCACCACCTGCCTGATTTTTTTGCAGGTCACGTCCCCGACGGCGTAAACCCCCTTTACCGATGTGGACATGTCTCTGGAGTTCGAGATGATGCATCCGTCCGCCATCTCAACCGCTCCGTACAGATAATCGACGACCGGCTGGTTTCCGCGCAGGTAGATGAATATCCCCTCGATCGGTATCTCCTCCTCCGCGCCGTGAGCGCAGGAAATGAGAATGCTTTCCACTTTTTCTGATCCACGTATCTCCTTCATGTTGCAGCCCAGCCTCAGCTCTATGTTGGGGTGCCGGCCTAAAATCTCGTCCTCTTCACTCGTCGCGCTTCTGCTCGGAGTGATGATATGGACCCTTTTTGCGAATTTCGATATATGATCGATCTCTTCGACGATTTGGGCGAGCTCGCCGGCTACCGCCACCTCGCGGTTTTTATAGAACGGTGCGTCGCACGTGGCGCAGTAGCTTACGCCGCGCCCGCGCAGCCTCTCCTCGCCCTCAAGCGAGGGCTTTCTTCCCATCGACCCTGTCGCGATGATCACCGTTTTTGCGTGGAAGCTCCCCGAATTGGTGAACACCTCCTTCGGATCGGATTCAAAATCAACGCCCATTACCTGGTCTTTTATAATTTCGGCGCCGAAGGATTCCGCCTGCTCACGGAACACGGCGAGCAGGTCCCCACCGCTGAGCGGCGAGGCCATGCCCGGATAATTTTCGATCTTGTGCGCCGAGCCGAGAGCCCCCGCGCTCGGGTTTTTGTCGATAACGATCGTACGCAGCCCGGACCGGGAGGTGTACATGGCCGCACTCAATCCGGCCGGCCCTCCGCCGATGACGATCACATCGTAAATCCCCGCTGTCTCTTCATTCGTCAAAATGGATTCTTCCGACATCTGATATTCCCCTCGATTTTATTATGGGAGGGAACGATCGCGACCGTTCCCTACGGGGCATCCCCATTTCTTCAAGATACATTTCAAGCAGGCTGACGGCAATTTATTTTAAATCGGCGTATTCCTGAACGATGTCCCGGGTGAAGCTTTTCATGCCTTCGTAGGTCTTTTCATGCTTGAGCATATTCTTGATCACCGCAAACGGGAGCGTACCTATATGCGCGCCCGCGAGCGCCGCTTCCCTGACCTGGCGGGGATTGCGCAGGGACGCGGCAAGCACCTCTGACTCGAGGCCGTAATGGGTGACGATCTGCACGCATTTGCGCACGAGGTCTATGCCCGACACGATGCCGTTGTCGTCGACGACCGCGTCGTTCCGGGCCATTCCACCTTCGGGATAGTACTCGGACTTATCGAAATCGATGTTCATTTTTTTGCGCAGATTATCGTCGACCCTGCCGGCGAAGGGGGAGAGGAACTTCGCCCCCGCCTTGGCCGCCAGAAGCGCCTGCTCGGGAGTGAAGATCAGGGTGCAGTTGACGGGAATGCCCTTTCGCGTAAGGGCCCTGATCGCTTCAACCCCGTCGAAATGGATGTCTTCATCTTCACTAAATGAGGGATTCACCGGTATTTTTATGTACACGTTTTTCGCCACGCGGTTGAACATGTCGTAGAGCCGCTGGCCCTGCTCGATCATTTTTCCCGCCTTCCGCTCGGTGACCTCCAGGCTCACGGGCGTTCCCTTGGCCGTTTTTAGAATCGTTTCAAGGTATTTTCTAATGTCGATTTTTTCACCCCCGGCGACCCTGCGGTCCACCGCGCGCTTGAGAAGGCTGGGGTTGGTGGTTATGCCGTCGGTGACCCCCCACTCATAGGTCTGTTTTATCTCGTCGATTTCCGCGCTGTCTATGAATATTTTCATTAATCTTCCTCCTAACGAATATTTTAACGGTCTCGAATTCCGATTTTTTCCTGTAATTGTGCAATTGCCTTGCCGACGTCATCCGATTTCATAACAAATGAGCCGGACACGAATTTGTTCGCCCCGGCGGCGTTCATGAACCCTATGGTCTGCGGGGTTATGCCGCCGTCGACTTCTATGTCCATCGCCGGCGCGAGGCCCCTCAGCTTCTCCACCTTGACGCTCGTCTCCGGAATGAACGGGCTTCCATAGAATCCGGGGTCCACGGTCATCACCAGGACCTGGTCAAGGTCATTCAGGATCGGGCCGATCGCTTCGACCCTGGTTTCAGGCTTGATGGCCATACCCGCCCTGCATCCCTTTTTTTTTATCAGGTCGATTATCCTGCCTGGATTGAGGCACGATTCGAAATGCACGATTATCGTGTGCGCATGGCGCCAGATACGCTCGATCCATTGCTCGGGCTCGGTGACCATGCAGTGCGCCTCGAAGATCGCACTGTCCTCCTGCAGGTCGAAATCGAAGTCAAGGGACCTGTTCTGCACAAAATTGCCGTCCATAATGTCGAGCTGGATCAGTGAAGCAAACTTCTTGACCGAATCAAACATGCGGTTCAGCTCCCGCACATCGCCCGCTATGACCGCGGGTATGATGAACTTTTCCATCAGACCTCCTTTTATCTCCGGGGCGTCGGATCCGACCCCGGTGTTATGATGCATATTTTTCAACCGTCTCCTTCGGCAGCTCAGAAGCCGCCTCATGATCGAGAAGGTATACGACCGGGCCATCTCCTGAACCGACCATAGACGCCGGCATGCCCGCGTCGAGCTCACCGAGTATATTCTTTATAACGCCGGACTTGGCTCTGCCGGTCGCCAGGAAGAGCACCAGGGCCGCGCGGTTCAATACCGGCAGGGTCAGGGTGATGCGGTGGTGCTTTTCTTCATCAAGGATTACCGCGGCGGTGAAATGCTGCTTTTCCCGAACGACCCCGCTCCCGGGAAAGATCGACGCGGTGTGCCCGTCCGCCCCGATCCCCAGGAGAATCAGATCGAACCTCGGCATCTTGCCGGGAGGGGGGTTGAAGAATTTCCGCAGATCGGATTCGTAGAGCCGGGCGGACTCCTCGGGCGATTCCGCGATGGGGACAGGGTGCAGGTTGGCCGCTGGTATCGGAGCCCTGTCCGTCAGTGTCCGCCGGATCATGCGGAAATTATTGTCCGGATGGTCCCGGGGAACGAAGCGTTCGTCCACCTGGAAGATATGGGTGCTTATCCACAGCTCAGGGTCGACCATGTCAGCCAGCTTCCGGTAGAAGGGGATCGGCGTCGAACCGCCGGACAGGGCCGCCGAAAACGTCTTGTTCCTCCTCAGGGCATTGGTGCACTGTTCGATCCAGAGCGATCCCGCAAGGTCCTCAAGCCCGTCGATGTCGGATATCAGAATTTTTTTCTTCATTCGTATTCCCTCCGGCCGCTCTCTTGTCAGGCGGTGTGCCACCGGCGTTCCTCCTTTTCAAGAAGCCGGTCCGATTCTTTCGGGCCCCACGTTCCTGCCGCGTAGTTCGGGGAATCCGTGCGCGGATGCTTTTCCCACCGCCTGATGATGGGGTCGACGATCTCCCACATCGCCTCGATCCCGTCCTCCCGCGCGAACAGGGTCTGGTCCCCCCTCATGCAGTCGAGGATAAGGCGCTCGTACGCCGGATGCGGCTTTATTCCGAAAATCTGATTATAGTTGAATTTCATTTCTGCCAGGTAAACCCTGTTGTTCTCGTGCGGATACTTTATTCCCATCTTCAGGGATATCTCCTCCTCCGGCTGGATGGTCAGGGTGAGTATATTCGGATAGAGCTGGTCGTTCGCGCTTCCGAAAAGCCGGAGCGGAGGCTGCTTGAACTGAACCACGATATCCG
Organism: uncultured Leptospirales bacterium; assembly: GCA_964529965.1. Taxonomy (GTDB): domain Bacteria; phylum Spirochaetota; class UBA4802; order UBA4802; family UBA5550; genus RBG-16-49-21. Next base: position 14,045 of record CAZHAD010000053.1, on the reverse strand, counting down.
TCAGCCTTTTCGCGAGCCTCTTTCCCGTCCTGACGTAGAAGGGTACCCCCGCCCACCGCCAGTTGTCCAGGTATAATTTTGCGGCGATGAAGGTCGGGGTGACGGAATCCGCTGCGACGTTTTTTTCGTCACGGTAGGCGACGGCCTTTTCGCCGTCGAGCGTTCCTTCGCCGTACTGGCCCTGTACGGTATTTTCGTCGATGAATGAATCATCCATCTTTCTGAACGAGCGGAATACCTTGACCCGCTCGTCGCGCATGTAATCGGCCTTGAATCCCACGGGCGGCTCCATCGCCACCAGCGCGATCAGCTGCATGATATGGTTCTGCATGATGTCGCGGACGACTCCCGACTGCTCGTAAAATGCGCCCCGGTGCTCGATACCGATGGATTCGGCGACCGTAATCTGGACGTTGTCTATGTAACGCCTGTTCCATAGCGGCTCGAATATGTTATTCGAAAAACGGAAGAAGATCAGATTCTGGACGGTTTCCTTGCCCAGATAATGGTCGATCCGGTATATCTGGTCGTCGTTGAACACCTCGAAGAGCGTCCGGTTCAGCGCGACCGCGGAGTCCTGGTCGCGTCCGAAAGGCTTTTCCACGAGGATCTTGGTCGTCAGCTCGCCGTCCGAAAGGCCGTGAGTTTTCATCATCTTTACGATTTCGGGCATAAGCCCGGGCGGCACCGCCATGTAGTAGATCACGTTTTTCCTTCCCGCGTCGTCCGGGATAGTGACATGCGCGATTTTCTTTCGCAGGGTTTTGTAGCCGTCGTCTTTCGTAAGATCCATGGAGTGGTAATGCAGGTGCCCGCTGAAGCCGGTCCACGCCTTGTCGTCAAGCGGCTCTTCCGAGTACCTGGTCAGGGCCTTGCGGGTGAATAACTGATAGGAGGCGTCGTCCATTTCTTGTTTGCCGACGCCCAGTACGGAGAAATCCTGCACAAGCTCCTTGTTCCTGAAAAGATGGCTCAGAGTGGGCAAAAGCTTCCTCTGGCTCAGGTCCCCGGCTCCCCCGAAAATAACGAGGTTGAAGGGCTTTACCTCCCTCTCCTCCATCTGAAGGTCGCAGGATTGAAGGTTTTTGCTGTCGATGACTGTTTCCTTTGTTGCGGTATTCATGGCGTTCTCCTGAGTAATGTGCGCTCCGGAGGGCGGCACGCGGAATGCTGCTTCCTACGCGCCGGATGGCCCCCCGATTCATTATGCAAAGAATTCATTAAACCCGCGCCTGTTTCACCTGCGCCGCCCTTTCCATGCTCTTCTTCGCCAGGCCGATGAGATTCTCCGCGGTGAATCCGAATTCCTTCATTATGTCGCCGAGCGGCGCGGATGCGCCGAAATCATCAAGCCCCAGGATTCTGCCCCCCGCGCCGATGTCGATGTAGCGCTCCCAGCCCATGGTCGCTCCCGCCTCGGCCGCAACCCTTGCCTGCACGGACCGGGGCAGCACCGATTCACGGTATTCCGCGTCCTGTTCATCGAACAGGGACCAGCACGGCATGCTCACGACCCTGGCCGCTATCCCCTCGCTTTTCAGCTTCTCATACGCCTGCAGGCAGAGTTGGACCTCGGAGCCGGTGCCGATGAGAATGACGTCGGGAGTGCCGCCGCCGTCGGCGAGCACATAGGCGCCGCGAAGCGCGCCGGCCGCAGGCGCATATTTGTTCCGGTCGATTACCGGGATGTTCTGCCTTGTCAGGATCAGCGCGGCCGGCTGGTCGCGAAGCCCCATGACGTATTTCCACAGGATGCTCGCCTCATTGGCGTCCGCCGGACGCACGACCCTCATCCTCGGGATAGCGCGCAGCGAGGCGAGGTGCTCGATCGGCTGGTGCGTGGGCCCGTCTTCGCCCAGGCCTATGCTGTCGTGGGTGAAGATATATATGACCGGCTGCCGCATGAGGGCCGAGAACCTCAATGAGGGACGCATGTAATCCGAGAATATGAGGAAGGTGGATGCGTACGCCCTCAGGCCGCTCAGGGAAAGCCCGTTGGCGATCGCGGACATAGCGTGCTCGCGTATGCCGAAGTGGAAATTCCTGCCGTCGTAGACACCCTTTTCGAAGCTTGAGGCGCCGTCGATGAGCGTCTTGGTGGAAGGAGCGAGGTCGGCCGAGCCGCCCATGAGCCACGGTATTTTTCCGGCGACCGCGTTCAAGGCCTTGCCGCTCGCAACCCTGGTCGAGATCCCCTTCCCGTCCGAGGGGAATTCAGGCAGGCCGGCGTCCCATCCCTCGGGAAGCCTTCCCTGCAAAAGCATTTCGAACTCTTTCGCCAACTCGGGATATCGCTCGGCGTACGCGCTGAATTTTTTCCGCCATTCCTTTTCGAGCGCGGCCCCGTGCTCGATCATCTCTCCGCGGTATTTCATTATCTCATCAGGAATGAAGAATTTTTTATCGGGATCCCATCCGTAGTTTACTTTCGTCGCGCGCACCTCGTCCTCGCCCAGGGGCTCGCCGTGGGCCGCGGCCGTGTCCTGCTTGTTCGGGCTTCCGTACGCGATGTGGCTGTCCACGATGATGATGGAGGGACGCTCCCTTTCGTCGGCCGCGCCGCGCAGCGCCCTTCCGAGGGCTTTGAGGTCATTGACGTCCCTGACATGAAACGTGTTCCAGTTGTATGCGCGGAACCGGGCCTCCAGGTCCTCCGAAAACGCGAGCGAGGTGGATCCCTCGATGCTGATGTGATTGTTGTCGTACATCCATATGAGATTCGAGAGTCCCAGGTGGCCGGCCAGGGACGCGGCCTCGCTGGCGACTCCCTCCATCATGCTCCCGTCGCTGGTTATTGCGTAAATTGTGTAGTCTATGATATCGAAACCGGGCCGGTTGAAGCGGTTGGAGAGCCATTTTTCCGCGATCGCCATGCCGACCGATGTCCCGTCCCCCTGGCCCAGGGGCCCCGTGGTGGTCTCGACGCCCGGTGTCAGCCCGAATTCAGGATGCCCCGGGCACTTGCTGTGGAGCTGCCTGAAGCTTTTGATGTCATCGAGCGACACGTCGTAACCGGTGATGTAGAGTATGCTGTACAGGAGCATCGAGGCGTGGCCGGCGGACAGAATCAGCCGGTCGCGGTTAGTCCAGGCGGGATTGGCCGGATTAAATTTCAGAAAATCATTCCAGATCACGTAGGCGAGCGGGGCTAGGGCCATCGGGGTGCCCGGATGACCCGAGTTGGCCTTCTGCACCGCGTCCATGGACAGGGTCCTGACGGTGTTGATTATCAACGACGGTAACCCGGAGTTTTTTTTCATTGCTGCCTCCTCATGGCGAGAGTCTGATTTTCCATCTTTGCTGTACTGAAAATCGCGGGGCGCCGTGAGTCGGGGCACCCTGCATTAAATCGAATCAATGCGGAAGTCTGCGCATGCTTGCAAAAAGCGACTGATTCGATAGCGCTGTAAAGATCCGGCGCTGACGGGGACGGTGTGCATGAGAAACAATCGAGAACATTGATCATCCCGTTTCGCATTAATATACTGAATAATCAACCTTTCGTTTTGTTTCAATAATAATTATCGAATGCAGGAAAAAATTTTCCGGGGTTTCTTCCCTGCTGCATGAAACATGGTGAAAAGCATCCTCATTTTTCGCATTACAACGGTTTTG
>CAZHAD010000053.1:8248-10330 GCA_964529965.1 uncultured Leptospirales bacterium | reverse complement strand
GAGCAACGCGAGGAGAAATCTGATATAATTGATGGTTGCATAAGGATTTCTCACATTCGTTCGAAATGACATGGTAGATTTACAACGAGTCTATTTATCATGCGCATGCATGATATGCAGCCTGCACAGAAGGCTTTTACCTCTCTTTGCGGACCGGAGCAGCCGGCAGGCTTAGGTCGTCTTCCACCTGGTGAACATTTTTTTCATCATAAAGGTAATAAGGCCGAATCCTCCGGAGAGGATATCGCCCACGGACCCGGGGAACGCGAACCTGAGGGCATCCTTGAGCCCCTTATAGGTCATCCGGTCGTAGGGGAACCACCAGATGTTCCTCCGCGAGGGGAGCACGTCCCAGTTTACCAGCTTGGCCCTGGTCATCTCCATGAGCCCGAGCTTGGAATGGGTGAATCCGATGCCTGATTTTCCCCATCCCCCCCACGGCGTTTCGGGCTGCCCGTGCGAATAGAGGTGGTCGTTGATGGTGACCACTCCCGCGTTGAGCCTGAGGGCTATTTTTTTTGCTAGCCTGGTGTTTTTCGTCCAGACCGAGGCCGTCAGGCCCATGTCGGAATCGTTCGCCAGACGTATGGCCTCCTCCTCGGAGCTGAATTTCATCACCGGTATGACGGGGCCGAAGGTCTCTTCCCGCATGATCTCCATTGAATGGTCCACGTTCGCCAGCAGCATGGGCGGATAGAATGATCCGCGCACTTTTTTCCCCCTGTCCGACTGCGCGATGATCCTGGCTCCCTTGCGCAGGGCATGCTCGACGTGGCGGTTGACCGTCTCCCATTGCGATCGTGTGGTCATCGCGCCCATTTCCACGTTATGGTCAGTGTCCCTGCCGAAGCGTACGGCCTCGGTTTTTTCCGAAAGCAGCCGCATGAACCGCTCGTATACGGCTTCATGAACGTAGAGCCGCTCGACCGCTCCGCATGACTGCCCGGCGTTCTGGTATCCGGCCCAGGCCGCCCCGTTCGCCGCGCGCTCGAGGTCGGCGTCGGGGAGGACTATCATGGCATCCTTGCCGCCGAGCTCGAGGGACACCGGCGTCACATGCTGTGCGGCCTTCTGCATCACCGTGCTGCCGGTTGCAGTCGAGCCCGTGAAAAATATCTTGTCGATCCCGCCGTCCAGCATCGCGGTGAGAATATCGCCGCCCGATCCGATCAAAAGATGGAAGAGGCCGGCCGGCAGGCCGCCTTTTTTCATTATTTTTTCGATCTCAAGCCCGACCATTGTAGTTGCGGCGGAAACCTTGAGCATGACCGCATTCCCGGCCATCATCCCCATGATGATCTCGCCGAACGGGATTGAGAAGGGATAGTTCCAGGGGCTGATAATGCCCACCACGCCGAAAGGCTGCCGTTCGATCACGTTCCGCTTGTTGGAAAAAAGCAGGCTCGAGGAGGGGATTTTTTCGCGCTTCAGAAGCTTGTGCGCGTTTTTTGCATACCACTCGGCGGACAGGGCGGACGGCAGCACCTCTGTGGCAAGCGCGTCGATTCTGGGTTTGCCGGAATTTTTGCTTATCACCGCGGCGATATCGTCCGCGTTCCGGACGATATAATCCCTGATTTTCAGGATGCGCCTTTTCCGTTCCCTGAACGGGAGCAAGGCCCATTCCCTCTGCGCATTGCGGGCATCAGCCATCATGAACGGTATTGCGGCGAGGTCGGTGTGTGAAGCCCGGCCCAGCTCTTTCCCCGTTGCTGGATTGTAATATACGGTTTTTGCACCGGGCGTCCTTCTTTTCACTCTTTTCCTCCATCGTTTGATTAGAAGTCGTGGTATTGGAGATTGTTTAAGCATGTCGTTCCTTCCTGGTTTCAATCAGGATTTGATGTAACGACCTTTGCTCGTCCGCGGTTTTTTTAATGTGTGCTCTTTTTATTATTCCATCCAAAGCAGCATCCTGTTTTTAAAAACATCAAACTTATATTATAATAAATCATATGATCGACAAAGTCAAATTATATGCCCGTATTGCCTTCATATTCAAAATTATTATAATTACTCAGTTATTAATCTTAAAACGGCAACCGCCGATTCACGCCGACGGTTCGACAGGCTCACCGACCG
>CAZHAD010000053.1:0-8148 GCA_964529965.1 uncultured Leptospirales bacterium | reverse complement strand
CGGTTGCCGAGCTTGTCGAGGCATCTGCGTTCATCGGCGGTTCCATTATTATACCTGAGTAGTTACAAACTATTTAAAAATCCGTATAGCAAAATGTCTTCGTGATGAGGCGCTGTATTTTTTTATTTTATATATAACTTTAATTTTTCTTTTTTTGGTTTTTGCAGTAACTTGATACAAATGCGGCCGGACCGTTTCCGAATACAAGCGCCGCATCAATGCCTGGATTAAGCGGGCAGAATGTTTTTTACGTTTTGATTTTGAGAGGTGCATGCTGCACATGGGGACAAGGTTCCGCACATTTTTTTATGGAGGTGTATAAATGAAAAACGCAGCCATTGTTCTGATCAGCACGCTGGTTGTGGCGTATGCGGCCGCATTCACTCCCGCACAAGCCAAGGTCAGGGGAAGAACGATCGTATACAAGGCGAGGGGAATGGTGATGAGGGGATACCTCGCGTATGACGATTCAATAAAGGGAAGGAGGCCCGGCGTGCTGGTGGTGCATGAATGGTGGGGATTGAACGACTACGCCAGACGGCGCGCTCGGATGATCGCCCAGCTCGGATATACGGCCTTTGCCGTGGACATGTACGGGAAGGGCAGGGTCACCGTTCATCCCGATACCGCGAAAAAATTTTCCTCGGCGGTTGCGAAAAATATCAAGATTGAGAAGGCGAGGTTCCTTGCCGCGCTGGACCTGCTCAAAAAGCAGCCGACGGTTGATCCCAGCCGCATCGCGGCGGTCGGTTACTGCTTCGGCGGCGGCGTGGTGCTGAATATGGCCAGCCAGGGTGCGGACCTCAGAGGGGTCGTGAGCTTCCACGGCACCCTGGGAGCGGTGGAGGCCGCGAAACCGGGCGAGATCAAGGCCAAAATCCTCGTTATGCAGGGCTCGGAGGACAAGTTCGTCCCACCGCAGCAGATCGAGGAGTTCAAGAAAAAGATGAAGGACGCGGATGCGGATTACAGGATCATCATTTATCCCGGCGCCATGCACAGCTTCACGAATCCCGCCGCCACCGCCATCGGGAAAAAGTACCATCTTCCTCTGGCCTATAACGCGGAAGCGGACAGGAAATCATGGGACGAGATGAAGAAATTTCTTGCGGAGGTTTTTTACTAAGTAGCCTGTAATTCAGCGTACGGAGCGGTTCGTTTTTATGCGATTGTCGAGTAACACAGTTCTCGGGATCTTTTCTTACTGATTAATGATTCGACGAGATGCAAATGAATAAAAATTTGGCTATAGTGATTATAATGAAAAATTTCCCCCGCTTGAGAAGAAGCGGGGGGAAGTAATTTTAAATCATGTATTTAAATTTTGTAGATAAAATAAAAATCGGAAATGTTTTGGATTTGGATATGGATAACAGGGCAAAAATAAGCATAATCGTACCGACCTTGAACGAGGAAAAATATCTTCCCAAGCTCCTGGAGTCACTCAAAAAGCAGAGCTTCCAGGGCTTCGAGGTCATCGTGTCGGATGCGGGCTCGAATGATCAGACCGTATCTATCGCTCAGGCATACGGTGCCAGGGTGGTAAGGGGAGGACTCCCGGGAGTGGGGAGAAACTCGGGCGCACGCGCGGCCGCAGGCGAATTTCTTTTTTTCCTGGACGCGGACGTCATTCTTCCGTCCAAATTTCTGGAGAATGCATACCGTGAGATTCAGGACAAGTTCTACGACCTCGCCTCATGTGAGTTCAGGCCCCTCTCCACCCAGCTTCCGGACAGGATCATCCACCGGCTCATTTATACGATCATTCGCCTCGAGCGAAGGATCAACCCCGAGGTTTTCGGGTTCTGCATACTCGTGAGCAGGAGACTGTTCGATCGGCTCGGCGGCTTTGACGAGAGCGTGGTTCTCGCCGAGGACTGTGAGTTCGTGAAGCGGGCATCCAAATTCAGGTCACTCCAGTTCCTCGATACCACCTTCGTGAGGGTGAGCGTCAGGCGCTTCGTCAAGGAGGGGCGCGTCAGCTTTATGTTCAAGGGGCTGAGGATATCCATGTACCGGATGTTCAAGGGGGAGATCCGGTCGGATATCATACGGTATGAATTCGGAAACTTCGATAAAAAGCGGGAGAGAGACAGAAAAAAATACCGCGAATTGATAAAGCGGCTGCATCTTATCAAGACCTTTATAAAAAAATATCCGGGAACGCGCGTCTTCGTTCGCAGATGATCCGGATCTTTGCGGCTTTGCGAGAGTAGCCCCTCGATTTAATTCAGGAAATTTCAGGGCTGGAACTGTTTGAGCTCGGCATGATCTGTATAACATGCTCCTCGCGCATCTGGGTGTGCTGATAATAGAGCCTCTGCCCGGCAGCTTCCTTGCGGAAGCTGCCGTCTGATACGATCACCCGATAATCCTCAGGGAAGTGGTACGCGGGCACGAAGATCTCGGTTTCGGCTTCGCTCCCCGGGTCATGCCTGAAGCGAAACCGGAAAATCCTGGTTTTGATGTCAAAGGAGAGTCTCAGCGCCTCTCCAGCGCAGGCCACCGGATAGGGCCTGACCACCGCGGCCAGCGCCCTGCCTCCTGAATTTATGTCGTTTTTGTCGAACTGCTGGTCGCGGCTGAAAATAGAAAGATCCTCCCCGTTCCAATGGTCCCCGTGCTCATTATCGTTGTCGGAGGTGTAGTTCCATATCGCATATCCCAGAAGGGACTTGTCCGCCGCGGACAGGCTCCTGTCCATGGCCGCGATCTGCTTTGAGAAATTTCCCCTGCGGTATGCGCGTCCTCTGTTAAGATCGAAGGGTATCCCGATCTCGCCGATAATGACCGGCTTTTTGTCGAGCCATGAATCGGAAAGCGCCCTGAAGCGCTTCAGCTGTTTGGCAAACGATTTTTTTACCCTCCTCTTCCCGATCACCAATTTTTTTTTATCGATGTCGACGCCTATGAAACTCCAATACCTTTTTTTAAGAAGGCATAGGCCGTCATACCAGTGTGGCGCAAATACACAGTTTTCAAGCTCACCCTCGCTAAGGCCGAATATGTCCCCCGCCGGCTCCCCTTCGAAGAATATTATTGCGCCCGGGACCTCTTCCCTGATGCCGTCGGCGAAACGTTTTACAAACGGCAGCAGGTAATCCGAGGAAAAGTCGACCCTCCTCCCGTTGACCTCCGAAAAATGCCGGCGCCTGAGTATGTGTGGATTTCCTTTTTTATCGAAATCCCACACCTTGTTCTCGCACCAGACGCAGCTGTAAAAATTATGCCAGACCCTGACCGCCTCGGTGCCGGCGATCTCGTGATCCAGAGGGCTTGAGCCGAAAAGCTTTCTTCTCCATAGCTGGGATTCCTGCTTTTGATAGATGCCCATACCCAGGAGCATAGACTGAAAGGGGCTCGGGGACACAAAGTAATTAAAGGCGGTCATAGGCCTGGCGATGTCCTCGAATCCAATGTAGCCGTGGTGGGGTTCGTTCATGGCTTCATAGCCGATCACGCAATCGATGCCCCTCAAGGCTTTTGCGATCTGCCGCATGGCGTTGATGTAACTGTTTTGTAAAAATTCCTGGACCGGTACGCCCTCGATGAGCGTTAAGGGGGCGAAATCGTTGCCGCCGAAAAACAGGGTGTACATGGTGGAGGTCGCCAGCTTCGTGGCGTTCGTTAACCAGATCAACTCGGACGAATCGTCCTTTGAGGAACGTGGTTCGGGTGAGGCGCAGGTTTCGGTGACGCTCTGTAAATTGAACCCGACATTCTCAAGCGTCCAGCCCGGCGCCCCGTCCCCTCCGGTCCACCTGCTCCATACGTCCTGATGGGGGTCTATGAGTACGGCGAATCCGAATTCGCCCGCTTTTGTTACGATCGATCTGAGATACTCGAGGAATTCCCCGTCGTATTTTCCCGGCCCCTCGTGCTCGATTGCCTCCCATGTCACGATGAGCCGGATGAACGTGAATCCCCAATTTCTGAGCCTTCCGAAATGCTCGTCGGCCTCCTCAAGGGGGAAGGGCCTTCCCACGAAGGAGACATTCTTATAATTGAAAAAGTCGTCGCACAGGTGCGTGGCGCCGGCCGGACTCGCGGGTATCTTCGAGCTTCCGCCGAGGTTGACGCCCCGTAACATGAGCGTTCTCCCCCCGTCGTCGACAAGGCGGCTATTTGATATCCGTATCATTCCAGGTTTTAAGTTGAGTTAATTTTCATCAAAGGGATGCAAGGATTTACACATACTACCGGGGTAGCATGCTATTAAATCCTGTAAATTAAAAATTTGTAATTACTGCGGAGTTTTTTATAGTTGACAGATGAAATTTTTCATATTCGATATTTGTGCAATATGACGCTGCTCCAATCCTGACGCGGAGGTTTTTGACCGATATGTACTCCTATGCCGCAAAGAAAAAACTAGCCATCCCGCTGTGGACGGCCCTGTTTCTTTTTTCATTCTCCTGTTCATCCTCCCTTGCCCTGTTTTTCAGGTTTATCGAAAGGAGTTTGGCCGGTCTGAGCGAAAAATCGGTACAGGTGGGCGACCATAAAATCGCGTATCTTGAAGGAGGGACGGGGGAGTCGGTTCTCCTTCTCCACGGCTTTGGCGCCGATAAGGACAATTGGGACCGGTTCGCCAGATACCTCACGAAAAAGTACCATGTGGTGGCACCCGATTTGCCCGGCTTCGGCGAAAGCTCGAGGATCAAGACCGACAGGTACGATATTTTCTCCCAGGTGGTGCGGCTCCATGAGTTCGCCCACACAATCGGCCTGAAGAAATTTCATTGTGCGGGCAATTCAATGGGGGGGAACATCGCGGGGGTGTATGCGTCGTTCTATTTCGGCGATGTGCTGAGCCTCGGGCTTTTTGATTCCGGCGGCGTGAAAAGCCCGTTTCCGAGCGAGCTTTCCATTGATTTGAAAAAGGGATACAATCCCCTCATTGTCGGATCAACGGCTGATTATGACAGGCTTCTTGATTTCGTGTTCGTGAAAAAGCCGCATATTCCCGGTTCGGTAAAGTCGTATCTTGCGGATATGGCGATTCACAACAGGGACTTCAACCAGAAGATTTTCAGGGAGATCAATACCGGGCTGCAGCTGGGAAACAGGATGCGATGGATACGCGCCAGGACCCTCATTCTGTGGGGCGGCACGGACCGGGTGCTTAACGTGAGCGGGGCATGGGTGCTCAGAAGGGCGATAAGGAATTCGAAAATCGTCATCATGAAGAAATGCGGGCACCTTCCCATGGTCGAAAGGCCTGAGGAGGCGGCGAAGTATTATCTTACATTCATAACACAGCCCTAGTCGCCCTTTACTTGCTCAACCCGAGTTATTTCGGCAGCCCGTGCTTTCTTTCCATCTCCTGATAAAGGCTCTTGTTGAGAATGACGATCTCGATGCGGCGGTTTTTCGCCCTATTCGCCGGGGTCGTATTGGGAACGAGAGGCCGGTATTTTGAAAAAGACATGACCGCGATCCTTTGAGGATTGATCTTGAAATGGTCAATGAAATAGGTGGTCACGTTGATCGCGCGCATCGCGCCCAGGGCCCAGTTGTTCGGAAATTTCCATACGTAATCCTTGGCTATGGGGACGTTGTCCGTATGGCCCTCGATCTGGATGAACTTGTCGGGCAGGCTCTGCAGTATTTTGCCTACTTTATCAAGCACCGGATAATACTTCGGCTTTATGGTCGCCCTGCCGAAGTCGAACAGGATACGCTCGGCGATATTAATGGTGAGCGCGTCCTGATACTTGTTGATCATCACCTCGTCTTTCTTGATCTCGTCCTTCAGGCTCCGAAGCAGTTGGTTGTATGTTGCCTCATTTTGCTTCTGCTCCTTCTCCGCAGCCGCCGTCTGGGACTCAATCTGCCTGTTCAGCGCATCCAATTGCCGCTGCAGCCCTTTTTCCTTTGTTCTTTCAGCGGCAAGCTGCCGTGTGAGATCGTTGATCCTTTTGAATAGATCTGCCTCTTTCGTCTTTTCCGCCTCGAACTGCTGTTTGTTTTGAGCCGCCTGGGCTTGAAGTTTTTTTACATTGTCCTTTTCCGCATTGAGCTGCTGCGTGAGATCGTTGATCTGCTTCTGAAGATCCTTCACCTTCGCCCGTTCCGCTTCAAGCTGGTTCTTCAGGTCGTTGACCACTAGTTTCAGCGTCTGCTCCTGGGCCTTCATTTGCTCCGAAGTGCAGTTGGTCAACGCGAATGCGGGGATCAGAACCGACAGGATGACGGCGGGAATGGTTTTTTTCATAAGAGCACTCTCCTTTTATTTAACTGTAATGACCCCGGTTCCTTATACACAAACGAGACAACGTATCCAGTGATTTATTTAGTTTGTTATGTGGTCTTTTGACTTATCACAAGTTACAAAAATTATGTGCCCTAATCCAATTATTTAATGATTCGGTTTTTGCACTCTTTAATTGGAGGATATGATGCGGATGTCGGGTAACATGTAATGCGTCACCGGGGCTTTGGCGCATTATATGATGCGGACGAGAAACAGGCCCAGCACCCCGGCCGTGATTATTACGCCGAATCCCAGGAGAATGGTTCTGCGAAACTTTTTTGAGCCGAGGAACCAGGCCAGCCCCGCCTTGAGCAGGGTGTTGGCGAAGGCGGCGAGGGTGATCGCCACCGTGGCTTGGGCGAGTTTTGAAGGATCGTCACGCGATATCTGGCTCATGGTGAGGGTGATGGGATCCACGTCGGAGAGCCCGGTAAGGACGCTTATCAGGTAGATGCCGCTGTCGCCGACGAGCACCTCCGCGATCCGCGCGATGAACACTATGGCGGCGAAGATCAGGCCGAATTTCAGGGCGGGCATGATATTGAAGGGGTTGCGGTGGGTTACCTCCTCGCTCTTGTCCCCCGGGCTTTTTTCCTTACCGCTCTTCTTCCAGACGAAGAAGCAGAAAATGAACCCGGCGCTCGCCATGATCCCCATGATGATGATGAGCTTGTCCACCAGAAGCTCGTTTATGACGAGGACCTCGACGATAATGCGGGGGAACATGGTCGAGCACGCAAGGAGCACCGCCAGTACGTAGGGAAGGTGCCCGACCGCGCCTTCGTCCTCCCGCGACCGTTTTGCGAAGGTTGCGGTCGTCGCCGTGCTGGACACCAGGCCCCCCAGAAAGCCGGTGAGGCCGATCCCCTTACGGGAGCCGAGTATCTTCATGGCAATGTAGCCGGTGAATCCTATGCCTGAGATCAGCACCACCATGAGCCACACGTTATACGGGTTCACCACCTTCACGTCTGCAAGCTCAGGCATCCAGGAGAAGAGCCTGGTGCCCAGGGCGCCTATGTCTTTCAGCACAAAGGTGTAATCCGGGTTAACGATCAGAATGATGAAGGTTATGATGGCGAATTTCAGCGCCGCGCGGATATCCTCAGGCTCCACCCTATCGGTGAACTTGCGGAGAAACTCTTTTGCGTGCAGAATGCCCGCGGTGATGATGGCGGTGAACAGCGCCAGTACCAGGTGATTCTTCTGCACGATGACGCCGATGATAAAGCAGATGAGCAGGCTCATCTCGGTCGTTATCCCGCCCTCGTTGTGCCTGCTGAATCCTATATAGTAGGAAACCGCCATAAGCACCACCATGCCGGCGAAGGAAAGGGGAAGGAGCTCCGGATAATATTTTTCAGACAAAAACGAGACGATCGAGCCGAACAGAGAGACCATGGAATAGGTCCGTATCCCGCCGAGGAAGTCCTCGACCTCGTGATCGAGCTTCGTGGTGAACGTCCTCCCGAACCCGAGCACCGCCCCCAGGAAAAGGGCGATGATGAAAGGCTCGAGCAGTTTTAAGTTTATTATATCCATTACTCCCCGTATGCCCGAAGAGAAACAGCGCGCGGGATCAAGTCCGGCGTCTTTCGCGTCGTATTCCCGCGTGGGTTTCGGTCGCGCGGGAATGATGAGTCAGCAAAGGAGAAAAGAGGCCTCGAGTCAAGATTATTTTTGATGATGCGTTCCGCGCAGGCAATGGCGGTGGTAGGACTGCGCGGGCCGCCGTGAGTTGAAAGACAAGACCTGCCCGATTTTCCACCGGGTCCGCCTGGAATGACCGGCGCGGCAGGTTCGATCAGGCCGGTTATACCGGCATTCTCACAATTTTTCCCATTCCGTGTGGAAGGTGCCCTTGGCATCGATGCGCTCATAGGTATGCGCGC
>CAZHAD010000052.1:6790-23721 GCA_964529965.1 uncultured Leptospirales bacterium | reverse complement strand
GATCCCGCACCAAGTTTAATATTTTGGAGGTTGCAATGAGGAGTACAAGTATAGCGGTTTTCGCGGCTCTGATGCTGTGCTTTACGGGTGTTGCGTACAGCCAGATCGACAAGCTAGCTGAGAAGCCCGAGACCACAAAGCAAAAAGGAAAAACAACGGACAAGGACATCACATTTTCACTTCATGGGTTCGTACAGGCCAACTTTGTCGCTTCGCGAAACGATATAGGCGTGAGCGGGAACCCGTGGCGCGATTCCCGGTACGAGTTTCCGCGGGTCGGGGGAACCCTCAGGCTTGAGCTGGAGGGCAACGCGTACGACATCGCGCATTTTTTCGCCGCGGTCGAGATGGAATACAATGCCGCGGGTGAGAAGAAAAATTTCCTGAAGTTTTACAATCCGTTCGACTTCATACAGTACACCTATTTAACGCGCAACGCCGATTTCGACAGAAGCGAGCTGACGAAGAACCCCAGCATCAACGTGCGCGAGGCCTACGTCGACCTGTATTCGAGGCATGTCACCTTCAGGGCCGGACAGCAGATCATCGCCTGGGGCGAGATCGAGGGCATCGAGGCTCCGTCGGATATCGTCATACCGTGGGACTACACGACCATGAGCAACTACTTCGAGTATTCGCGCATCGGGGTCACGGCGGCGAACCTGAGCTTCTACTTCGCCAAGCAGCAGATCCAGTTCATCTGGATCCCCATATTCCAGCCGACGAAGCTGCCCCTGGAGTCCGTATATCACAGGGGGGTCACCAGTATCTCAAGGCCCGAATTCGAGGCCAGAAACAGCGAATACGCGGCGCGCCTTTCCGGGGTCATCGGCGATAATTTCCGTTACGGGCTCGGGTTCAAATACGGGTATGACCAGACCCCTGACTCCAGGGTGCTTCTTCCCGGCTCGTATCAAACGTTTACATTCAGTGGAATCTCATTGCCCGTGTATATGCCCGCGATCGCTTTCACCGAGTTGTATTACAACCGGGTGTATGAGCCGGCGCTCGATCTCGGCATAGGCGTCAAGGACGTGTTCGCGTGGAAGGTCTCCGCCAACGCCACGTTCACCGAGGATTTCTGGGGCAAGCGTGACCTGATAAAAAACCCGACCGTCACCTATCTGACCGGGCCCGAATCGACCAACATGTTCGCAAAGTTTTACGTCGGAATATATATCGGCCAGCAGTGGGTCATCAACTATACGAAGCCGGCCAACAATCAGGATCCGATTCAGCTGGTCTCGAGGCTGGATACCTTCAAGCTCCCGAACAAGGATATACTCAAGGGGTACGGCCAGCTCTACCCCTATACCTGGATGCTCTCAAGCAACATACAGAGAAGCTTTTTGCCCGGGGACGCGCTCGATTTTCAGGTGCGGTTTGCCCTGTACACGGACCCGAAGCTGAAAAAATGGGACTATGTGGTGTATCCCTATTTAATGTATAAGTTCACCGGCGGCGTGAGCTCGGCCCTCGGCCTGATAATCGCCAAGAGAAGGGGGGATGACCGCTGGATGATCATATCCGAGACCAGGTATTCATTCTGACGCGTAAGCGTTAACGCGGGGTTATAATGCTTTTTGAAAGACAGCTTTACGCTGTCTTTTTTTTGATTTGGCCCGGTTATTGATCATAGGCACTTATCATCGGGGGGGCCAAAATTTTTTATTGCAAATTAACATGATACGGAATATTTTCGCTATCCTTCCCGGCGGTATATGTTGAAAATGCTACAGCGCTGTGCAATAAAGGAAGAAAACCGAAATGGAATCGATGCTGAATCGAATCATCGAGCTTATTCTGCCGCAAAACGACGTCATTATCTATCTTTTTTTGTTCGCGAGCGCCGTGGTCGAAAACATCTTTCCGCCTATTCCCGGAGATACGGTAACGGTTTTTGGCGCTTTCCTGGTTGGGACCGGCAGGCTTGAATTTATTCCGGTCTACCTGGCCACCACATTCGGAAGCACCGCCGGCTTCATGCTCCTCGTATTTTTGGGACGCGCGCTCATGCGTGAGTTTTTTATAAAAAAAGACTATAAATTTTTTTCAGCACGCAGCATCGTAAGGGCAGAGGCTTGGTTTGCCCGGTACGGCTACCTCGTGGTTCTCTCGAACAGGTTTTTGCCGGGCATCAGATCGGTTATTTCCATAACGGCGGGGATCACGCGTCTTGAATTGTCAAAAGTATTTTTTCTTTCCCTTGCCAGCTCGGCCTTGTGGAACTTTTTATGGATATTGGTGGGTTTTTTTCTGGGCAACAACTGGCGGCTGGTGAGAAAAAACGCAGCGCACTTCATTAGGCAATACGATATCGCCGCAGGTATCGTCATTGGCGTTGCGATCGCGGGCATTATCGTGTATCAGATCATCAGAAGGCGCAGGTCCTCGCCGGATAATCACGTTTCTTCCTGATCCTTCTTACATGCATGATCGATATTTTTTTACAATCTTAAATTTTTGGGAATAAACGCCGAAAAAAACTTGTTTTTTTACCATTCATTTTGGTAATTGGTTATGTGTTTCTCGTAATACCTGTCATCCAATTGCCTCATCGGTGAATCGCCGGGAGAAATTGTTTGATCCCTATGAGAAAGATAACAAAGGCATTATTAAGCGTTTCGGATAAAACCGGCATTGTTGATTTTGCCAGGGAATTGGCGGCATTCGACATACAGTTCATTTCGACCGGCGGAACCGCGAAGATATTACGTGAGCACGGTCTCGGCCTTTTGGACGTTTCCGATTATACCGGCTGCCCGGAGATGATGGACGGAAGGGTAAAGACCCTCCACCCTAAAATACATTGCGGCCTGCTCGGGTTGAGATCAAATCCCGAGCATATGAGGGAAATGGACGAGCATAATATAGAAAAGATAGACATGGTCGTGGTGAACGTGAACCCGGTTGAACAATTAATGGCGAATGCCGAATTATCATTTGAAGATATTATGAACAGGGTGGATATCGGCGGAATGGCACTTCTTCGCTCGGCTGCGAAGAACTGCGAGAGCGTCACCGTCGTCGTCGATACGGACGATTACGGCACGGTGCTTGATGATATGCACCGCAACGCGGGTTCGGTATCCAGGGAAACCAATGTAAGGCTTGCCGTTAAGGTCTTTGAAACCACATCCCGATATGACAAGTTATTATCCGAATATTTAAAGCACAGGGCGTTCGCCCAGGCTGAAAAATTATATTGAGTTTTCCCGGTAAACAGAGGCTGGCAATACTATTTTCACCGGCGAAGATCAATAACAATATATTAAATTTAACGGAGGTTATAAATGGCAGAAGTAACTCTGAAAGAGATTTACCCGGTGCCGGAGAGTTTTAGAAAAAAGGCATACATTAAAAGCCGCGCTGACTATGAAAAAGTATGGAAGGAATCGCTAAATAATCCCGAGCCATTCTGGTCAAAGATCGCTGATGAATACGTAACCTGGTTTAAAAAATGGGACAAGGTACAGGATTGGAACTACTCCAAGGACATGAAGGACTTTAAAATCAGATGGTTCGACGGCGGCAAGCTGAACGTGTCTTATAACTGTCTCGACAGGCATTTGGAAAAAAGAGGAAACCAGACCGCCATCATCTGGGAGGGGAACGACCCGAAGGAAGATAAAAAATTCACCTACAAGCAGCTTCATGAAGAGGTATGCAAGTTCGCGAACGTGCTCAAGAAAAACGGCGTTAAAAAGGGCGACCGCGTCACGTTCTACCTGCCGATGATCCCCGAATTGCCGATCGGCATTCTCGCGTGCACCAGGATCGGGGCCGTCCATTCGGTCGTGTTCGGCGGGTTCTCGGCAGAGGCGCTGCGCGACCGCGTGCTTGACTGCGACAGCCGCGTGATCGTGTCGTGCGACGGGACATTCAGGGGCGCGAAGGCCGTTCCGCAGAAGGACAACGCGGACAAGGCGCTGACCGAATGTCCGAATGTCAGGACCCACATCGTGGTGAAGAGGGTCGGAGACCAGATCAAGTGCAAATGGAACGACAAGATCGACAAATGGTGGCATGACGAAATGTCAAAGGTCGACGCCAAGTGCGAGCCCGAGCAGATGGACGCCAACGATCCTCTCTTCATCCTGTACACCTCGGGTTCGACCGGAAAGCCCAAAGGGGCCATGCACGGCACCGGCGGTTATTTGACCTTTGTGGCCTATACCCACAAGATGATTTTCGATTACCATGAAGGCGACATCTACTGGTGCACCGCGGACATCGGCTGGGTGACGGGGCATTCATACATCGTGTACGGTCCGCTCTGCAACGGCGCGACCAGCGTCATGTTCGAAGGGGTCCCGAACTATCCAGATCCGGGCAGGTTCTGGTCGGTGGTTGAGAAGCACAAGATCAATATTTTCTACACCGCGCCGACCGCCATTCGCGCAATCGCAAAAGAAGGCGACAGTTGGGTCGACAAGCACAATATCAAGTCCATCCAGCTCCTGGGCTCGGTGGGTGAGCCGCTCAATCCCGAGGCCTGGAACTGGTACTATAACAAGATCGGCCGGGGCGAATGCCCGATCGTGGACACCTGGTGGCAGACAGAAACCGGCGGGATCCTCATCACCCCGCTTCCCGGCGCAATCGACATCAAGCCCGCCATGGCGACGGTGCCCTACATGGGCGTTGAGCCCTGCATCGTCGACGATGCAGGCAAGGAGCTGGAGGGGGTGTGCGAGGGGAATCTCTGCATCAAGCGCTCGTGGCCCGGGCAGATGATGGGCGTATACGGCGATCAGGAGCGGATGTTCAACACCTACTTCACCCAGTTTCCCGGGAAATACTTCACCGGTGACGGATCCCGCAGGGACAAGGACGGCTACTATCAGATCACCGGCCGCGTCGACGACGTCATCAACGTATCCGGACACCGGATGGGAACTGCCGAGGTCGAATCGGCGCTCGTCGCCCACCGGGACGTTGCCGAGGCCGCGGTTGTCGGGTATCCGCATCCGATCAAGGGCCAGTCGATTTACGCGTTCGTCACGCTGAAGACCGGCGTGGCGAAATCGGATGATCTCAAGAAGGGCCTCGTTGCCACGGTGCGCAAGGAGATCGGCCCGATCGCAACCCCGGAGATTATACAGTGGGCGGACATGCTTCCGAAAACTCGTTCGGGCAAGATCATGCGCCGCATCCTGAAAAAAATAGCGGCCAGCGACTTCGACAAGAGCGGCATGGGCGATACATCGACCCTTGCCGACCCCACGGTCGTCGATACGCTGATTGCGGGCGCGAAAGAGGCGCAGGGCAAATAGCGGCGAGTTTAAACCCGCCGCCACAAGGGCAGAGAGCAGAAAACATTATAACATTATGCGAAAAAATACCCTGTAGCAACCTACAGGGTATTTTATTTCTTCTTGCTGAAATACTCCTGGAACAGGTCCCGGTTGATCTTTAACAGCCTTTCCCGAATCTGCGTGATCGTGTCGAAATTATAATTCTGAAGGGTGTAGTAGTCGAGGAGCCAGAGATATTTATTGATGAGCCGGGGTACGATATTCGAGTTTTCAATCTGTGTCTTGTTCATTTTCTGATAGGTCACCTCGAGGTTGTAGATGTCCTTCTCGATCGTGTCGACCTGATGCGCGTTAAGAGTCCGTTTAACGTGGAACACATCATGTATGAAACCGTAAATCGGTATCCACTCGTTAACGTCCCTGAGATCGTCCCTCTCACTCTTGATGATTCCGACCAGATCCATGACCGGCTTCGCCCTGAGGACGCCGAGGTTTATTTCGGAAGGATTGATGAAGAAGGCCTCCCTGAAACAGGAAAGGCTTTTGGGGATTTCACCGACATGGTAATAGGCCTCGCCAAGGATCGCCATAAGGTGGGCGTTGCTCCGGTACGAGCTCTTCGCGTATTCGAGGGTTTCGATGGCGAGACGGTATTCCTCCAGGCGCAGGAAGCAATCCCCCAAATTCAGCAGAAATCCGAAATTGTTGGAGGTGTCCTGCTGCTCCTGAAAGGCGTATTTGTAATGGTCGGATGCCTTGAAAAAAATATATCTCATGGCGGCCTTGAATGCCGCGGACGAGGACATCTCCTTACTCTCCGCGTATTCACTGAATATCTCCCACTGTTTCATTAGATATTCGGCCGTATCCTTGCCCTGGTCACGCTCCCTTATTTCCTGTTCGCGGTTGTTCCAGAATTTGGCCACGCGGTATGCATCTATAAGCCCGGGGTATTCGGAATCCACATCCATAAGCTCATTGATCTTCGCCGCCGCCGAAGCGAATTCCCCGTTCTCGATGAGCTGGTAGACCTCGTTGATTCTGTTTAATATCGGGTCATCTGAAAATGTAAGTTGCCCGTTCTTGTCCATTATGCGCTAAAGCTCTATAAAATTTCCCCAATTCCTCTTGTCGCTGTGATGGGTGAAAATGATTACCTGGCGTTTGTTCGAAACATACGACACCAGGTCGCGAAACCGGCTGCTCCGTTCATCATCCATGAATTGAAACGGTTCGTCAATCAATAATGGTACTCCGGCGCTGCCGTCCGTTATGAATTCTGAAAGGGATATTTTGATAGATATCATAAGCGCGTGCACGAGCGGCTGAGGCAGCTCCTCGGATGGTGGGGCGCCGGTGATCATCTGCATGAGCACGCCATCGTCGATCCTGGTGATATATTGATTTCCCGTAAGATGGTTGAATTTATCGAGGGCGGCATCGATCAGCTTTTTGAGCTGTTTTTCCTCGTTTCTCTCAACCGCACGGGTGAGGATCCGGGTGATGAACTGCAGTGAATTTTGATTGATCTTCCATTTTTTCATGATTTTTTCTAAGGCATTTTTTTCCTCGATAAGGGCATTCATCTGGTCGGAATTTGAAGAGGCCTGTATGAATTCTTCGTCGATCTTATGTAAAATCTGCTCTTTCGTTTCTATCTTTTCCCTGATGAGCGCCATCTCCATGTCGATATTCTGCATCAGCTCTTCAATCCTGGTCGTTTCATGCTCCATATCGCCGACGATATTGAGGGTGCCGATGCTTGAATGTATTTCGCTTTTGATCTGCTCCTCTTCGCTTTTCAGGGTGTCCAGCTTCCTTTGTATCTTGGCCATGTACTCATCTTCTTTCAATGAGCTTTGTATGCGATCGATATCTTTTTTCCGTTCCGTGTAATTGATATAATCTTCGAAATATTGCAGGAGGAGCTCGTATATCTCGGTAAGCTTGTAGTCTTCAAACTCGACCCTGCTCTCCTCCATCAGAAGCCTGATTTTTCCTTTAAATTGCTTTTTTTCCTCCTCGAGCTGCTTCAATATCCTTGTGCGCGATGAGACCAGTATGTACAGGGAATATGCCGCCACCGATGCCGCGGCCGAGATAAGAATGCCCGTCCACACGGAGAGGTCCGTTTGGAACGCGAAATCGTTTTTTGCAATAATGAATGCGGCTGATGAAAGCGCTCCGGCAATTATCGCGGCCGAGATTTTTAAGAATCGTTTCAGCCTCCTTTTCTTTATGAAATAATAATCGTCTATCCGCTCGTTGAGGCTCCTGATATCATTGAAGACTTCCTGGAGCTTGTCGAGATTGGTATTGTCATTTATATCGATGTTGATGAACTGGGGAAACAGAGCATCAATTTCGTTTTTTATGTCGGTGATCGACTTGATTTTTTGCTGTTCCCGTTGGATTTCCTCTTTTATATTCTCAAACTCATTCTTTAATTCCTCAACTTTTGTCAGATTCTGGATGATCTTGCTCAGAATTTCCTTCTGGCTGTTGAGGGAGGAGAGCGATCCGTTCAATTCATCGATTTCTTCCTGAATATTGTTTTTTTCCCTGTTGAGCTTTTCATGCCGTGAGCCGCTGATGTCGATCAATAAAATTTTTTTACCCAGTTCGCGCCTCCGGTCTTCATATTTCAAAATTGCAGTGGAGGAATCCATTGTCCCGCCGTCTTGAAATGATTTCCTGAGATTGGTGTAGTGGTTGTAGAAGCCGGTGTGGTCGTCCATGATGATCCTTTTCAGGACCGAATAATCGATATGGGCGTCCCGCGTCATGTCGGCCGAAGAGGGTATGAATGAAGAGTGGACAAAGGTGTCGTAATCGATCTTTGTTAAAAACTGCTGCAGGGTCCTGCTCTGTATCGTGGATATGAATCCGCACAATCCCGCCCCCTCCGCTGCGTGTAATGGCGGTTCAGAATACACCACATATTCATCATTTCCGTGTATGTAAAATATCTTGTAATCGATTTCACCGAGAGTGTTGATCCGGTAATAGCCGTTTTGAGAAAGCGAAAACAGCACGTCCATGTGAAGGTTCTTTCTCGCGTCCTCCCCCAGCAGCTTTTTGTTTGAGAATTTCCCCCACAGGGCGTCCACGAGACCGCGTACCAGGAGGCTCTTCCCCGATGAATTTTTTCCGAACACGATCGTCAGTCGGTCGCTGAAGTCCAGAACGCGGTTGTCAAACAGCCCCTGCTTGAATACCATGCATCTTACATAGTGCACAGCCATTCCTCCAGGTCATGGAACCCCTTTCGAGTAATGGTATTGAGGGACCTGGCCAGATCCTTTTCATCAATATCATGTGGAATATCGTTTCGGTCAATATGTTCTTTCAATATTTTATAAAATTCCCCCCTGAGTGAGTTCTCATATTGAAATTCCTCGATCAATGATTCCACGGTAGGGTTGCTTTCATCGATGATATCGAGCTTGAAAAAATAATCCTGGTATTTTCGCAGCTCGTTTTCGTGCAGGACGAAATCGCGCCCGCCTGAAATAATGATCTTCTGGATCATTTTTTTTGATTTATTGTTTTCCAAAAGCTCCTTGATGGGCCCCATGGTGGTCATCCCAGAGCAGTCAAAACGGTGCTGATGGAGCTTCATGGAATTCACCGTGAGGCGTTTGATCTGATGCAGCTTATTGTCCTTGATCGTCACCGATATGATATACCGGTCACCCATTTCATCGAAGGATGTGGCCTCCGGGCTCCCCGGGCAGACGCCTATGATACGGTCTATGATTTTGAACATCCTGAAATTGTGGCAAAAGCCGAAGGCATAAAAATCAAGCCCCAGGGCTCTGATGTCGTTTTTTTGAAGCTTGTAGACCAGCTGCTCGTTGTTATTCCTGTCAAAATCAAAATCGACGTGGAAAAGCCCGATATGAAACCCGTCTCCTGATATTTTTTTTATCAGGGATATGTCGTACCCGGCGGCGGCGGGTACTCCATAAATGTATAATTTCTGGTCGTCCTTCATGAACTGGTAGGGGGTCGCATGAGCCGAGCCGGAAAAGATGCATGATGCGTTTAAATCGTACATCAAGGAAGCGATTGTTCCCTCGCCGTTCAACTCCCCTATACCAGGGGTATATACGATCCTCGTGTTCGCATCGTTGACCTTGCTGAATTCGGTTTTGACCATGTCGATGATGTCACCGTCTACGGAGCAGTTATCGATGAGGTCCCCCCCGATCAGAAGCATGTCGTGCACCCTTGCGATCGCCATGATCCTCCTGAAGGTGCTGTTACGCGCGTATTGCGGTATATGGATTTCATCGTTCCTTATTCCGAGGTGGAGATCGGACATGATTAATATTTTAATTTCGCTTTCCATATTAATACTATATATCTCTCCCACTCATTATTGTCGTTGAATATGCATATTTTCTTTAATCGCAATCGCGGTGACCTCGGGCACGGAACGGCGACGCCGTAATATCAAAGTAAGACATTTTTTTAATTGACAAATGCCGATTCGGCGTTGAAAAGACTATTTTAAGTTTTTCCAGGTTTGTTGCTAATTTCGTATTACTCGATTTGTACATATTTTGTACATGCCTCTTCCGTCCTCCCCCTTGAGGGGGAGGGACTGCTCTAACCAAAAAATCGCGTAGCACGAGTATATAAATTTGCAATATTCCATTATTTGCCAGCTTACCCGATTGTGGGCACAAGGGATTCATCATGGGTATAAAAAAAGCCTTTTCCTCTAAAAAATTAAAAATCTTCGGGCCGATCGCCCGCATCGCGGCTGTTTATTTCATTGGTTTCTCGCTTTTTCTTTTTATTTCGACCATCATCCTGATATTTCTCACCAAGCCGGAACGCGAGGTCGTGGTTCCCGGAGTTGAAGGGAGAAAATTTGTTGAGGTATACGGCAGTCTGGCGCGCAAGGGAATACGGCCTGAGATCAAGTTCAAGGATACGGCGGATTTGGATGACGGAATGATACTCAATCAGTATCCGAAAAAGGGAACGGTCGTTCCAGAGGGGAGAAAGCTTGAACTTCTGGTAACCCGATCGCAATACCACGTCGAAGTGCCGAACCTGATCGGCAAGGAGCTTCCCCTCGCATTGAACAATCTCAAGAGGATCCATCATTCCGGTAGGAGCATTTCGCTTGGCGCGGGGGTCATATCATATATACCCACCGACGCGGTTGCGGACAACATCGTCATAGACCAGAGCCCGCTTCCCGGTGAAAAGGTCGCACCTGACAGAAAGATCAACATCCTCGTTTCGACCGGGAAGCCGTCCACGGACAACGTCATGCCCGGAATCGTGGGCCAATCGATCGATCTTTGCTATGATCTCCTGAGGGCAAAGGGGTTCGTCGTTGCCGAAGAGGTGCTGGCCACCGACGACCGGAACACGAGTGGATTGATCGTGGCACAGACGCCGCAGAAGGGGGGGTATGTCCAGAACGGGGGAGTTGTAAGGGTCAAGGTGAACTGGTATCCGCTCGATTCGCATCCTTATACGGCGTATGAAAAAATCGACTACCGGGTCCCTGATGATGCAAAGCCCGGACTCTTTGAAGCGTATATCGACGACGGCCGCTCAAAGAGAATCCGGTTTTCCCAACGTGCGCGGCCGGGCCAAAAAATCGTATTCATCTTCAGGCGTGTGGGGAATGCCCATATCTCCTTCCGGAGCAATAAAAAAGAGATAGATGAAATGGACATCAACGTCGATTGACGCTTCCGAGCCTTGATTCACGATCACCGTCATTACCGTGCAGGCAAAGATATAACATGGCCCTAATTAATTTGCTTACATAAGTTATTTTCTGTTGACAAAAAAACGGCTTTAAAAATAAATAAGCTCCTAATAATTTCAGGAGGAACTGGTAGTGGCGGTCAAAATACGCTTACAGAGGATGGGGACGAATAAAAAGCCGTTCTATAAAATCGTCGCCGTGGATGAACGAAAAAAAAGGGACGGCAAGTTCATTGAGCAATTGGGCAGATACCAGCCGACTGTCGACGGGGAGCAATTTATCATCAATGAAGAGAAGCTTTTGCAATGGTTGGGCAACGGTGCCCAGCCGACACACACGATTATACAGCTCTTGAGAAAAAGGGGGGTTTGGCAGAAACTTAAAAGTCGAAAATAATTCGTCAGGAGGCTGGAATGAACTACAAAGAGCTTGTCGAATATATGGTCAAGTCCCTGGTCGATCATCCGGATGAAGTGGAAATACGGGAGGTGGAAGGCGAAAAATCCACCATCCTCGAATTGCGGGTTACCAAAGAAGACATCGGAAAAGTAATCGGAAAACATGGGAGAATCGCACGAGCCATAAGAACCATCATTAACGCTTCTGCCACAAAATCGGGGAAACGGGTCGTGTTGGAAATACTTGATTGATGCCGCATGACGATTATATACGCATCGCTGTCGTGACCGGGCTGCACGGTCTGTCGGGCTGTTTGAAAATCATGGTCGTTTCCGATATCAGCGAGCGTTTTGCGGAAAAGAACTCTGTTTTTATAAACATCGATGGCAATTATCAAAAGTTCGCCATACTCCGCTGCAGCCTCCAGAAGGGAAGAGGCATCCTTGAGCTTGAGGGTGTTGAGGACCGCAGCACCGCACTGTCGTTAAAGGGATCCGACATCTATATCGATAAAGCCGAGGCTGAGAGGACGAGACGGAGCGCACTGGATGGAGAATCCTATTATTTCTATGACATCATCGGCTGCTCCGTATGCTATCAAGGGAAGATAATCGGCCGCGTGCGCGATATCTTGGAGACAGGAGCAGGGCATATTCTCGTCATTGAAACAGGCAGGGGAAAGGATTTGATGATCCCCTTTGTGGAGTCGATGGTGGATACGAGGGAGATCCGGAACTGCATGCTCACGATTCATCCTGTCGAGGGATTAATTGACGTTTAAGATTGTAACGCTCTTCCCCGGTTTTTTTAAATCCCCCTTCGAGACCGGCCTTTTAGGAAAGGCGATTTCGTCCAGAATACTCGACGTCAGGCTTATTGACGTACGGGAGTATGCCGGGGATAATTACCGGAGCTGCGACGATTACCCCTACGGCGGGGGCTCCGGTATGGTTCTCATGCCCGGTCCCCTGATGGCCGCGGTCAAGGATGCGAAGGAGCGGGATACGAGGGTGGTGCTCACCTCGCCGTCCGGGAGGCTGTTCGGCCAGGATATGGTCAAGGAGCTCGCCGGGTTCAGTGAGCTCTGCCTCGTGTGCGGGAATTACGAAGGGGTCGACCAGCGTTTCATTGACGCCTTCGTGGACTATGAGGTGTCCGTCGGCGATTACATACTTTCAGGGGGCGAATTCGCCGCGCTGTCGATTTTGGATGCGGTCGCGCGGTTCATTCCGGGGTTCATGTCGAATGCTGAATCCCTTCGTGAAGAAAGCTTTGAAAGGGATCTTTTGGAATATCCGCATTATACCAGGCCCCGCGAGATATCAGGCATGAAGGTTCCTGAGGTTTTGCTGAGCGGCAACCATGAAAAGATCTCCGAATGGAGGCTCCAGAAGAGCCTTGAAAAGACGAGAAGGGTCCGCCCCGATCTGTACGAAAGATATATGGCGAGAAAACAATCAGGAGAATGAGCAATGGATATCATGCGGGAAGTTGAAAAAAGCATAATGCCCGTCAAAAGGACGCTCGACTTTGAAATCGGCGACACCGTGCGGGTTCATTACAGGATCGTTGAAGGGAACAGGGAGCGGATACAGATTTTTGAAGGAATCGTCATCGCACTGGACAACAAGGGGTTGAGCAAGACATTCACGGTTCGAAAGCTTTCCTTTGACGTCGGCGTTGAAAGGATATTTCCCCTGTATTCGACCAGGATCGCAAAGATCGAGGTCGTCAGAAAGGGAAAGAGGCGCAGGGCCAAGCTGTACTACCTGAGGGAGCGGAAGGGAAAGTCAGCCAAGCTGCGGGAGAGGAGCCGGAAGGTCAGGGCCAACACGTTAACCGAAGAGGACGTGCCGGGCGGAGACGCCGGCGGGTCCGCTGATGAGAGCGCAGCAAAAAGCGATCAGCAGAATGAAACCTGAAAATCAGGACGGTGCATTCATTGAAGAATGTAGCAGGTCATTGTTCTCTGTCAGAACTCAAAAAGGCGGCCGCGGAATGCTCCGCCTTTTCTGTTGAGCCGTCATTTGATATCGAGCGGATGCTTCTCGCGCGCGGATACGAGCTCATCGCCGGTGTGGATGAAGCCGGCAGGGGAGCCCTGGCAGGGCCCCTGTGCGTGGGCCTGGTGATCTACGGCCGTCGGCGCATTCTGTCTTCCCACGGCATGAAGGGGATCAATGATTCAAAGAAGCTGAGCGTGAAGCAGAGGGCCGCGGCGTTTGATCTGATTTCGGTGCGCTGCCTGGCTGCTTCATCGGTATTCGTCTCGCATAGAATCATCGATAGGGTCAACATCAACGGGGCTACCCGGCTCGCCCTGAAGCGGCTCCTCGAATGCGTGTACGTCAAGCCGGATATCGTGCTCATGGACGGAAATTTTGCGTTTGAGGCCCCGGTCCCGGTTTTGTCAATACCGCAGGGGGACGTCAAATCCCTGTCGATCGCTTCGGCCTCAATAATCGCCAAGGTGCGCAGGGACGGGATTCTGGACAGGCTTGACGAGCGCTTCCCGGAATACGGCTTCAAGACAAATAAGGGGTACGGTACCAGAAGGCACATACAGGCCATCTATGACTTCGGGTTTTCGCCCCTGCACCGGATGACGTATGAACCGGTCAAGAGCCTGCTTTCCGGCAGTCTTTTCACGTGAGGGTCACGTGCGCCATGAGGGTTGAATCTTCGCGTATAATCAGAATAACGGGCAGGACCGGGAACGCCGATCCGATCAGGGAGCTGCAAAAGGGCTCGGAATTGTCCGCGCGGATCGTCGAACGTGTCGGCAAAAGAGACGCGGTGCTTGAAATAGGCGGCAGGCGGGTGCGCGCTGAGTTCGTCAGGGGGCTGCCGCAGTCGGAGAGCCTCGTCCTAAAGCTTGAAAACGTATCACGCGGGACTTATATATTCAAAATAGTAGATCCATATGCGGCGGAAGAATTCATCGGACGATTAGCTGAGCTCACCATATTCGATTCCGGTGATTTTTCCGGGAGCCCTATCCAGGCGCTCGCCGCCTTTCTTTCGAAGCAGCCGGACGGAATATTCGAATTGAACGCCTTTCTTCTGGGACTCCTGGCAAAAATTGAAAATACAAACGACCGCATCGCGACCGTCGTCAATAGGCTGATGAGGCTCGGGATGACCCTGGATAGGGCGCTCGAACTTTCGATGGTGCTGTCGGACGCGGGGATCGGCTTAAAAATCATCCTCTCACTCTTAGCCGTGTCTGGACACGGCGGGGGCCGCGCCGGAAGGTCGCCGGCCGGAGACAGGGACCCTGACGAGATCGCCGGCGACATTGCGGACACAATCGAAGGGATTGAGGATGACGGCCAGAGGGAGGAACTCATACGGGATCTTGCGAGGATCCTGGCCGGCCTGTTTCGGGAGCCTGCGGTATACCAGCGGGGAGAGCTGGCCTTTCATCATGACGGGTCGTTCCATACCCTCCGTTATATCGGGGGTAAAAAATCGTGGGTCTTCAGCATCGAATTTTCGAATATCGGCAGGGTCGACATCCTTGCAAAGGATATGGGCTCTGCCTGTCATATATCGATATTTTGTGAAAAAAATGATGTCGTTTCATATTTAAATGAATCGCGTGACCTGCTTCTGGATTCACTCAGGACGATCAATACAAATATTCATATAAATTTTTATAATATGCACAACTGCATAAATAAAATTGTTGAAATTTATTCCCGCAACCCGCTACATAGTGTATTTGACGCAAAGGCTTAGCATGAAAGACGACAATATCGGGGTTGCGCTTGAGTATTCAGGAGATTTACCGAAAATTTTAGCCGTTGCCAGGGGGAAATTATTCGAGCAACTGATGCGGATCGCACGGGAGCACCGCATAACCGTCTATCATGACGCGGACCTGGCCCTTGTGCTGTCCGAGATGCCGGTCGGCGGTGAAATTCCCGAATTTTTGTTTAAAGCGGTTTCGGAAGTACTGGCGTACTGCTATAACGTAAATGAAAAATTCAAAACAAAAATGGATCACATGGCTGTTTTGTAATGTCGAAAATGCGGAAAATACCAGTGGAAGAGCTCCGGCCGGGGATGATATACGACAAGCCCATTTATGTAGACAGCAATAATATCCTCATAACTGCTAACGCCCCCATCAAAGAAAGTGACATAAAAAAATTGATGACATGGGGTATCGCGACGGTCGAGACGGCCGGCGTGATGCTGAAGATGGTCGATGTCACCAATGAACAGACCCAGCTCACGGATTCCGAGAACGAAAAAAAGATAGTCTCTGATTACAATGAGCTGCTCAAGAAACGAAAGACCCTGATCGAAATACACAGCCGTGCCCGCGCCGCGGTCGATGTTGCATACAAGGCGATCCGCGCCAATGAATCCTTTGAGACCCGGGACCTTGAGGAAGCGGTCCAGAACATCGTCAGGCAGCTGAAAGAGAACAGTAATATTTTTCTTTTTCTGTACGGGCTCGATGAGGGCAAAGACTACATCCCTACCCATTCGGTCAATGTGACCTTTTATTCCCTCATCACCGGGATTGCGCTTAAGTACAACCAGACCAAGCTCACTGACCTGGGCGTCGGCACCCTTCTTATCGATACGGGCATGGTCCAGTTGCCCGTGTACATCATTCATAAGCAGTCGAACCTGACGGACCAGGAGTTCAATCAAATCAAAACCCACCCCCTGCTCGGATACAGGGCATTGAAGGAGCTGGGGAAGATCAAGGACAGCTCCGCGATCATCTGCCTTCAGCACCATGAGCAGTTCGACGGCAAGGGGTACCCGCGCGGGCTCCGCGGCAACGACATTGACGAGTTCGCCAGGATCGCGTCCATCGCGGACAGCTACGAGGCGCAGATCTCGAACCGAAGCTACCGGAAGAAGGTCGACTTCTACCATGCGATGCGGAATCTCCTCTCAAGCGGAGTGAATAAATTCGACCCCGTTATTCTGCGGGTTTTTTTATCGCGGATGTCGGTGTATCCGATCGGCTCCATAGTCGAGCTGAGCGACGGAACCGAAGGGATAATCATCGGCTCGGTGCCGGAGAAGCCCCTGCGCCCGATTATCAAGCTCATCTTCGACAAGGAGAGGAACCGCATACACGACACGGTCATCATCAATCTCCTGACCGAATCCTCCCTCTATATCGCCAAGGCCCTGGATGAAAGCGATGTCGGCATCAACATATTCGACGTATTGTAAGGCGGACTCATGTCCCGCGGAAGCATCAGGGAGCTCGGCGTACGCGGCGAAAACCGCGCCACCTCGTTTCTGATCGAGAGGGGTTTCGGCATACTCATGCGCAACTTCCGCTACGGAAGGACGGGTGAGATCGACATCGTCGCGATAAAGGACGATCTCGTCGTTTTCGTTGAGGTGAAAAATCGTATGTCCGGCGCCTTCGGCGGCGCGCTCTACTCCATAAGCGGCAAAAAGAAGCGCAGCATGAGGCTCGCGGCAAAGGCCTTTGTAAGCTTCCATCCGGAATATAATCGCCCGGAATACACCTTCAGGTTCGATCTCATATCGAT
>CAZHAD010000052.1:0-6690 GCA_964529965.1 uncultured Leptospirales bacterium | reverse complement strand
CGGTTGCCGCCGGGGGCATCGGCATGACCACGGTGGCGTATGTGTCGGTGACGGACGGAGGACGGACGTTCGGCCATCAGGCGTGGATGAGGCCTGAAATAGTTCCCTTTTTCAGGAGGCTCACCGACGCGGTCCACCGGCAGGGGGCCGCGGCCTCGATACAGCTCGGCCACGGCGGCAACATGGGTGACCGCAAGGTTTCGGGCGATCGGGCGATCGCGCCCTCGGCCAGGTTCAACCTCTACGGGCTCACCCTGCCGAGGGCCATGTCGGAAGCCGATATCGAAGACATCGCCGCTGCCCATGCGGAGGGCGTGAAGCTCGCACGCGCCGCGGGCTTCGACGCGGTCGAGATCCACGCCGGTCACGGCTATCTGATCAGCCAGTTCCTGTCGCCCTACACAAACCGGAGAAAAGACCGCTGGGGGGGGTCTTTCGAAAACCGCACCAGGTTTTTGCGGAGGGTAATGGTCCAAGCCAGAAAAGCGGCGGGCAGGAGCACGGCGCTCCTGGTCAAGACCAACCTTGAAGACGGGTTCAGCGGCGGCATGGGCATCGATGAGGGGATCGAGGTGGCGCGCGTTCTCCAAAACGAGGGAGCGGACGCCCTTGTCCTGTCCGGGGGATTTGTGAGCAAAACCCCCTTTTACATGATGCGGGGGCTCACCCCTCACAGGGAGCTCATCGGCTTACAGAGCGACCCGATCATCAAGCTCGGCATGATGGCTTTTTCCCGAATCATGATCCGGGACTACGCGTACACGGAGGCCTATTTTCTCGAGGACGCCCTCAAGGTGCGCAGGGCCGTCACGCTTCCCCTCGTGTACGTGGGCGGGCTCGTTTCAAAGAAAAAAATCGACCAGGTCCTGGATTCGGGCTTTGACTTTATCGCGATGGCTCGCTCGCTGATTGCTGAGCCCGATTTTATGAATATCATCAGGAAGGAGGGCGGCCATGTTTCCAAATGCCTCCGCTGCGGCCCCTGCAACAGCTGCGTCGCCACCATGTACATGGGAGAATGCCGCTGCACCTTCGAGGGATGACCCGGCCGGGGCTTACGCGCGCGGCTCTTTGATGAAAAGCTGGCGCGCGATGATGTACATGGGCATCCTTTTTCTGAACAGGAGATAGTACGAGAAGAAGAAGAAAATGGGAATCCCGCTTAAATACCCCACCCACATGCTGTCAAATGCGTCGCCGATCTTTATAACCAGCATGGAGGCCAGTATCCCCAATCCGAGGCAGAGCACGAATATCGTGCCAAGGGTGAGTGCGGCGACCATTAATGTGCCGGGGATCTCCTTTTTAGAGACGGAGGAGTCCGATCGGAGCCCTTCCACGATCCAGGTGATGAGCGCATAGGCGAAGGGAGGCCCGAGAATCACACCCATTACGAGGATGCTCAGAAATACGTTGCTTGTCAGGTAATCGAGGCCCATATAGGTGCCGGGAGTCCAGAGGCGGCCGTTGAATTTGGTCGGATCATAGAGCAGCCTCTGCCATCCGGTGCCGTCCCATCCACACACCAGTATGAACCAGAACAAAAGCCACGAAACCATCCAGTTGACGTGCGTCGCATAGTATTTTTTTTTCCTGATCAGCTTGAACGATATCCAGTATCCCAGGATGCCCTGGGTGATGTTGGTCGCCGCGAAGATAAAGACCAGCCAGGCGGGGATATCCGCATGTTCCGCCGCGACCTGCATCGTCTGCCAGTGCGGAAATCTCCAGAGAAAAAATATGGTGAAAGGAACGTAAAGGCATGAGAGGAAAATGATCAGATACACAAAATACCTGTTGCTGAACGGTTTGTCTTCTTTTTCAATCTGCCTGGCGGCCGCCGCGGCCAGGGTTGCGCCGATTGCGTACGTCAGAACGAAGTCGACCTGTAACATGCAATTCCTCCGGTTATGTTTTTCACTACGAGATAAATTAGTATCACAAGTCCCTTCCGGGCTGCAATAATAATTTTTTTATATTTTGTTCCTCAAATCGGCCGGAATCTATTGCGCATAGATGTCATCATATTCGCTTTTGATCTTTTTAATGAGAAGGCTCTTCAATGATTTAAGCTGGTCAGACAGGCTGATCTTATATATGTGCGGGTTGAGCAGCCTTTTGAAGGTGTCGTCGAGCGAGTCGATCTCGCGCTGGCGGTGCTCTTTCATTTCACGGAGAGACGGCTGATCGCGCACGATTTCCCCTCTTCGCATAACAGGCTCAAGCAGTATCCTCCCCGAGCTGTATTCCGCAAGCGTAAAGCGCGCATACTCGGTGGCCGGATGGTTGAACCGTATCGGCTCGTGACGGTCGGTCTTTTGCTTCAGCGCCTCCGCCTCTTCCTCCAGAAACATCAGATCGGCCAGCACCTGGTTCTTCCCGTTGTAGAAGCGCATGATGTTTTTCACGCCCGGGTTGGTGATCTTTTCGGGCTGATTCGATATTTTTATGCGCGGTTCGAACGCCCCTCCGTTGCTTTTCGCCACGATCTTGTACACCCCGGTGAGGGCGGGATCGTCCCATCCGGTCACGAGCCTCGTCCCCACGCCCCACGCGTCTATGGGAGATCCGCTCTGGATCAGCTGGCGCATGATCCATTCGTCAAGGTCGCTTGAGACGAATATCTTCACCTCGGAAAGCCCGCTATCGTCCAGCATGATCCGCGCGCGCTTGCTCAGGTACTCCAGGTCGCCGCTGTCGATACGCACGCCCATAAGGGGGGGATTTTTTCCCTTGAGCTCCTTATACACTGAAATTGCGTTCGGGATACCGGATTTGAGGGTGTCGAAGGTGTCCACCAGAAGTATGGGACGATCGGGGTAGAGGTCGACGTATTTCCGGAAAGCCTCGATCTCGGAGCTGAAGTTCATCACCCAGCTGTGAGCCATGGTGCCGCTCACCGGAATGCCGAAGGTGAGGCCCGCGAGGGTGTTTGAGGTGGCGGCCGCGCCGCCTATAAACGCGGCCCTGCTCGACATGAGCGCTCCGTTTATTCCCTGCGCGCGGCGCAGCCCGAACTCGAGCACCGGCTTGTCCCCGGCGACGGCCGCGATTCTGGCGGTCTTGGTCGCGATGAGGGACTGGAAATTGATGAAATTGAGGACCATGCTTTCGATGAGCTGCGCTTCCATGAGGCTCCCCTTCACCCGCAGTATCGGCTCATACGGGAACACCACCGTTCCCTCGGGCACGCTGTCAATGTCGCCCCGGAAGGCGAAGCCCTTCAGGTATTCGATGAATTCCTTCTTAAAGGTGTTGAGTGAACCAAGGTAGTTAAGCTCCTCTCCGGTAAAACGAATTCCCTGAATAGCTTCCATGAGGGGCCACAGGCCCGCGAAAACGGTGTATCCCCCCTCAAACGGCTGCCTGCGGAAGAACATCTCGAACACGCCGTGATCATCGCGGCACGAAAAAAAATATCCCTGCATCATGGTGAGCTCGTAAAAATCTGTCATGAGTGAAAGGTTCATACGCTTACACTCCGGTTTACAGCTCGTCGGAGGATATAATATGGATCCCCTTGGCTTTCATCGCCTGAATCGAACGTTCGATGTTGTGTTCGGGAACGTCTATTCCGCGGCACGCGTCGATGATGACGTACGTATTAAACCCGAAGGCCTTTGAATCCATGGCGCTGTAAAAAACGCAGTAATCCGTGGCCAGGCCGACCAGGAACACGCGTTCCGCGCCCATCGACCTGAGATAGCCGTCCAGGCCCGTTTTGAGTTTTTTATCGTTTTCGAGGAAGGTTGAGTATGAATCGACGGCCGGGTTTACCCCCTTTCTCACGACGAGGTGGAATTTTTCGGTCTGCAGACCCGGATGAAAGTCGGCCCCGGGCGTCCCGGCGACGCAGTGGTCGGGCCACAGCACCTGGGTGACGTCGCCGAGCTTGATGACGTCATACGGTTTTTTGCCCGGGTGGTTCGACGCGAATGAAACCTGGTGCTTCGGATGCCAGTCCTGAGTGGCGACCACACGGTAGAAATTTTCCATGATGTTGTTCACGAGCGGCACGATGGCGTCCCCGTCCCTGACTGCCAGCGCTCCCCCGGGACAGAAATCGTTCTGGATATCGGTGACTATGAGCACGTCTTGCTTCGCCATATTGCCTCCTTATGATCCTCGTCCGATTATTTAAAATTAATCAAATAAGAAAATCAAGTCAATTTATTGCAGGGGGCGAATCAGAGAGGGGGAGAAAAAGTCTTGACACTGTCTTAAATGATAAAAAATCTATTGTAATCTCAAAGGAGCAACGAATGAGGTTCAGGCTCATATACCCCAGGTGGGAAAAGCTCGAGGGACAGACCGCCTTCAACCTTCCGCCGCACGGGCCCGCGGTCATGGCCGCGGCGCTGCCGGATCATGTCGACGTCGAGTTCGTCGATGATAATCTCGAGACGTTCAGCTACGACGATCCGGTCGATCTCGTCGGTATTTCCATGATGCTCACCACTCAGGTGAAGCGGGGATGGGCGATCGCGGACGAATACCGGAGGCGCGGCGTGAAGGTCATTGTCGGAGGGATATCCGCGATGCTCCATGCGGAGGAGACCCTGGAGCACGCCGATTCCGTGTTCCTCGGCGAGGCGGAGGGGAGAATGGAGCAGGTGCTCGCCGATTTTAAAAGCAATAATCTGCAGAAGGTGTACAACTACCTGAGCGACCCGCCACCGATAGAGATCGTCGGCCCGGCCCGCCGGAGCATCTACAAGCGCGAGCTCTACTATTACAAGGGCGTGCAGATGGTCGACATGGTCCACGCCTCGCGCGGATGCAGGTTCAACTGTTATCCGTGCGCGGTCGCGTATCTGGGAGGCCGGAAGTTTCGGCCGCGGCCGATAGGCAAGGCGATAGAGGAGATGGCCCTGGTCGACAACAACCGGCTTTTCGTCGTGGACAACTCGCTCGCCCAGGACACACGATGGGAAATGGAGCTTTTCCGCGAGATGATCCCCCTGAAAAAGAACTGGTGCAGCCATACGATCGAGGACAAGCCCGAGGTGCTCGACCTCGCCCGCAGGGCGGGCGCCTGGTACGTGTACCAGGCGGTTTTCGACACCTCCGATTTCATCAGGGAGCGCATCAAACGCTACCATGACCACGACATCGCGGTGGAGGGTACCATCCTCCTGGGCATGGACGACCATGACGAGGATTACATCAAGCGCCTCATCGATTTTCTCCTGGAGATCAACCTGGACCTGGCAGAGTTCACGGTGCTCACCCCGTTTCCGCACACCAAGGCGTACGACGATCTGCTCAAGCAGAAGCGGATCGTCAGCCGCGACTGGAACGAGTACAACGCGGGAAGGGTCGTGTTTCAACCGAAGCGGATGGCTCCGGAGCGGCTTCAGGAGCTTTACCAGTACGCGTGGGAAAAGTTCTACGAGGACGAGCCGCAGCAGATGAAGATGTTCAGGCTCTTCAAGAAGGTGGCTGAGCGGGAAATGGCGGCGGGCACCTACAGGCCGCGGCGGAGGGACCTGATGCGCCAGGCCTTCGGCGAGGCCCTTTGACGCCTATGCACGGCTGAAGCGTTACCTGTCGATCGTCACCACCGTGCAATCATCGAATTCAGTTATTTCCTTATAGTCGATTTCAATCCCGCCCAGTAATTTTTCGATCGAGCTTTTTGTCCTGTAGGGCAATGTGTCCGGGACGCTGTCGATGAGCGCCTGTTTTGTAAGCCCCATTTCCTTCCCTGCCTCGAAGATGTTATTGATCCATTTTCTTTCAGCCATGAACTCCCTCGGCTGCGTCAGTCCGACGATCGCCCATTCGAAATACACGCGCGCCATGCCCTTGCCGGTCCATTTTTGTATCGGCGTGGCGCATCTGACCGGATTTTTCTCGGCGATCTCATTGATCTCAAAAATCCTTTTCATATGATACACGTCATCCAAATCGATCACCCCGATTTTTTTATATATTTTCTCGATCGATACGGGTATCCTGTAAAACGCGATGAATATTTTCCCGCCCCTGAGGCACACCCGTATCGCTTCGCGTATGAATGCCGTTATCGCGGTTTTATCCGCGCCGTAATCGACCACGCCGGAAGAGATCACCACGGTATTAAACAATTGATCTTTGAAAGGCAGATGAAGCGCGTCCCCCTCAACCATGTCCAGATTATGCTTTTCCTTGGAGATTCTTACCATGCTGTGGTTAATATCCAGGCCGACGGCATGATAACCCCTTGCCGCCAGGTACCTGACAATGAGCCCCTGGCCCGCGCCGATTATCAGGACATCGGACTCTATCTGATCGATAAGGGATTCCGTGGGCCTGGTTCCAAAATGCCTGTCTTCTATAAGGTCCCATAACGGGGCCCAGGTGCTCCACCAGCGTTCCGCATCCATACCGCACCCTCCATTGTTTGAGTCATTGAAATGTTATCATAATGTCCGGATTGCGACATCATTAACAAAGTGATGTACCCAGAGCCCCCCTCCCCCGGAGGGGGGTGATATAACGTTAAGGAATTAATACTGATTTTTATTACCATAAATTATTTGCAGTCAATAAAAAATTCAGTGTGCATAATTCATTGAATTTTTGTTGACAAAATGGTATTTATGTCTCACATACATTGAATTCAATAAGCCTGTCTTTCCATAATACACAGATAGCATGTTTAATCGTTTCCGGGGATGTTCAAATGAAAGTCAAAGAAGTGCCGCA
>CAZHAD010000051.1:20658-24103 GCA_964529965.1 uncultured Leptospirales bacterium | reverse complement strand
CTGTCCTATATATAAAAATAGGTATTTACACATAATAAAAATTTTAAGGAATTAACACTGATTTTTTTTATAAAATGCCCCACATTCCCGACGAGTCGGGACTGCGGGGTATTTTATCACATAAGGAAATTTTCATTAAACATTTTAATGATATTTCCTTTTAAGCGCTTTTGAGGTGAAAACCGTTTTTTTCATTATTCAATCAAATGGAAAAACGGTTTTTGATGCGCTTATAATGTTTTGCGCGCCTCATCCCCGGAGCTCGGGACGGGGTTTATAGGCTTTCCTATCGGAAAGAACGGGCGCGCTGTGATAAAAATCAAAAACTGACTGCAAAGCTCATGTCGCTCCAAAAATTGCTTGTGCTGAGTTAGACATGCTGATATAGTGAATATCGTAATTTTATATCTTACCTGGTAATGATTAGATAAAAATATTAAAGAGTGAGGAATTATTATCGATGTTAAAAAAATTCATCATCTTTATGATGTTGTTTATACCCTCAACAAAGTTGCTTGCCCAAAACGGCGTTTTTGTCGACAGTTCGTTCACCACAAAGCCAATCGGGCGATTCATGGATTACCATGAGGATAAAAACGGGTCCCTGACCATAAACCAGATTCTTCGCGAAACGGAATGGACCATGTCCAGATCTGAATCCATTAATTTCGGGTTCACCAAATCCGTGTACTGGTTCCGCTTTGCGGTCAACAACACCTCAAAAGAGGCTCTTGATCTTTTTTTTGAATTAACCTACCCTCTTCTGAATTACGTGTACCTGTATGTTCCAGTTAAAGGAAAATACCAGGTAATAAAAACCGGCAACAAATATCCATTCTATCAGCGCGATATAGTGGATAAGAATTTTGTATTCGATCTGAAGACCGCGCCGGGTGTGAGCACCTATTATCTCAGAATAGAGACAGTCAGCTCCATGAATTTTATTCCCTTACTCATGTCCCAGAGGGCCTATCTGGCGAGGACCCAGAAGAATCTGCCGCTGCTCTGGATTTACTACGGTTTCATGATAGTGATGCTGGTGTACAACTTTTTGATCTTTTTATCGAGCCGTGACCGGAGTTATTTATTTTATGTGATATTCATCGGATCTTATATCCTGTTCCAACTCACGCTGAACGGCTATTCGTTTCAATACCTCTGGCCCAAAGCCATCTGGTGGGGCGCCAACTCCCTTCCGATGTTCATGTGCCTTTCGGTTCTTTGCTGGGGCGTATTCTTATGGGACCTGCTTGAAATGCGCGAAAAATTCAGGAGAATGTATAAAATGTTCGTATGGGGAATTTTCCCGCTTACGATCGTATGGGGCGTGGCGAGCCTGATGGTAAAGTATTCAGTGGCGATACAGGTGGCGACCCTGCTGGCCGGCGCGGTTACCGTGGTTTATTTTATGATCGGTTTTATCGCGATGTTCTACCGCTCACGGGCCGCCATATTCGTCAACATCGGCGCTACGGGCCTGATGATCGGCATTGTCCTGTATGTGCTCAAGACCTTCGGCGTGATGGCGGAAAGTTTCATCACCGAGTGGGGAATTCAGATCGGATCCGCCCTGGTGGTGGTGCTGTTCTCCCTGGCCCTGGCCGACAAGATCAACGTCATGCAGAAGGAGCTTAAGGTGCTGCTGGTCGGGCAGCAAAACAGCGAGAAGGTCGCGCGTGAGCGCGCCGCCCATCTACAGGAAATAGTGAACACCGCCACCGGTCTCACCCAAAAGTTTACCGACGTAAGCGGCCGGCTTGATGAGATCGCCCATAGGTTTTCCGATATGTCCATGGAGCAGGCGTCCACGAGCGAGGAGATGTCTGCATCCTATGAGGAGCTCTCCGCGTCAGTCGACATGATATACCAGGCCACCATCACCCAGCAGAGCGAGGGCGAGAAATCTAAACGGTTTGCGGATGATCTGAACAGGACCCAGAAAGAGCTTATCAATGGGAGCCGGCGGGTCGAGGAGAATATACGGGAGATCCTCCACACCGCCGGCGACACGGGCGAGAGCCTCCGGAAGATGACCGATACGATGCAGGTCATCAACACCGGCGGCAAGGAGATCAACCAGTTCATCGCCATGATCGACGACATCTCGGACCGGATCAACCTCCTCAGCCTGAATGCAGCGATCGAGGCGGCGCGCGCCGGCGACTACGGCAGGGGGTTCGCGGTCGTGGCGGACGAGATCGGCAAGCTCGCGCAGGCGACATCGGAAAATTCAAAGGAGATATCCAAAAAAATATCTAAGATCATATCAGATATTGAGGTCGGGGCGCGGATCGTCTCCGGCACCAAAGAGGCGACCGACGCTATATTCAGCATGGTTAACAGCATCAGCGCGGGTCTTGACTCCGTCAGGGAGATGATGACGAGACAGAATCAGGCCATGGAGATGGTGATACGCCAAGCCGGGGTCATCGATACGATGTCCCGGGATATCGTGACTTCGACGAACGAGCAGAAGAATTCCATGGCGCAGACCCAGAAGACCATTGAACGGCTGTCGGAGATGGCACAGGAGATATCTCAGTCCAACACGCAGATCATCGAATTTGCACGGATCATCCATGAAAACGCGGTTGAGCTGGATTCCATGATCCGTCGGTCTGAGATGTAAGCGAACGCGTTGTGGACCCTGCATCTTACCGGGGGATGTTTGAGCCGTTACGGTTTCGGCCGCTTCCAGAATGGGCCGGTTTTACCGATCTCCTTCATGGTTGTTACCATCTCCCTCGCGTATTCGACCATATGTGATACATAATCTTCATCCATACGCCGCTTGAAGTAGGGTCCGGAGAAAAGCTTGATCATGTCGGGCAGCGGCGTTATTCCTTCATCGCTGCCTTCGGCGAAAGATGCCCAATTGCGAACGTGCTCTTCCGACCGGAAGAGGTTCATGGTGCTTCATGCATATCCCACGTCCTCAAACCATTTCCAGAAAGGAACGGCGACATAGGCCATGTAGTCCGCTGCTTCGACGTTCATCAGGACGCCGTCGCGCAGCACCACCTTAAGCGGCTCGCCGCAATCGAGGCAGGGGAAATCCACCGTTACCGTTTTGCCTGGAAAAAGCCAGCAGACCGCCAGCGATTCCAGTCCTCACTGGGCGAACCATCTCTGCTGACCGTCGATGGTGATGCGGTATTGGGTGGGAAGATTATTGAACGGCGCAAAGGACACGATGTGGTCGGTGCGCGGGTAGAGCCAACCCGGGATACCCGAACAGAAAAGATCGCGGAGGGCCTTTCTCCCCTCTTCAACAGTGATGCCGAGTTCAGTGGCCAGCTCCGTGTAGAAAGGCGCCTGGCCCGTTTCCGTCATGCGTTTCATGATTGCATGGTAAGCATTATCAAGAATTGTGGGTCCAGCCATGATATTCACCTGCTTCGTCTGATGCTAAAGTTTCGGTGCTGCCCGGCAATTTCATCCAGCC
>CAZHAD010000051.1:10088-20558 GCA_964529965.1 uncultured Leptospirales bacterium | reverse complement strand
AATATTGACTTGAAATTATGTTGTCCTCCGCGGTCATAATCATGAAATATCAATCGTAAACATAACAGGAGGACACCCGTGGATATACGCGAGCTTCAACGTGCGGTTGAGGAAACCATTTTCGTGGGCATGGCGCACCGCGCAGGCGTGTTTTCCGAGCTCCACCGCAAGCCGGACAGCGCCGACGGCCTGGCGTTGCGTATGGGATTCGACCCCAGGGTCACCTGGGTTCTGGCGGAGGCGCTGGTTGAAATGGGCTATTGCGCGTCATCGGATGGCGTATACTCGGTAACCGAAGATGCGTACGCCCGTCTCGTTGACGCGGACGGCGAGGGGTATGAGGGTCATTTCTGGAATTTCCTCCTGTATCTCATAAATCCCTGGCGCTCCCTCCCCTACGTTCTGAAAAACGGAAGGCCCGATGAATCGAGCTTTGAGGGCATGAGCATGCGCGATTTCATAATGGGCATGGACTCGCCGTGGAAAAAAAGGCTGGCTCCCGAGATCGTCGATGTGTGCCTGGCACGCTGCGCTCACGCGGGCTCCGCGATCGACATCGGGGGGGCGCCCGGGACGATCGCACGTGAATTCGCGCGCAGGGGTGTCGGGACGATCGTGTTCGATCTGCCCGAGGCGGTCGCGGTGACCGGACTCGAGCTGTCGAACCTGCCGAACATACAGATATGTGAGGGAGACGCCACAAAATCGCTTCCATCTGGCAGGTATGATATCGCATTTCTCGGCAACATCTGCCACGGTCAATCGCCTGATGACAACGCGGCCATGATCCGCATGTGCCGCGGGCGCCTCACCGATGGGGGGATCATCGCGATCTTCGACAACCTGCGCGGCGAGAGCTTCCGCGGGGCCGTGCTTGCGCTTCACATGGTCACCCAGAGCCCCCGCGGAAATATCTACTCGCGGGCCGAATATCTCGGCTGGCTCGGCAGCGCGGGATTCAGGGATGTGGCGGTCTTCCAGCTCTCCGACCCGGCATGGCAGCTTGTAATTGGGAAGAAATAACGGGTGTCGAGTGGCACGTAACACGTCACGTTACTTGAACCCCGCCAATCATATCAACCCAATCCGCACCATAGAATTAATCTTGACGAATCATTGGGCACGATTGCATCGTCTGGGAGTGAGAGGCACATGTCTGACGCAATCATCGAAATAGCCAGGAACAAGAAGGCGCGGTTCGATTATGAGATACTGGACACATTCGAGACCGGTATCATGCTTGTCGGCAGCGAGGTAAAATCGCTCAGGCGAAAAAAAGCGAGCATACAGGAGGCGTATGCGCGCATAAAAAACGGCGAGGTCTACCTCACCGGCATGAACATCGCCATATACGAGATGGCGAATCGTTTCAACCATGAGCCGGTACGCGACCGGAAGCTCCTTCTCCACAGACATGAGATCAAAAGGCTTATCGGCAAGGTGCAGGAAAAGGGGTTGACCCTGGTTCCCCTGCGCCTTTACTTTAAAAACGGCAAGGTCAAGGTGGAGCTTGGGCTTGCGAAGGGCAAGGCGAAGTATGACAAGCGCAAGGATATACAGAAGCGGGACGTCGACCGCGAGATCCGAAGGGAGTGGAAGAACTATAAAAGATAAACCGCACACGCCCGCCGCCTTCGGCGGCGGGCGTGTGCGGAACATAAATTTTAAATAAAGGAAGGTTTTGGGTATGCCTGAAGAAAAAAACGCAACACAGAATCCGGAGGGAGCCGCCGAATCGGGGGACGCCTCCGCAAAGGGAGGGGAAAAAAACAGGAAGATCAACAGAATGACCGCTCAAGTTCTTGAATCAAAGATTGAAGATATTGAAAAGGCCGGTTTTACCGAGTCCACGTATTACAAGCATCTGTTGCAGAGAAAGCGGGAGCTTGAGTCTTCACCACGCTCTTGATTCCTGATGCACAGGATATATTCGTATTTGAACAGGTCCCCGATAAACTGGCGGATCATCTCGTGCGTTTCATTCTGCGAATTGGAGGTTAAAATGAAATTCAGCCTTCCGTCCGGCTCAAAGGGGATGAAATCCCTATAACAACCTCTTATCGTCCGATATCCTTCGCGCTCCGCAACCCTCTGGAGATATGAAAAACGCACCGTATATTCATCGTGGCCCGCAAGCCTGATACGCTCAGGATTTCCGATGCTCGAAATTATGATTTTATGTTGAAGCTCTTCAGGCACTCCCGCCTCTGAGCTGTGCTCGCTCAGATAAATATACCTGACGCCCGCTTTGCACATCTTTTCAACAGCCTCGATCGCGCCCAGGTTCAGGTTGAACGGGTGAGGCGGTACGTCAAGCCCGCAGGCGGTAAAGAAATTTTTCGCCCTGGCCAGCCAGGGATCACCCATGCAATCCGGCTGTTCCAGGTAGCGGGGATCGACATCACAGAGCACGGGGAAATCCCCGGCCACTTCATTCAGCAGCGCCATATCAAATTTATCGAGAAGGAAAATATCGACGTCGAAAAAATCCTGAGATATGAATTCGACACTGAAATCCCTCAGTGTTTCGCGCTGCTTATTCATCAATACCGGCGACAGCTCAATCATTGCGGCATGCATGCAGGGGTAGTTCGACAGGACGTCCCTCATCAGAAACCCATATCCGCCCCCGACCTCAAGGATGCTCGAAATTGCGTCCAGGGGAACGATCGTGCTCAGAAAGTCGGTGAGAAGCATCCCGAATGTATCGTTTTTTTGAATCACCTCCCGGCATGGGCTTGCGGGGTCCTCAAGTGCGTTGCACATGGTAAGCTCCCAGCCAAGGGTGTTCAGGCGATTACGATGGTATGCGCTCGTGTCGTTTATTTTGTAGTGGGTGGTCATATCTCTCATGC
The DNA here is from genome assembly GCA_964529965.1 of uncultured Leptospirales bacterium. GTDB lineage: Bacteria > Spirochaetota > UBA4802 > UBA4802 > UBA5550 > RBG-16-49-21. Next base: position 17,703 of record CAZHAD010000051.1, on the reverse strand, counting down.
CCCCTAAATCCCCCGGGGGGACTTGAAAAATTATCATAACTACTCGGGCATAATGGAACCGCCGATGCACGCCGATGGTTATTTCACTAAACAATGATGCTTTTGGGCGAAGATAACGCATTGAATATGAAATATAGTACGGCGATCAGCCCCGCGATTACCGCTACGATAATACCCATGATAAGTATTAATGTTCTCTTCTCGTCGTCGGGAAGAAATCTGTAGTTCTGGATCTTGTATTTAAGCTTCAGGCCGTTGTTTATTATGCCGGGAATGATCCGGCCGGGCTTTAAGCCTTTGAAGAATCGTATGAACGGGGCCCAGGCAAAACGCCTGCGCTTCGGCCCGCCCAGGTCAAACGTCGCATCCTTGTAGATTCCGGTATCGTCCGGATCGGCGATGAAGCTGTATCCGCATGAGCATCTGATTTTTATGGTTCCCTTATCGATGGGGAACCTCAATTTTTTTTTGCATGAAGGGCAGGCTTTTATCAGGTGCATGCGCCGCTTACTGCAGGTCCCTGATCTGGTTAAGAAATTCGGGGGTTCTCGAATACAGCGATTCAATCTCCCGGGGATTAAGTCCGACGGTCGTTACGGCGATATCGTTCAACTCATGGAAAAGACCGTCGCTTCCAATGCCGACGCCCGCCATAAGGCAGATCACATTGGCGATGTGAACGATCGAAACCTCGAGCCTGTGCTCCTGGGGAGCCTTCCCGGGGTCCTGATAGAACCGGACGATGGACCTTAAGACAGGCGGGAAATTCCATTTCTCAAGTATCCTTTCACCTACCTCGTGGTGGTTGTAGCCCATGATTTCCTTTTCCGCAAGGTCAAAGGAGATGTTCCTTGATTGGACGGTATCGATAATCTGCTGAAAAGCCTGATTAACGAACAAGGCGATGACGACCTTGCCGATATTATGGATGATTCCGCCGGTGAACACGATATCGGCGATGTCCTTTCTTTTTTTCGAAACGGCGATATCTCTGGACATGGTGGCGACGGCGAGCCCCTGCCTCCAGAGTACCCCATGTTCCAGATCGTAACCCGTCACCGGTTTGTCGAGGAGCGGCTTGGCGGCGACGAGGAACACGATGTCCTTCACCTCTTTAAGGCCCAGGGTGACGATCGCCCTGTCGATCGAGGATATCTCCTTTCCCTTGCTGAAATACGCGGAATTGCACAGCTTCAATATATTCGTGGTCATCGTCGGATTTTTTGCGATTTCCTGAGCGACATGTTTGAACGAAACATCCGGATCATTAACCATGTTTATGATTTTGCTCGCGACCTCGGGGAGGTCCGGGAGCTGCTTCAGGCTGCTCATTATTGACTCGATTCTTTGTTTTATGTTCTGGTCCATAGTAGTCTCCGGGCAACCGTTTAAACTTTATAATAGATTTTTTCTTGTCTGCCCGCTTTTACCTTGAGACGTCCGTCCTCAAGAAAAAAGTCGATGACCCTTCCGTTGTTTCCGCCGACATCCTCCGCCGTCACCGGAATTCCCAGCTTGTAGAGCGTGGTCCGGGATTCTTCAATGTTGTGAGCCCCTATCTGTCCCAGGGAGGTGTTCGCCCCGAATTTCAATACCGATGCCCCGCCGGTGATCTTGGCCGACATATACTCCTTCCTGGCGCCCTCCTTCATAAGCCTGCTCACCAGCAGCGGGATGGCGGTCACCGCATATTTTTCAGGCTTCGTGCCGTCATTGCTTTGCGGGAGCAGGACATGAGCCATTCCGCCGATTTTTTTCATGCGGTCATAGATGCAAATACCGACGCAGCTTCCAAGAATCGTTCGAAGTATGGTGGGAGAAGATGAATTTTTTATCTCAGCAACACCTACGGTGAGTATATCGCTCATAATATCTACCCGGCTCGGGAAGGTGCATTTTTTCAGAATACGAAGGGATAGTATGAGGGATCGGCGCATTTGTCAAGAGCAATCCAATCGCAGAATCGATGAGGTCCGGGAAATCACGGGAGGAGCATAATAAGAGAATCTTCGATCAAATTATTTTTTATATTTTATTATTGACCGTATTGGAAGAAACGGCGACCAACGTTCATGGAGAGAATCTACCATGAGCTGTTTTGAACTGGGACCGATACGCCCGCCCAGCGAGGCGGAGAGCATACTGCTGCGTCTGACCCGAAACTGCCACTGGAACAAATGCGCTTTCTGCCCGGTGTATAAGAATACGCAATTTTCCATGCGCAAAGTCGACGAGATAAAAAAAGACATCGATACCATGTCGGGCATTTCCGAACATATATACCGGGCCCTCAAAGAGCAATTCCCGGACCGGAAGGACAATACCGCGGTCGCGCACATCATCGACGGACTCAGCTTCGACGACGACGTCGATGAAGGCTGCGTGCGCCAGGTCGCCTTCTGGATCTACTATGGGATGAGGAGCCTTTTCCTTCAGGACGCCGATGCGCTGGTCCTCCGCACCGCCGACCTCGTGGATATCCTGCATTACGTGAGGGAAAAGTTTCCCACCATAGAACGGATCACCTCCTATTCACGCGCGAAGACCGTGAGCCGAAAATCCCTGGAAGACCTGAAAGCGATACGATCGGCGGGGCTTGACAGGATTCATATCGGCATGGAATCGGGCTCGGACGAGGTGCTCGAGATGATCCGCAAAGGCGTGACCCAGGAGGAGCAGATAACCGCGGGCAGAAACGCCATCGCGGCCGGGTTTGAGCTCTCTGAATACTTCATGCCGGGCGTCGGGGGAAAAGAGCTTTCAATACAGAACGTGGCCGAGTCGGCCAAGGTCCTGAACGAAACCAACCCCACCTTCATACGGATAAGGAGCACCGTTCCCAGGCCGGGCACGCCCCTGTACGACATGCTTATACAGAAGAAGTGGACCCCGCTGAGCGAGGAGGAAAAGGTCGATGAAATCAGAGGCCTGATCGAGAAGCTTGAAGGCATCACCAGCATCGTGAAGAGCGACCATTTCATGAACCTGCTGGAGGATGTCGAGGGCGCGCTCCCGCACGACAAGCCCGCAATGCTCGAGGTGATTCGTACATTTCAGGAAATGGACCCTGAAGACAGGGAATCGTTCATCGTGGGCAGAAGGCTCGGCCGCTACCGGTATATCACCGACTATGCACCCATGCATGAGGTGGAGGTTTTGAAGCGTGAGATAAAGAGCCGCTATGATTCGCTGGACGAGGGGATCATGGAAATATTACGGCATTATATATAGCTGTGTTCCTCAACGCACATCAATGCGGATGATAGCGCCGGCGTATCCCTCCTACCCGACTCGCGTGTGTGAAAATGAACTCTTACCCGGGAAAAATTTTTTAAAAACCTCATCGCCGTTATTATTTTAGGCACGCACCGATAAAATTACTTGCCAGGTATACGCGCGTATTCTGTATTGAATATGATGCAAAATACTACATGACAGGCAAGGTATGGTGAAATGAACTACTTTACAGGATCGGACGAATACGTATTGTCCCCGGCGTTGCGCGACAATGTCAACGTTTCAATAGCCCTGGGACGGCCCCTGATCGTGAAGGGAGAGCCCGGCACCGGAAAGACGCTCCTCGCCCATTCGATAGCCAAGGGGATTGGTAAACGCCTGATCGTTTGGAACATCAAATCGACCACCAAGGCCCACGACGGCCTGTACCTGTACGACACGGTCCAGCGGCTGAACGACGCCCGGTTCGGGGACGGCGACGTATCCGACATCAGACGCTACATCAAGCTGGGAAAGCTCGGCGAGGCGTTCAAATCCGAAGAGCAGGTGGTGCTGCTGATCGACGAGATCGACAAGGCGGAGCTTGAATTCCCCAACGACCTTCTGAACGAGCTCGACGAGATGAGCTTTCACATCCCCGAAACCGGCGAGGAAATTAAAGCCAAAAACCGGCCGATCGTGATCATCACCTCCAACAGCGAAAAGGAGCTCCCCGATCCATTTCTGAGAAGGTGCGTGTTCCACTATATCGAGTTCCCCGAACCGGAGCTCATGGGGGAGATCGTAAAGGTGCATTATCCGAACATCGAGAAGAATCTCGTGCGCGAGGCGCTTAAGCGGTTTTACTGGATACGGGAATTCGACATGCTCAGGAAAAAGCCGTCGACCAGCGAGCTCATCGACTGGCTGCAGGCCCTGATCGCGGGAGGGATATCACCGAAGACCGTTGAAAAAGAGATCCCCTTTCTCGGCACGCTCCTCAAGAAAAAGGAGGACATCGATCTCGTGGAGAAATCGGGCAAGTCCCACTACGCATTCAATACGAGCATGAGGACGAGGGATGTTTATTGATTTTTTCTTCAGGCTAAAATCATACGGCGTGCCGGTGTCGATGCACGAATGGATAACCCTGCACCACGCGCTCAGCTTGAACCTGAACGACTGCAGCCTGACGAAGTTCTACCACATCGCCAAGTCGATCCTGGTTAAAAATGAAATATTCTTCGACAAGTACGACCTCGCCTTCCTCGACACCTTCAAGGACATAGAAACCACGGACGAGATGCTCGAGGAGATACTGAACGGCTTGAAGAAGGTGAAGGAGCTCTTCCTTACGGAGGAGGAAAAGAAGGAGATCGCCGAGCTCAATCTTGACGAGGTGCTCAGAAATTTCGAGGAGCAGCTCAAGGCGGGCCATTACAAGGGACACGTGGGGGGCGACAAGGCCATCGGCACCGGCGGGCGCTCCACCCAGGGAGCATGGGGATACAATCCTGCGGGGATACGTATCGGCCAGGGCGAATCACGGCATAAACGGGCCGTACAGATCGCCGAGAAGCGGAGCTTCCGGAATTATTCAAGCGACATCACCCTCGACACCCGGCAGATGAAGGTGGCGCTCTCGCACCTGAGGTCCCTCCTTCCCATAGGCCAGGGGGAAAAGCTCAACCTTGAAGAGACCATCGACGCTACGTGCAAAAACGCGGGAGAGATCGAGCTGGTATGGGAGGACAAGGAAAAGAAGGCGTCCAAGGTGATGCTCCTCATGGATGTGGGAGGATCAATGACCCCGTACGCCGATCTGGTCAGCAGGCTATTTTCCGCCGCGTCGTCGCAGATAAGCAAATTCAGACACTTCTACTTCCATAACTGCATCTATCAGGATTTATGGACCGATATGGAGCGGAACAAATCGGTTTCCACTATGGAGCTTATAAAAAGCGAGGACTCCGATTTCAAGGTGATACTGGTGGGCGATGCGGAGATGGCGCCCTCGGAGCTCACCTGGGCAAACGGGGCGATTGACTACTGGTACCATAACGACACACCGGGCATCGCTTGGCTCCAGCGCGTGAGGGACAAGTTCAAAAACGCCATATGGCTGAACCCCCTGCCTTCCCGCTCATGGACATACGTGCAGACCGTCCGCATGATACGGGGTATATTCCCCATGTTCGAGCTCACTCTTGAAGGACTCGACGAGGGGGTGAAACACCTGACTTCCGGCAAGTGTGCGTTATATTGTTAGCCCGGGTCCCCCCTTCCCTTTAAGCCATTCGACGGCACTATCTGCGGGCACGGGCCTGCTGAACAAAAAGCCCTGCGCCTTGTGGCAGTTCAGGCTTTTCAGAAAATCACTCTGCTCCATGGTCTCTACCCCTTCGGCCACCACGTCTTTTCGCAGCGTGTTGCCGAGGGAGATTATGGCCTGCACGATGGCCGCATCATCGGGATCGGTGGTGATATCCTTGACGAACGACCGGTCGATCTTGAGGGTGTCGATGGGAAAGCGCTTGAGGTAATTGAGGGAGGAATAGCCGGTGCCGAAATCGTCGATGGCGCATCGTATCCCCGATTCCTTCAATTTCATCAATGTCTCCCTGCTCCGATCGGGGTTCGTCATGAGGTCCGTTTCGGTCAGCTCCAGCTCCAGGTGCCGGGGCTCCATGCCGGTATCGCCCACGATCCGCGCAAGGGTCCGGTGCAGGTCTTTTTGCCTGAATTGAAGTATGGATATATTCACGGCCATGTCCACCGGGGGCAGGCCCATGTCCCGCCACTGACACCACTGTATGCAGGCGCTCTTAATAACCCACTCGTCCATTGAAATGATCATGCCGGTTTCTTCAGCGATCGGGATGAACTTGTCAGGCGCAAGCAATCCGAGATCCGGGTGCTGCCAGCGCAGCAGTACCTCGAATCCGGTCAGGCCGCCGGTCATGATGTCCACCTGCGGCTGGTAATATAAGATGAATTCCTCTCTCTCCAGCGCCCGGCGCAGGCTGCTTTCAAGAAGGAGCCGCTCCTGGGCCCTTGCATTCATCTCAGGGGTGAAGAACTGATAGTTGTTGCGCCCCCTCTCCTTCGCAAGATACATCGCGGAATCGGCGTTCCTGAGGAGGGCGTCGATGTCGGAGGCATCCCCCGGATACGAGGTGATCCCGATGCTGGCGGATGTGTAAATCTCGCGCTCGCTCACCAATATCGGGCGCACGAATGACTGAAGTATTTTTTTCGCGACAATGACCGCCCTCTCCGGATAGGCGATGTCTTCCAGCATGATGATGAATTCATCGCCGCCGAGGCGCGCGATGGTGTCGCTGTCCCTGAGGCACCCCTTGATGCGCCTCGCCGCGGCCTGCAGCAGCTTGTCGCCGAACTCGTGCCCCAGGGTGTCGTTCACGGACTTGAACCGGTCCAGATCGATGAAGAGAACCACCACGACCCCCTTCTGCCTGCGGGCGCGCTCCGCCGCATGGCTCAGCCGGTCGCGGAAAAGGGCGCGGTTCAGCAGGCCCGTAAGGCTGTCGTAGTTCGCCAGGTAGCGCAGACGTTCCTCGGTCATTTTGCGCGCGGTTATGTCGCGCACGATTCCCCTGAATCCGGACGGCTTGCCGTATGCGTCCTTCACGAGGGACGCGGATACCTCGACAAATATTTTTGAGCCGTCCTTTTTGATAAACTCCCAATCGAACATCCTGTTGGGCTCTCCGGTGCGGTACACCTCATTGAAGATCCGGTACGTGTTTTCGCCGGTTTCAGGGTTCATGTATTTCCGGTTGTTAATGCCCGTCAATTCGTCCCTCGCATACCCGTACATTCTGCAGAGCGCGTCGTTGAAGAAGATGAGATTGCCGGCCAGGTCGACCTCGTAGTATCCGTCCTCGATGCTCTCGAGAATGGTCCGGTACCTTTCCTCGCTCCGGCGGAGCGCCTCCTCGTTTCGCATGCGGCCGGTAATATCGCGCACCACACCCCTGAAGCCCGTAATCCTGCCCTCGGAATTCCTTATGGCGGTGATGGAGCTCTCCAGATACATGGATGAACCGTCCTTCCTTTTCACCTTATAATGGAATATGCCGCTCGGCTCTCCGGTACTGTATACCTTGGTATAAATCTCTCTGAGCAGCTTCGCCGTGTCCTCATCCATTGTGGCGCGGTAATCCATCTGCAACAGCTCTTCTCCGGTGCATCGATACATCCTGGTCAGCGCATTGTTGTAAAAGACGAGGCGCCCGCGCTCATCGGTTTCGCCGTATCCGTCCTCGATGCTCTCGAGTATGGTACGGTACCTCTCCTCGCTTTCGCGCAGCGACTTTTCCGCCATTTTCTTTTCGGTCACGTCGCGCGATATCCCGCTGAATCCGATCGGCTTCCC
>CAZHAD010000051.1:0-9988 GCA_964529965.1 uncultured Leptospirales bacterium | reverse complement strand
GAGTAACGCTCGAACACGCGCCCGTCCTTGAACAGTATCTCGTCAAGGCTTTCGGCTTCCTGGTCCTCATAAAGCTCTCTGATCCGGTCCATAAAGGAGCCGGGATCCTCAAGCTGGTCCAGAACGAACTGAATCAGATCGCCGTCGTCCCCCTTCTCCGCGGTTTTCGGCGGAATATTCCAGAGCCTCATGAATTTCTCATTGAAGTCGAGGATCTTTCCCTTGCGGTCCACGGTGAGTATTCCGTCCGCGGTCGATTCCATGGCCGCCTTGCTTGCGGCGCGCGTCTTTTTAAGCCCCCTGATCCTCTTCCTGAGGGTTTGAATCTCTTTTATCAGCTGATCTTCCGTTTTTTTCTTCATGTGGTTTGTTATCTTTATTACATTACAAAAATTCTTAAGGATACCCGGTGATGTCCCTGATTTCGTCGTACAAAGGCTTCAGCCTGCCGTACAGCTTCAGGTACACCCTTTCATACAGCTCCCGGTACAGGTCCCTGTTTTTCGGCACGGGCTCAAATGCGTCCCGCAGCCGCGTCATCGCCTTTACGGCTTTTGTGAAATCGGGGTAATACCCGAGGCCCACGGCCGCGTCTATGGCCGCCCCCAGGCTCGATGTTTCGTAGGTATGGGGCCGCTCCGCGGGCAGATCGAAGATGTCCGCCGTGATCTGCATGGCGAGGTCGCTCTGCGAGCCCCCGCCCGCCACCCGCAGGCGCTCTATCTTCACCCTGTTCCTCTTTTCGGTCCGTTCCGCCCCTTCCTTCAGGGCGTAGGCGAGCCCCTCCAGTATCGCGCGGTAGATGTGCGCCCTGGTATGGACGTCCCCGAAGCCGATGATGGCGCCCTTCGCCTCCGGGCCCGGGATCTTGACCCCGGGCGACCAGAAGGGCTGGAGGGTAAGGCCGTAGGAGCCGGGCGGCACCTCCCTGATGATCTCGTCGAACAGCGCCTCTGGCGCGATGTTTCTTTTTCCGGCGATCTGCTCCTCCCTCAGGCCGAACTCCTTTCTGAACCAGCTCACCATCCAGAAGCCGCGGTAAATCATCACCTCGGTGTTGTACGCGCCCGGGACCGCGCTCGGATACGGGGGAAAAAAAGGCACGATCTCTACGTAGCGCTCCGTGGTGGTCTCCACCGTCGCGGTGGTCCCGAAGCTCAGGCAGGCCGTGTCCGGGCCCAGGCATCCGGAGCCGAGGACCTCGCACGCCTTGTCCGCCGCGGCGGCGACGAGCGGGAGGCCGGCGGGGATTCCCGTTTCTTTCGAGGCCTTTTTGCCGATACGTCCCATGACCTGCGCGGGGCTTACGAGCGCGGGAAGGAGGGAGAGATCGTAATCGAATATGCCCCATTTGACGTCGCGCGGGGTCATCCACCGGTGCCTTTTATAGTCAAAGGGGAAATATCCGACCATGCTTCCCGTCGAGTCGACGTACTCTCCGGTGAGCCGGAAGGCGAAAAAGCCCGAGAGCATCAGATACTTGTGCGTGCGCTCCCATATCCGCGGCTGGTTCTGCCTGATCCAGTTCGATTCGGTTTCGCGGTAGGCATGCACCGCCGCGTCATGCAGATTAACGGCCTTGAACAGGGCTTTTAAATGAAACGGGGGCCACGACCCGGCGTCGGCCTTTCTCTGATCGAGCCAGGTGATGGCCGGCCTTAAGGGCTTTCCGTTTTTATCCAGGTTGATGACGGTTCCGCGCTGGCAGGTGACCGCCACCCCCTTGACGGCATGGATGCCGGCCGGGGCCGTCTTAACAAGCCTTTTACAGGTCGTACACAGGGCCTTCCAGTAATACTCCGGGTCCTGCTCGGCCCATCCGGGACGTTCGGAAAAATACGGCTCGATGGGAGTTTTTTCAATGCTCAAAATCCTTCCCTTGATATCGACGATCGACGCCCTGATCGACTGCGTGCCCGCGTCAATGACGAATACGCATTCTTCGGTCCTTTTTGGTTTTGATGCCATCGGTATAACCGCCCATTATGATATGATGTGCGCCTGGTGAATTATTCGGTTTTGCTTAATATTAATCGTTGAACGCATCCGGGTCCCGGGGCTTCTGCGGCTGACTGTTGCACAAGGCCCCTCTGGATGCTTTAGCGAGGGCGGTGGCCAATCGTTATGCGTTTTTAATCACGTCTGAATTTGTATTGTGCATAATTACAAAACTGGAAACCCCGACGATGTCCATCACTTTTTTCAGATGATCGGACATGCCCACAAAGGCGACCGTTCCTCCCTGCATGTTGACATCCTGGATGATGTGAATCAGGATCGCGATTCCCGAAGAATTGATATACGCCGTATTCTCAAAATTAATTATTATTGTATCCAGGGAATGCTTGTTTTTCACCTTAGAATAGGTTTCTCTTGCATCCCGGTCGGCATCGGAGGTAAGGTCCCCCTCGATATAAATGACCGGGACGTCATTGATCGAGTCGGATGTAATCTTGTGCTGATATTTCATGGTGTGCGGCTCCGACGGTTTTTTATCTTTTTACGGCCCCCCCGATTGTCAAGCCATTAATGCGGGCGCACGACCCGGCGGGGCGCGTCCGAAGGCGGCTCATGTTTCAACGCAAGGAATTCTTCAGCTTTGTCAATTCCTGAAGATGCTCTTGTACCTCCTCGGACAAGGGAAGCTTCTCAAATGCTGCTTTTAAAAATTTTTCCGCCTGCTCGATGTTTCCGATCTTCATGTGGACGTACCCGAGCGTGTCGCAGTATGCGGGGCTCTCTGGGTTCGATTCATGGGCCGTGAGCGCGAGCCGGAGGGCCAGCTCCAGGTCTCCGCCCGATTTCGCCGTAATGTATGAAATCGAGTTGATCGCATTAATATTGTCCTTTTCAACGCTGAGCACCGCCCGGTATGCATGCAGGGCGCCGGCGCGGTCGCCCTGCATATCCAGGCAAAACCCCTTCAGGTTCAGGGCGGTGACGTCATGCGGGACGTACTGTAAAATCTGGTCGATGTAGCGCTCCGACTTCCCGTATTCATTGACGTGGATGAGTGCGTAGGCGAGAAGCTTCTTGACCTCAAGGGAATCGATGAAGGTATATTCGAGGTTGAGCATTTTAATGAAATAGCCGGCCGCGGTCTTGAACAGGCCGAGCCGGCAGTAATTGACGCCCAGGTTATAAAGAATCTCCGGATTGTCCCTGTCGATGACCTCCGCCGCCTTAAGCTCTTGTATCGCGCTGTCGAAATCGCGCACCAGGAACTTCTTATACGCGGATGCAAGAAAGGCCCCGATCTTTTCGTTCAAATCCACGTCAGCCATCGGCGGACCCCTGCGATTTTTTTTCCAGATACGAATAATCGGTGCAGTCGAGTCTGAGCGGGGTTATCGTTATGAAGCCGTTGTCGAGCTCCGTCGAGTCCGATCCCCGGGCATGCACCGATTCGATATACCCGCCCATGCGCACGCATGCCTCATTCCCGTCAAGGACCGTATGCTCAAAAGAATCCCGGTAGAGCCTTCTTCCGACATAGGTGTATTTTTTCCCCCTGATCCGCTCAGCGGGCAGGTCGGGATAGTTGATGTTAAGAAAGGGCACGAGCGAGGGAACGTTCGGCCCGTGATGCTTCGGAGCGGCGGGAGGCGAGGCGGCGATATCATCCGCTATTTCCTCGATAAAATCGCCGAGGAAGCGCGAGGCTTCGTCAATATAGAGGGAGGGCTTCCGGTAGCAATTGACGGAGACCGCCAGCGCGGGCTTTCCGAAAATGTGCGCGGTGCGCGCGCCCGCCACGGTGCCCGAGAAAAAGATGTCGTCACCCACGTTCGGCCCGTGGTTTATTCCGGCGATGACCAGGTCCACGTCCGGAATGTAATCGCTGCTCATGCCGATGATCACGCAGTCCGCGGGAAACCCGGAGACGGAGAATTTAGTCTCCGAGATTTTTTTTATGTCGAGATGGGTGTGCACGGTGATCGCGTTCGAGCACGCGCTCTGCTCGGCCCCGGGGGCGATGATATACACCTCGTGGCTGCGGGACAGGTGGTCGTACGCGGAGTTTATTCCCACAGCGTCTATGCCGTCGTCATTGGTCAACAGAATTTTCATGGTGTTTTGATCAATATATTCAGTGATATTGTAGAGTTTTTTAATCATCATCCATAACCATAGCAAGCATTTTTTCATGATATTGGGTGCCCCAAGCCGGGGAAGGTGATGACCTGGAGCAGGTCGTGCAATATAGCGAGGAGACGAGGGCTACGCGCCCTCTCCTCCCCGCGCTCATCGAGCAAACACGATGTTTGCCTGCCGCCGCCGGCAGGATGCCGAAAAAGCGGCGGCCTCACCCGCTCCTGCGGCGGACGGTGACTGCGAGATTACCGTGCTGGATATCGATTTTGTTATTGATAAATTCTGTTAATGCTGATGCAGGTTTTCATCCTTTTAACCTTGACAGATTCGAAAATTTGTTTTTTAAAATACAAGTGGTATTTTGCCTTTTACCAAAGGCGTGGGTGCTTGCCCCGAGCGAAGTCGAGGGGTGCCCTGAGCCGGGCGGGTACATGACCCGGAGCGGGTCAAGCAAGGTGATAGGGGGGCCATTACACGATGGCCCCCCTATCAACCCCCCGCGTGGTCGCTCAAGCGGCGCGACTGCCTTCGGGGTGAACTCGGCTTGCCCACTGCGTGGGACTCGCCTCATACATACACCCCTAAAGGTGTCCGGCTACGCCGGACGGTTTGAGGGATGCATTATATCCGGGAAAAAGTAATTGAATAACAGCAGCGGGTCATGTAATATACGAAGTTGAAGCTTGAATCAATGCGCGGAAGACATCATGCTTGAATTTACAAAACATGCGACTTCGTTCATATTTTTATTTTGTGGATTGATGATTATGGCCTGCAGCTCGACGCAGTTTAAACCCGCTTCTGATTATTGCGCGACGAGGTATCCGGTGATACTGGTGCATGGAATCAGTTTGCGCGACCGCGCCTTGCTGATGCGGTACTGGGGGAACGTCCCCGACGTATTACAAAAGAACGGCGCGGTTGTGTATACCGGCGGCCAGGACGCCTATGGAATAATCCCGCACAACGCGGCGATCCTCAAAAAAAATATACTCGAAATTCTTGAAGCGACGAAAAGCCGGAAAGTCAACATAATCGCCCATTCGCGGGGCGGTTTGGAGTCGCGCTACATGATAAGCATCCTCGACATGAAGGACAAGGTCGCGAGCCTTACCACGATCGCGACCCCGCACCGCGGCAGCTCAATGGCCGATCTGATCATGGAGAAGGTGCCCAAAGGGAGCATAGTGCCCGACATCATCAATTTTTTTGCAAAAATATTCGGTGACCGCAATCCCGAAAGTTACAATGCCGGCCTTGAGCTCACGCGGGAGAGCATGAAGACGTTCAACCGCAAAGTGGCGGACGCGCCCGGGGTATATTACCAGAGCTATGCCGCGGTGATCGACGATTCGTTTCCGAATCTCATCTGGAGAGCCATGTATTCCAAAATTAATAAATACGAAGGCGCCAATGACGGACTCGTATCGGTCGATTCGGCGAAATGGGGGAATTACCGGGGCCTCATGACCTGCGAAGGGAGGTTCGAGGCATCGCACGTAGACGTGGTGGGGATGCATTTCCTTACCGGGGTGTACTGTTTTAAAGCCGCCGATTTTTACCGTGAGCTGGTGCACGAGCTCAAGCTTAAAGGATACTGATTCAACACTTCAGGTCCTCCGCGATCGCCGCAAACTGCTCCAGCGCAGCCTCCAGGTCCTCCACGATCTCCTTGGCGATCACGTCCGGGTCCGGAAGGTTGGCCGAGTCCTCGAGCGACTCGTCCTTGAGCCAGAAGATGTCAAGGTTCACCTTGTCGCGCTTTAAAAGTTCGTCATAGGCAAACCGCCTGAACCGCCCGCTTTCACTGCGCTCGTGTCGGTTTTCGGCATGAAAGCGGGCTACAAAGTCATCCAGGTCGCTTCGCTTCAAAGGGTTTTCCTTCAGCGTGAAGTGCATGTTGGTGCGCAGGTCGTAGATCCACAGCGTCTGCGTCCAGGGCGTGGCGCTGGCCGGCTTGCGGTCGAAGAAGAGCACGTTGGCCTTGACCCCCTGGGCGTAGAACACGCCGGTAGGGAGCCGCAGGAGGGTGTGGACGTCCGCCTCGTGCAGCAGCTTGCGCCGCACGGTCTCGCCCGCACCGCCCTCGAAGAGCACGTTGTCCGGCACCACGATCGCGGCGCGGCCGTGCTGTTTGAGTAATGTGTAGACGTGCTGCACGAAATTGAGCTGCTTGTTGCTCGTGGTCGCCCAGAAGTCCTCGCGGTGTATGGTGAGGCTCTCCTTCTGCGTCTGGCCCCCGCCGTTCACGACGGTGACGCTGCTCTTTTTCCCGAAGGGCGGATTGGTGAGCACCATGCCGTAGTACGCGCCGCCGTGGCCCGCAAGCGAGTCGCGCACCTGCACGGGAACCTCCTCCGACGCCTCGTCCCCGATGCCGTGGAGCACCAAGTTCATGCAGCAGAGCCGCGCCACGCCGTCCACCAGCTCCACCCCGAACACGGTGCCGTTTTTAAACCGGTGATGACAAGGAGCTCTTGAACTAAAAAGCACCGTGCCCGCCGGCATCAATCGGGCACCCGAATTATTCAGGCCTTCTGTGGTAATATTACGAGCACCATGTGATATTGTTTTTGATGTATATCCTGACAAATCAGCAGGAGTAATCCATGAAACATTGCCACCAAAATATTCTGCTGTACTAGTTTTAGGCGTCCCTCCGCCGACAACATTGGAAATTTCGCCCATTGTTGACCATTTCCATGAATTTGGAATTTTCCAGAGAAAATTCACAGATCGACTCCTAAACTGTTTATATTACTTTCCCTCTCATGCTCTTTACTCCCCCTCTCCCCATGGGAGAGGGGGCCGGGGGGCGAGGTCACTCCAAACTCCATTCTTTCCGCAAACGATCTGCTATGGATTTCAGCAGATCGCGTCTAATATGCAACGTGGAAACATCCGGAATTGATTCAATCAATTCTATTGCCCGTGTTTTCCCAATCATTCCTAATGTTGCTGATTTGACGAGTATGCCGATCGTCCCCACTGAATCGATCCCCAGTCCTTCCGCCGCCATGCGTGCAGCTGAATCGTCTGAAAAGAATATCGCCTTACCCTTTGACCGCAGAGTATCGCACACCGCGAGAGTCGTGATTTCCCCATAGTCCAGGGAATAAATCCTTGCCAGGGTTGACAGCTTTTCCGATTGTAATTTATCGCTATAGGGATAGACGGCTAAGATTTTTTGCAAGTATGAACGAGCTTCGGGAGAAATATGTCGGCCTGCTTCTGAAATGACGATATCCGTTGTCGCTTTCTGTTTGAAAAGATCAAGGAGCGCGATCGCTCCCATTTCAGACAGGTGAATAAGGGGACCTGAATCGAATACCGCGTACATATCCTCGATCATCGGGAAAGTCCCCATTCCACGTCTTTCGTCAAATGGCTCTCGATTATTTCCTCTTTATGAGATTCCAGAAATCGAATCAGGGCCTCTTTGAGCACCTCTTCTTTGCTCTCCGCCCATCCATTTTTGATATATTGTTCCAGATACTTGTCCCATTTCTCAGGAATTTTGATCTTCATGGTCGTCATGACAAACCTCGCTTCGATCGATAATATTTGTTGTATGATATCTCAATGTTGAAGGAACAAAAACCGATTGTCAAGCCGTTCACGCCGAAAGTCCCACTATCTCCCCCCTCTCCCGGAGGGAGAGGGGGGAGGGGGGGTGAGGGCACTATGCCGCCAAAACGTTATTCAACTCTTCCAACAATCCCGACAACTCATTGCCCAACACCTGCCTCGCCTTCCCAAGCCCCCCCTGCTACTTGAAGGGCGCGTACTCGAAATCGTCGTATTCTATCGCGAGGCCCGTGGCGAAATGGTTCCGTATCAGCGCAAGCCACGCCCTTACACTTTCGTTGCCGTCCAGGTCGACGGCATATGCAGCCCCGACCTTACCCCAGCCCCACATACTCAAGGAGCCGGTCCGTCAGCCTCATCTCATCCAGTATCTTTTTCCCCTTTTCAATGCAAATATCGATCGCGAATTGCAGGTCCTCCTCGTTCTCCCACGCCTCCTCGATCATTTTTATACCGTACTTATCCACAAGCTTTTTCACCACCATGGCGCAGACGAAGACGTCGTCCGCGTATCCCATGGGGCCGTGCACGTCCTCGGGCAGGAAATCGTTGGGGAGCACGAAGTAGGCGAGCGCCGAATTGATGTTTTGCCGGTCCTGTACGTCAATGTTCCGGTCCATCATGTCGCAGAGCAGCTTGAACAGGTCCGGTATGTAGAAGATAAACCGGTCGAACTCGCCTTCGTAGCTGTGCAGCTCATCGTTCAGATAGTCGTAATATGTTTTCATAGCTCTTCCCTGCAATAAAAGTCGAAATGGCACTGCCTGCAGAACGAATTCTTTTGCGGATCGAACCGGTTCGAAGCGATTTTCCCCGAAATGCCCGTGAGGAAGTCCCGCGTCTCCTCTCTCTGCTTTTTTCCGAACTCATTCGGCCTGTTGTCCTCAAAGGTGAAGGCGATCAGCCTGCCGATGTCGTACTGCCGGGCCATGCAGTAATCGTAAATCCGGAGCTGGGTCGCCACGTTGGTCAATTCGATCCCTTCGCTGGTGCGCGCCTTGAAATCCACGAGGCACACCTCGCCGCTTTGGTCGCGCGCGATCAGGTCCACCTTACCGTTCAGGATCATGTTGTCGTCGATATGGGAGAAGGATTCCTCCACGGCAAGGATGTCGGTAAACATCTTCCTCGCCTTTTCATAATATGCCAGGAATTTCTTCACATACGATTCCCTGATTCTTTCATTCATATCCTTTTTGACCGGCAAGTCCTTCCAGTACCGCCTGACCGTCTCGCCGATCATCGATGCGGCCACCCCCTCCCCGTTTTTCATACGCTCGTGGATTTTCTGCAACACCGCGTGAACGAAAAGACCTATATGCTGCATGAAAACCTCCGGCGTTTTAAAGCCGTAGTGATACAGCAGGTAATACCTGAGCGGGCAATCCACGAATGCATTGATGGCCGAATAGTTGAGGTTCGGCACCTCGCTGCTGACGCGGTACTCCTTTTCCGCGCTCAAGCTGAAATCGCCGGAATCGAGATGCCCCTCGCCCACGGCGTCAAGAAAGCGCGACCGGGACGCCTTTCTGCACGTGATCTTGTCCGCGGTGGTGAAGATGAGGTTGTCCTGCACCCTGGTGGCGGCCACGTAGAAGAGACGGCGCTCCTCCTGATAGTGCTCCTCTTCCCGGTCGATTCCCTCTTCCTGCAACAGGCGCTCCGGTATGCGCACGATCCTGGAGTCGCGGTACCGTACCGGGAAGCGCCCCTCCACAAGGCAGCACACGAACACGACAGGAAACTCCATCCCCTTGGCGCGGTGCACGGTCATCAGCTTCACGGTGTCCGCGGCCTCGATCTTTTCCTGGTCCATGTCGTATTCACGGTTGTGGCAATACCAGAGAAAGTCGATGGCCCTTTCCTTTTTCGCCATCTCCTGGTATCGAGCGATGATCGAGCTCAACTTTGCGAGGTTGGCCAGCTTTTCTTCGGATTCACGCGCCCCGTCCTTCATGAGGCGCCGGAAATAGCCGGTGCAATCGAGAAGGCTGTAGAATACGGCAAGGAGTGAATGCTTTCTCCTGCCGAAGTCGTCCCTGGCTTCCCGCTCGTTTGCGACCATGTTCTTTAAGAGGTTTATCTTTTTCATCTTCTCGATGTCGTGCGCGTTTCTGAAGCCGGCGTTTGAAAAATCCCTGTCCGTGTGCAGGGCGCGGAGATTGAAGCCTCCCCTTTGTATCACTTCTCCGGTCTCCGGGGAAAAATCGAGGAAATCAGTCAGAAACAGGTCGCGCCTCCACCACTCTTTCCAATCCTGCCAGCAGCACGTATCGCACGAATCGGCGTTGTCCCGGTCGATGTA
>CAZHAD010000050.1:20108-24521 GCA_964529965.1 uncultured Leptospirales bacterium | reverse complement strand
CACCTGTGCATGTTTCTATCATCCGGTTCAAATCCGCAATATCGACCAGCGCCCTGCCGATATCCTCGTCGCGCAAAACCCAGGAAGAGAGCCTCTGCAGCTCGCTCTCCCCCCTGAAGACAAGCACACGATCGCTGAGGAATCTGCTTCTAAGCATTGCGATCAGGTCCCGGTAGATGGAATGGTTGTCCATGCAATCAAATCTTATTTATATTTATATTGTACTGCTTGATCTTACGGTGGAGATTCGTGCGCTCTATGCCCAGCTCCTTGGAGGTGAGGGTGACGTTCCGCTCGTTCTTCTTCAGCACCCTGATGATGTAGTCCCTCTCGAATTCCTCCCTGGCCTTCTTCAGGGACGATATGTCCTTGGTCATCACGTCGTCATAGTCGTAGGCTTCAAGGTGCTTGCGGATGTCGTCCCTGCCGATCGTCTCGCCCGGCACCATGATGGAAAGCCGCTCGATCACGTTTTTCAGCTCCCGCACGTTCCCCGGCCAGTTATGCCTCGTAAGCTCCTTCATGCCCTCGGCGTCGATCTGCTTCAATCCCAACCCGTGCTCCTCGGCGAACCGTTCGAAAAAATAATCCACCAGCATGGGGAAATCCTCCATACGCTCCGTCAGGGTCGGCACGTGAATGGGAATCACGTTCAGCCGGTAATACAGGTCCTCGCGAAACGTGCCCTCATCCACCGCCTTTTTGACGTCCACGTTCGTTGCTGCGATCACCCGCACATCCACCGTGATCGTCTCGTTCCCGCCGACCCGCTCGAACTGGTTTTCCTGTAGGACGCGGAGCACCTTCGCCTGGGCCGAGGCGCTCATGTCGCAGATCTCGTCGAGAAACATGGTGCCCTTGTGTGCGACCTCGAACTTTCCCATCCGCCTGTTGACCGCGCCGGTGAAGGCGCCCTTCTCATGGCCGAAGAGCTCGCTCTCGATGAGCTCGTTCGGAATCGCCGCGCAGTTCACCTTGACGAAGGGCCTGTCGGATCGCTTCGACCGGTGATAGATGGCCCTCGCGACGAGCTCCTTGCCGGTGCCGCTGTCGCCGGTTATAAAGACCCGCGCATTGGTCTTCGCCGCGGTCTCGATGATCTCCCTTATCTCGGTGATCCTGGACGAATTTCCGACCATCTCGTCGTCGAGATGGAACTCCTTGCGCAGCTTGATGTTCTCCTTGCGGAGCCTCATGTGCTCCAGCGCGTTGTTCACCGAGGTGATGACGCGCTCCATGGACAGCGGCTTCTGGATGAAGTCATAGGCGCCGAGCTTGGTGGATTTTACCGCGATATCGATCGAGCCGTGCCCCGAGATCATGATCACCGAGGTATCGGGATACAGGCCCTTGATCTGCTCGAGCAGATCAATGCCGTCAACGTCGGGAAGCCATACGTCGAGGATGGCCATGTCCGCGTCGTTCATGCGCAGAAATTCCACCGCCCCCTCCCCGTTCTTGCTGGAATACACGATGTGCCCCTCGTCCGTGAGGATGGAGCTCAAGGTCTTGATGATGTTTATCTCGTCGTCAACTATCAGTATCTTCGCCATGAATTCCGCCCTCATTATTTTCAACGGGAAGGTCGATGACGAACTCCGTCCCCTTCCCCAATTCTGATTTGCAGGTAATCTCTCCATGGTGCTCCATGATGATCTTCTGGGCAATGGCGAGGCCGATCCCCCTGCCTGAGGACTTCGTTGAAAACCCCGGGGTGAATATTTTGTCTCTGTCGAAGTCCTTGATCCCGGTTCCGTCATCGCGTATGGCGATCCTTATCAGCCCGGTGCCGTTTGACGCGATATAGGCTGAATTGATGTATATGTTCCCCTCTTCTCCTACCGCGTCAATCGCGTTCTGAATCAGGTTGTTCAGCGTCTGCTTCATCAGCCCCTTGTCGATGTAGATTTCCGGTATGCGCGCGTCGATATTGGTGAAAAAGTGTATGTGCTCGATGCCGGAAAAAAATTTGACGCAGTTATCGAGGAGGAGGTTGACGTCGGTCTTGACCGGCTTCATCTCGGGAAGGCGTGCGAACTCGGTAAATTCCGAAAGTATGTTCATGAGCACGCCGATCTCCTCAATGATCGTTTCCGTCCCCGAGAGCACGATGCTCCTGATGTCGGGATGATCCTCCAGGAACCTTTTCCTGATCCGCTCGGCCGAAAGCCTGATGGGGGTCAGGGGATTTTTTATTTCATGAACGACCTGGCGCGCCATCTCGCGCCACGCCTCGAGCCGCTGCTTCTGATAGATGATCTTCCGGTTACGGTTCAACTCGTACACCATGCGGTTGAAGGACTTGAACAGCGTCCCCAGTTCATCCTCCGACTCGCGGTAAACCGAGACGTCGAAATTTCCCTTGGCCACGTCACGCGCGGCCTCTGAAAGCTTGAGCACGGGTTTGGTGATGTTCTTGGAAAGATACAGGCTCATCAGCACCGAAACAAGGATGATGAACAGCATGAGCCCGAACAGATACATGCCGCTGTTCGATTTCAGGACATTGATCGTATTCGCCAGCTTCTTATGATTGGCGAGAGAATCCGTGAAAATCTGGGCGCGCTTCGCAATGTCATCGGGTATGTCCCGGTACAATACCAGCAGATAATCCTCGTAGCGTATCGATCCGGTGAGAAAATCATGGCCGTGTATGGAGAGCTTGTCGATCCTGGAATTGTCGTCTAAACGGGCGATGCGGAAAAAATCCATGAAATCCTGCTGAAAATCCTCGGTGACCGGATCGACCTGCCACAATGCGTTTTCTTTTTGACCCGGGTAACAATTGAGGATGATAAGCCTCATGCCCTTCATCTTGTAAATCGAACGTATGTATTCCCTCCCCGCAGGAAAGTCCAGGGAAAGCGTACGGTTGTCCAGTTGGTACTTGAGCGCTTCCATCTCCCGTTCCAAACCCTGCTTCATATCCGCCACCGGCTCATTTGACATCGACACCGCCTCTGAAAGCGCGCTCGACGTCTTGTCGAAAATGAGGCCCGAAAGGGTCTGGTTGAGCAGATAATTCGAGGTGAGCACGATCGGGAGCGAAGGGAGCACGGCCACGAACACGAAGGCCATGGCCATCTTCTTCCTGATGCTTGAGCCGATCTGGGCGGGGTCCGTGTACAGATGTTGCCGGAGCGACATGACGATGAAATAGAGGGCCGCCACCAGGGGTACGGTCATTACGGCATAGATGAAGAATTCCTGGCTCTGCACGATCATGAGGTTTTTGCCGGGGAAAAGGCCGATAATAAGGACGGAGATGAACAAGAAAATCCCAACCAGGAAGAATATGTCCTGAACGCGGGTCTCATTGTTGAAAAGATTCAATTTTTTAAGCAGATTCTTCATTCGATTTAAAGTTATTCTCTATCATGGCGGCTATGGTATCGACGACCTCCGACTCCCCCTCCCCGTCGGCCCTCACAATCAGCCTGGTTCCCGAGATAATGGCGAGTCCCAGCACCGACATGATGGATTTGCAATCCGCCTCGACGTTGTCTTTGATGAGCTTCACCTCGCAGGGATATTTCATCGCCGCCCTCACGATCATCATGGCGGGCCGTGCGTGCACGCCGGCGTCGCTCTTCACGACAACCTCCCTCTCCGTCATTCTCCCGTATCTCCCTTCTTGAGGGACTCCTTGATGTTTTTATCCAGCTCCTGGGCGGTATATATTCCGAGCTTTTTGAGCCGCTGATTGAGCGCCGCGGTCTCGACGATAATGGGGATGTTTCTTCCCGGACGGACGGGTACCACGATGTTGGACACGTCGATATCGAGGATCCGGTAGACCTTCTCCTCGAGCCCCAGCCTGTCGTAGAGCTTATTTGCGTCCCACTCCTCAAGGTTCACCACGAGCTCGACCCTCTTCCGGTCCTTCACGGAACGGATGCCGAATATATCCCTCACGTTGATGATCCCCAGCCCCCTGATCTCCATGTGGTGCTTTAGGAGGGGCGAGCCGCTCCCCATGAGAATTGATTCGTCCACCCGCTTGATAATGACAACGTCATCCGCAATAAACCGGTGGCCCCTCTCGATGAGCTCCAGTGCGCACTCGCTTTTTCCCACCCCGCTGCTCCCGATGAGAAGAACCCCTACGCCGTACACGTCCACAAAGGTGCCGTGAATCGATAGCGAGGGCGCCAGCGCCTCGTTGAGCAGATAAATAAGAGAGCTGGTGAAGTTGGTCGTATTTTTCTTTGTCACGAATACGGGAACACCCTTGTGGTCCGCATACTCGATGAACAATTGGTCAGGCTCCTTGTCGGTGGTGAATATGCAGCAGAGGACGTCGTATGAAAAAAACTCCCGCAGCACATTTGTTTTTTCCTCCGGTTCAAGCTGGCCGAGATACGCGCACTCTCCGAGCCCGAATATCTGTATCCTGTCGTAGGCGAAAAAATC
>CAZHAD010000050.1:0-20008 GCA_964529965.1 uncultured Leptospirales bacterium | reverse complement strand
ACCAGGACCTCATACACATCCCCATTCCTGTAAATGACATTGATGACCTGGGATTCAGTATTATAAAAAGGCAGAAACCGGTGATCCGATTTTTCAATTTCCAATATGGCTTCATGCAGCGTCAGATTCGCGACATCGCTGGAACGGTTTATGGTGAATTCAATTTTCGGATTCGTCGCGGATTCATCCAGGATGGAAAGATCAAAGACCAGATATTTCTCCTCATCCGTGCCGCGCCCGGACCCGTCATCGGGAACCTCGATCATCTTCAGCCCGGTCAGGTCACGGTATATGAGCGCATAGTTTTTGGATGAAGAGGCGGGAGCGGCCTCGATCCTGTCAACTCCCTTTTTGAAGAGAATGAAATCCCTCTTGTCGATCCGCATCTGCAAAAGGGCCTCGACCTTGTCCACCGGCTTGTCGCTCACCTGGCGCAGTATGATCTGTTTTTTTTCCTTGACCTCGGTGTTGATTGTCTCCGTTTCTCCCTTTTCGGGCCCCTTGTGCATCTGGTGCTTTTCTTTATAGCGCCTGATCTGCTTTTCCATTTTTTCGAAAAGAAGATCAATGGATGAAAAAAAATCGGCGGCCTTTTCCTTGCCGTGAAACTGGATCCCGTCTCCGTTTATTACGACCTCAGAGATATGGTCAAGCTTCTCTGCGCTCAGAATGACATGCGCGTCCATGAGCTGGTTAAAATACCGGTCGAGCTTTGTAATTTTTTTCCCGGCGTAATCCTTCAGGCTGTCCGAAACGTTCATGTGCCGTCCAGTTACCGTAATGTTCATTTCTGCTCCCCTTGCTTGATTAAGTTGATTTTTTTCCGCATGTGAGACGGCGGGATATGGAGAATTTCCCTGTATTTTGCCACGGTCCGGCGGGCGACCCGCACATCCGCATTTCCCAATATGGCGACTATCTTCTCGTCGCTGTGAGGCTTGGCAGGGTCCTCCCTCTCGATGATGTCCCGTATGAGCCTCATGACCTTGTCCGACGACGCCTCCAGCCCGTTGCATTCCGATCTCAGCCGGGAAACAAAAAAACATTTCAAACTGAGCAAACCCCATACCGTCTGTACGTATTTATTGCTCGTCGTCCTGCTCACGGTGGATTCATGAAGGCACAGCTCCGACGCAATGTCCGAGTGCGTCAGCGGCTTGAGATGGCCGGGTCCCCGCGCGAGAAACTCGCGCTGATGCTCCATGATCGAGCGTACCACCCTGAGTATGGTATTTCGCCTGCTGGCGATGTTCCTCATGAGATGCTGGGCAGACTGCATTTTGTCCTGAATATATTCGTGAAGTTTTTTTTCAATGTTTTTTTTCTTTAATAGGGCTTTATAGAAGGGATTGATGCGTATTGAAGGAATCCAGTCGTCATTAAGGCTCACGATGATCTCGCCGTCCACGAGCCTGACCTCAACGTCGGGGATGATATACCTTACCGCTCCTCCGCAATAATGGCTTCCCGGATAGGGATCCAGATTTTGAATGATTTTGTTCTTTTCCATGATCCGGCGGACGGGCAGGTTGAGCGATCGTGCGATTTTCCGGTAATCCATCTGCTCAAATTCAGGAAAATATTCGGTCAAGATCCGCACGAGCAGGGTGTCCGAGGAATAGTAATGTCTGCACTGTACGATCAGGCTCTCGCGCACGCCCGATACCGCGCAGCCGACGGGATCAAAAAGCTGGACCGACGAGAGGAGATCCCTGATCTCATCCACCTCATGCCCGCTCTCTTTGACAAGGCGCGGAAAATCTTTGCAGAGGAAACCGTTTCCGTCGAGCGAAGTGATGATGATCTGATACAGCTCCAATTCGGCCTCTGAACGCGCCGCGAGGCGCGCCTGCCACATCAGATGCTCGGCGAGGGACTCCTCGCGCGTAATGAGGGTTTCGAGGAGCCTGTTTCTCTTATCTATCTCGTCATTGTTTATAATGCCGCTGTCGCTCGTATCGCAGAAATCGATTTTGCGCTCTTCAACCTCCGAGAGGCCGGTTTCGTCCCCCGATAAAATGTGCGTCACTCCCGTCGACAGATCCGAATCCTGCATGGAAGGTAACGGCTGTGCAGCATCTTCTTCTAGAATCGGGTTTTCGGCGAGCTCCCTGGCTATCTTTTCATTTAATTCGACCGTTGAAAGCTGTAATAATTCAATGGCCTGCTTCAAGGTCTGATTCATTGCAAGCCCGGGCGATTGTTTTAAACCTGTCTGAAGAGAAATTGCCATACAATCCATCGCTAACGAGCGAAAGTATTAACCCTTGTAATTAAAATTACAAAAAAATAATGATTAAGGCCAATATTACTTTTATTTTTATCGGAGCGCCGGATTGGAATCAATATATGCTGAACACGCTCCCGCCTGCTTCGCTGTGTGTTCATTTGACCACGCAAACGCTGCAAAGCGCGTGATGCACCACTCTGTCAGATATCGATCCTATGAGGAAGCGGCCCAGCGCGGAACGTCCCGTGCTTCCCATGACGATTATATCATAGTTCCCCTTTTCCGCGACCTCGCAAATCTTATCGGCCGGATAACCCTCCACCACGATCCGGTCCCAGTCCACATTCTCATCTTCGAGCATCGGATGGACATCCTCAAACCTCTGCTCTGAGAGCCATTTCACGCGATCCACCCCTTCAGGGGCGGCGCCGTAAAACCCGGGAAGCGGCCCGAACTCCTCGACCACCTCGAGCACCGTTATTTTTGCCCGGGCCTCCTTTGCAATGACGATCGCCATTTCCAGCGCCTTTTTCGATGCATCGGAACCGTCAACCGGCGCGAGGACCTTTTTGATATACCGTCTCATTATTTCTCTCCAGTATAAGCATTTTCAATATAAGCATTTTCAATATAAGCATTTTCAGTGTAAATCAAAGGCTGGTTCCCGATATCCTCCCGCGAAGATGCAGTGAGGACTTTCTCTAACCTCATCCACGCTCCGTTATCCTCTCCCCCTTAATCTCGGAAGATAAGAAAAGGATTTCAAAAATATTACGTTTCAAATATGAGGCCCCCTTCTCGGGGTGAGGTCATGTCTCCAACCCACGCTGAGTAAATGCATATTGATAGGTGAATGAGTCAAGACATTAATTCTTCCGGTGGTCAATCGACGCCCTGATAAAATCCTTGAACAGCGGATGAGGGGCAACGGGCCTCGACTTGAACTCCGGGTGGAACTGCGTGGCGATGAACCATGGGTGCTCCCGCATCTCTATCGTCTCGACGAGATTGCTGGCGGGATGAATTCCCCCGAAGGACATGCCGTTCTTTTCAAACAACTCCCGGTACCTGTTCGTGAATTCATACCGGTGCCGGTGGCGCTCCATGACCGAATCCCTGTCGTAGATCTCCCTCACCCTGCTCCCCTTCTGCAGCTCGCATACATACGCGCCGAGCCTCATGGTCCCTCCCTTTTCGAGCACGATCTCCTGGTCCTCGAGCAGGGATATGACCGGGTCCTCGGTTTCAAGATCGAATTCGCGCGAATTGGCGTTGGCAAGCCCGCACACATTGCGCGCAAATTCGATCACCGCGCAATGCAGACCGAGGCATATTCCGAAAAAGGGAATCAGCTTCTGGCGCGCGTATGAGATCGCGATGATTTTCCCCTTTATCCCCCGGTCTCCGAATCCGCCCGGCACGAGTATTCCATCGATGTCCTTGAAAAGGACATCGATCATTTCGGGATTCTTCTCAAGGTCCTCGGAATCAACCCTGACGATCTCCAGCTTCGCCTTGTTTGCTGCGGCGCCGTGAAGGATCGCCTCGTAAATGGAGCGGTATGAATCCTGAAGGGAAATGTACTTGCCGACGACCGCGATCCTCACCTCTTTTTCAGGATTCAGGAGGGATTTCATGAAATGGTCCCACGCGGATATGGACAACGGCTTCTTCTCCATGCTGAAATGCTCCAGCACGATCGTGTCATACTCGTTTTTATGAAACATGAAGGGTATTTCATAAATCGAGCCCTTGATGTCAAGCGCGGGAATTACGTTGCGTTCGGATACATTGCAGAACAGCGCGATCTTGCTCTTAAGATCGGAAGACAGCTGCTGGCTCGAACGGCAGAGGAGAATATCGGGAATTATTCCGAGCTCCATTAGCTCCTTCACCGAATGCTGGGTGGGCTTGGTCTTGAGCTCCCCGGCGACCGCAATGGTCGGCACGAGTGTTACGTGTACGTTCAACACCCTTCCCGAGCCCAGCTCCTGCCGGATCTGGCGGATGGCCTCCAGGAAGGGGATCGATTCGATGTCGCCGACCGTGCCTCCGATCTCGACCATGACGAAGTCAAGGTCATAGCTCGTGGCGACGTTATAAATTCTGCTTTTGATCTCATCGGTGATATGGGGGATCACCTGCACCGTTCGCCCGAGGTAATCCCCGCGCCGCTCCCGCTGTATGACCGAATAATATATCTGGCCGGTCGTCACCGAGTTCATCCTGGTATACTCAGAGCTGGTGAACCGTTCGTAATATCCAAGGTCGAGGTCCGTTTCAGCCCCGTCCTCGGTCACATATACCTCTCCATGCTGGAACGGGCTCATGGTGCCGGGATCGATATTTATGTATGGGTCCATCTTTATGATCGAGATCTTGTATCCCCTTCCCTCGAGAAGAAGTCCGAGCGAGGCGATCGATATCCCCTTGCCCAGTGAGGAACAGACCCCTCCGGTAACGAAAATAAATTTTGTCTTTAAGGTTTTCATATAACTCCAGATTAAAAATTAGAACATTTAGTATGATAACATGACATAATCCGGTATTCGTTGTAAACAAAAAAAGAAAAAAGCCGACGTTGAATTCATTATTTTTAACTAAACAAATTATAACTTGCTCAGAAATAAAATAGGGGATAATTATGTAAATCACATTTTCGATTAAACAATTCAAGGAAAAACCGCAGGGAAATATTAAGGTATTGTTAATTTAATGAAAGAAATCAATTTTGAGGACATAGACTGGCTCCTGATCCGACAGGCTCTATCGCTCGGCCTTGTCGGCGACAGAGAGGTGCTGATTCGCCGGGGATCCGGATTTCTCGATCAAAATCCTGAATACCTGCCTTTGTTCGACGATCTGACACGCATGGTTTCATATTTGGGCGCAGGACGGATCAGCCGAAGCAATTCATCCATTATATTGGAACCCCGGAATGTCCGGCCAGGGGTGTACACTTTCGAATCGACTGCCTCGTCCTCTACGGTCGAAATACTTTTATTTCTCATGCCTGCGCTCTTCAATAACCGGACCCGGTCGATACTGAATCTTACGGGGGTCACCCATTCAGCACTCTCGTATCCGACCGGGTTTATAAAAAACTGCTTCCTGGAAGCGCTGGAGCAGCTCGGTTTCTTTGCGAGCCTCACGCTTAAACGCTTCGGCTTTCACGGCACGGGCGGAGGTGCCTTGGAATCCCGCATCTATCCGCACGAGGAGCCGCGGGGCGCGCCGTTTCAAAAGGGGCCGTTTAAACTGGCCGGCGCAACCATTTACATCTCGCATCTGGACACGGGGCTCGCGCTTGAGGAAAAAAGGCTCATTGCCGAACTGACCGGCCTCCAGCAGGAGGGGATCTCGATCATCGAGATCCAGGATTCAGACGGCTGCGGCAATTCGATACAGGTATATATTGACCTCGCCGGAATTCACCTGATCCTGTTCAGGGAGGCGCGGATTTTCAACGAAAAAGGGAGCATTGCATTCGACAGAGAAGCGGCTCACTCGATGGTTTCCGAGCTTTCCCGGGAAGTAAACGCCCTCCTCCTCGATCACTCCATTCCCGATCATATTATACGGGAGCTTTATCCGTATTTCATTCTCTCCGGAACCGAGCTCCGCCATAAAAATGAAAATTCCCCGGTATTAAAAACCGGGGAGCTGTGTGATCTGATATTGGAATGAGCGCAGGGTTCAATGCATTATGTCTTAATCTCTTTGTCGATCTTATCGATGAGCGCCGCCTCGTCGCTGACAAATTTGAAAAAGTTGTGCAGCCCGGCGATTTTAATGAGGCCCATGACCCTTTCATTCACATTCATCAGAAGAATGTTTATTTTTTTCCCGGACAAATCCCTGACCAACTGCAGTATCAGTGACAAGGCCGAGCTGTTAACGTGTCGGACTCCGTCAAAATTCAGATACAGGTCTTTGTCCCTGCCCAATGCGGCCTTTTTTACGAATTTCACGATCTCCTTTGAACCGTCCACCATGATGTCTCCGGAGATATCGATGAATTCATACCCTTTTATTGACCGTTTTGATATTTTTAATTTATCAGCCATAGTTTTATTCAGCAAATGTGATCTCCCCGCCGCGGTAATTGGTAAGGATCCATTCCTTAATCGCCTTCGATTTTTGGTACAAATTCAGTATTCTTCTATTTATGTCAACTCTTTCTAATTTTTCGGCCCGGGCGTATCTTTTTTTTAGATTTTCTATTTCCTCCCTGATCGAGACGGTTTGAATTACCCGGGAGCTTCCGGATCCTTCATTAATAGTGCAAATCGGCTCCACCACGAACCGGACGCGCGGCCTTCGGCTCGAGTCGAAACGCGACAGGATGCAGTGGAGAATAATCGAATCCCTGGTGGTTAAACCCACGCCATTGACGTAAAACTGCGCCTTTGAATCCTGGTTGGAAATGAAATTCCCGAGAGAGTAAAATACAAAGCCGGCCCTTCCATCGGCTGTCGTGAACCTTTCGGCGGGCTGAAGAAGGTGGGGATGATGGGCTATGACGAGATCGACCCCGTGATCGATGCACGCTTGAATAATACTCCTGTCCCTCGAGCGGGGACCGGATTCATATTCACCGCCCGTATGCACGACCATGACCAGATAATCGCAGCGCTGCTTTATCCGTTCGATATCGCTCATGACCTTTGCTTTGTCAAAGAACCAGTTCAAATGATACCCCCTCGGCTTTCTGGGCACGGGGTAGTTCATACATCCTGCATAACCGAGAAAACCGATCCTGATTCCATTGATATTCTTGACGATCCCCGCCCGGGCGGTCCGCTCGTCCGGAGCGACGCCGAGAAACTCCAGACGGTTTCTCCTGATATACTCCATGGTATGGACGACCCCTTTCCCTCCCTGGTCGAGGATGTGGTTGTTTCCTATGAAAAGCATGGTAAACCCCGCACGAGCCATCGCCGTTATCACCTCCGGATAGCAATTGAAAATCCTCGGCTTGCTTACAAAGGGCGGTGAAACGGGAAACTCCATATTGCCGACCGCGATATCCGAATCCAGGAAAGAGCCTTTAATCCGCTGGAAGAGAAAATCAAATCCTCTGTTATTAAGGGACAGCCGTTTGTCATGGTCCTTCTTATCATGGGAAAGTGCACAGGCCTTGACCGGAATATGCATCATGATGTCTCCGGTGAAGCTTATGATCACCTTGCTGGGCTTTGAACAGGCGTAGAGTTGGAGCGCGGCCAGTAAGATGAGATTGATATACCATCGTTTGTTCATACTCATCGAGCGGGAAACGTCACTATAAAGAGCCTTATATTTCGAATGTCAATTGAATTTTTAGCTATCCAATATCTCTGGAACTGAAGACGAATATTAATTTTTACGGCGCGTACTTTTGTTGACATAAATGAACCGCCCTATTATCTATTTCCATAAGCGGAAAACGCTTAGTCATTCATGTGACAAAAGACAAGCTTCGAGCGTTACGGTCAGGAATACCGGGGGGGTGACATGAACATCACTATTCAGGAATCCAACGGTTCCGTGCTGATCAGCATCGAGGGGGACATTGAATCCACCACCATCAGGCCTTTTAACGATCAGCTTGAAAATATAATCAATTACCACATGGATGTCCGGCTTGATCTGGCCGGCGTGAATTATATCGATTCATCCGGAATCCGCGCCCTTCTAACCCTGATGAGAAGGCTTAAAGAAGACAACAGGACCCTCATGCTCATCAACAGCTCCGATAACATCAGGAGAATACTGCAATTGTCGTCCCTGCAAAAAGTATTGAAATTTTCATGATGAGCCCCGGTGTACATTTTAAGCATCTGCGCTGCAATCCCCCGGAACCAAGGAACCTCAAAAGAGGAGGAGAATGTGGATAAATTGTTCTATCCCAGATCATTGGCGATCATAGGCCTGTCATCAAAATCAAGCAATATCCCGAAACTGGTGCTGGAAAATCTGATCAGGTGGGGGTATAAGGGAAGAATTTTCGGTGTGAATCCCATGGCCGAAGACCTTGAGGTCGAAGGTATACGGATGTATAAAAGGGTGCAAGAGCTTCCCATCGTCCCGGACCTGGTCTATGCCCTCGTTCCCGCGAAGTATATACCGGACATCGTGGATGAGTGCGGAACGTTCGGGGTCACGCACATGGCGATCCCCAGCGGCGGCTTTAACGAGCTCAATCAGGAAGGCCAAAACCTTGCGGATTTACTGATGGAAAAGGCCCGGAAACACGGCATCCGATTCGTAGGGCCTAACGGCGTGACCGTTGCCAACACGGCCAACGGACTGTGCCTGCCGTTCGTCCCCTCCTTCCCTCCTCCCAAGGGAGGGCTTTCCATCATCTCCCAGAGCGGGGGCATCGGGCTCATGCTCTGGAACTTCATGAAGGATGAAAACGTGGGAATGGCGAAATTCGCAAGCATCGGAAACAAGCTCGATCTCGACGAAGTGGATTTCCTGGAATACTTCGGCCGGGATCCTCTGACAAAAATCATATGCATGTACCTGGAAAGCATTCCCCGCGGAAAGGAGCTCCTCCGGACGGCTGAAAAAATCGACAAGCCGATCATAATCTGCAAGGCCAACACGACTCCCGCCGGAGAAAGGGCGGCCATGAGCCATACCGCCGCACTTTCAAACGACGACGAGATCATCGATGCTGCATTCGAGCGCACGGGCATCATACGCGTGTCCCATTTAAACGAGATAATCTCGGTGTCAAAGGCCTTTGATCTCCCTCCCATGAAGGGCGACCGGCTGATGATGATGAGCCCCGCTGGCGGCATAACCGTCATGATGGCCGACCTCTGCCAGAAGATCGGATTTACATTTGCGGATCCGGGCAAGGAATTCTACGACAGCCTGAAGGGCTTCTCAAACGCGGGCGTCATCAATTTTTCAAACCCTCTCGATATGGGAGACATCTACGATCCGAATCTGCAGGCGCATATATTCTATTCCGTAATGCACAACGAGAACGTCGACGGCGCCATGTTCGTAAGCCAGTGGCCCCATATGCCGCGCGGGGAGGACGTATTCTACAAGATGTTCCATACGGACATTTCCGCAGAGGCCACCGGGACCATGCTTTCCTCAGGCAAGCCTCTGGCCGCATGCCTGTTCGGGCTGTCGAAGACCATTTCGCAGATAAAGCAGAACCTCAATTTCCCTCTGTTCGACAGCCCGGAGGAAACGATGATGGCGCTGAAAAAACAGTATGATTACCACGCGCGCCGCGCGCGGAGGGGCATCGAATACGAGCTTCCCGCAGGAGTCAATACCGGGGAGCTTAAGAATTGGATCACGAAACACCCCGGAGACACCGGCGAGGATTCAATGGAGATCCTCACGCTCTGTGGGGTCCCGACAGCCCGGTCGGCCGTAGCCGCGGATCGGGACGAGGCGGCAAGCATAGCCGGGAAAATCGGCTATCCGGTCGTGCTCAAGGTCGTCTCCCCTGACGTGCTGCACAAATCAGAGGCGGGCGGGGTGATCGTCGGGTTAAGGGACGACGACGCGGTAAAAGAGGGATTCGACCGGATCTGGGAAAACCTGCGCGCCTACAAGGGCAAGGCCTCATTTGTGGGGGTCAGGGTGGCGAAGATGGCGGGCGAAGGATACGACATGTTCATCGGCGGAAAGCAGGACCTCTCATTCGGCGCGGTCGTGTTCTTCGGACTCGGAGGCGTCTACGTCGAGGTTTTCAGGGACCTGAAAATACTCCCGTGCCCCTCGAATCACGACGATATTACGGATAAGCTGAGCCGGCTTAAATCATATAACATTCTCAAGGGGACGCGGGGAGGCAAGGCCGGCGATGTCGGGGCGTACGTCGACATGATCATGCGGGTTTCTCACCTGCTCGCGCAATTCCCCAATATAAAAGAGCTGGACGTCAATCCGGTCCGGATACTCGCGGACGGTTCGGGAGCGGTCGCGCTGGATGCACGGGTGAGGGTGGAGGCGTGATCAGCCTCTTGCCCCCGAGACCGAACCGATGTCTGACATCTCACGATCAAAGCCCTTGAGCCTCTCCTCAAGCTCGCGTGAAAGGAGCTCGAGCTCGCCGTGCATTGCATCTATCATCGAGCGTGAATCGTGAATCTCCTTTGAAAGGCGGGAGATATTCGCCCCATCACCGGAGCTTGAAGCGGCAATCATATCGCGATTCAGTCCGGCAAGGCGGCTTTCTTGGGACCCGATCGTGTCCCGGATTTCGGAAATCCTAGACTTAAGCGGATTTATGATTTTCGACCTCCGCGACAGGATATCCGCCCTCTGCCTGCGCAGCTCCTTTTTGCTTACACCGCTCCGATCACCCTCTTCCACTGGAGCGTCGGCGCTTCGTTCCCCGGATGAAATGCCTCCCTGTTCATCCTCCCATCCGACATTTTCGAGAAAGCTCTGATACGTGCCCTCAAAGACCGATACCCCGCCCGCCTGGAACACCACGAACCGGTTTGCAAGGGTGCTCAAGAACATCTCGTTGTGGGTGACGACCACCGCTGCGCCTGCGAACTCATCGATGGCCGCGAGCAGGGCGTCGCTCGATTCCATGTCGAGATGGTTGGTCGGCTCGTCCAGAAGGAGAAGGTTCGAGGGCTTTGCGAGAATCCTGGCCAGGAGCACCCTGCTCATCTCCCCGCCGGAAAGAACGGCGATCTTCTTGAGCGCATGATCGCCCTCGAACATCATTGCACCTGCTATATCCCTGGCTCTCTGGCGGTCGCACCCCGCCGACATTATCTCCTCTTCCACGCTGAACCCCGGATTCAGCCCGGATACATAGTTCTGTGAGAAATATCCGATGACCACATCGTTGTGCGGATTTATCGTCCCCCCGCGAGGCGCGAGATCGCCTGCAAGCAGCCTGAGCAGGGTCGTCTTGCCCTTGCCGTTCTTGCCGATCACGCAGATACGGTCGTTCCTGCCGATGGTGATGCCGAAGTCTTTGATGAGGTCTTCCCGGGTGTATGAAAATGCAAGGGAGTCCGCGGTCATAAGCACTTTTGATGGAAACGGCCTGTAGGTGAAGGAAAAGTCCAGGGCCTTGATTTTATCAAGCCGGTTCAGCTTCCCCTGCTTTTCCAGGGCCTTGACGCGGGACTGCACCATTCCCGCGAGCCTCGCCTTCGCCCTGAAACGGCTGATGAAAAGCTCGACCTCCTTTCGCTTCCTCTCGTCATTTATGCGGGTCTTTTCGTATATCTCTTCTTCTTTCAGCATCCGGCCGTAATACTTGTCCGTGCCTCCCTCGATCTTCCTGATTTTTTTGCGGTGAATGCCGATGATATGCGTGGCGATGCGGTCCATGAAGGAGCGGTCATGGGTGATCATCATGAGCTCGCCGTCCCACCTGCGTAAAAAATTTTCAAGCCATCTGATCGCCACAATATCCAGATAATTGGTCGGCTCGTCCAGGAGCAGGAGCCCGGGCCTGGATACGAGCACCTTCGCAAGGTTGAGACGCACCTGGAACCCGCCGGAAAACTCATGCGGCCGGCGGAGCATGTCCGGTTTTGAAAAGCCGAGGCCCGAAAGGACCTTTTCAGCCATCCATGTCTCGCCGCGAAGAGTCTCGGGAAGGCCCTTTTCCGCCTCCTCGATCACGCTCCTTTCGGTAAAAAGGATTTCCTGGGTCACGTATCCAATGCGGTAATATCGCGGCACCGCGACCTCGCCCGAATCGGCATTCTCCTCTCCCGCGATTATTCGAAAAAGCGTGGTTTTGCCGTGGCCGTTCCTGCCGACCAGGCCTATGCGCTCCTTCGGATTAATGCTGAAACTCGCCTCCTCGAACAGGACCTGGCTGCCGAACGCCTTTGAGAGATTATTAACTTTAATCATAGCGTATACAATCGGACAGTGCCTGTTAACATAGCGCGGACATCAAATATTTTTTAGAGCGGCGCCCGGATATCACGCTACCTCAATCCTCGCATCCTGATTAAAGGGATTCGTTCGAACCGCTATTGAAAAAAGATAGGGATAATTCTTTTGCAGATGCTTCATATAATCGAGCCATTCGATCATGATGAGCCTGGAAACCCTGGCGACATCCCCGCACAGGTGCGTCAGGTCGGATTCGGGCAGGCGGTCAAACGAAGCGCGGTGGTCCAATTCATCGGCAAGATGGAACACCGCCCAGATTAAATCGGTGAACTTATCATGCTCCATCAGGTTGGGATTCGCAAGCATATGCAGTATGCCGTCGCGCCGCTCGAGCAGGTAGGTTTTCAGCTTCAACAGTATATCCGGATCCAGATCCACTTCAGGGTTGAATCCCCTGAGGAACTTTTTTGATGAAGAAAATGCGCACGCGTCCCATGAAGCCGCGATGAGCATTCTGTCACGAAGAGCCTGGATGTTCCGCTCGACCCCGATGAAGATGGATATAAGGCCCGTGCCGATTTCGTTGAAAAAAACGCCGATCGCCATATTCAGCTTGTTGAGGAGCGATTCTTTTTCCTTTTTCTGCAAGAGCTTGTCGATGATCAGCATCACCAGGAGCACCTGTATCGGAACAAACGCAAGGTCCTGGAGCATGTAGAACAGGGTGTCTTCCGTCCTGTGAAAAACGAATATCTGAATTAAATAAACAGCCGCTGAAGCAATCACAAGGAGTGCGGCGAGCATGAAATACCATCGAATTCGAGACATGGTTGCACCTCCCCGTGAAAATAGATTTTCGGCAGTTTCGTGTCAATTTTTTTTTCACGTGGGTGTTGCCCCATCGCCCGTGTGTGTTCCTCGCGCTGCGATAACAAAATCAGCATATGCCGACAAGCCCCGATGCAACTTTTTTTCTTGCAAATGGCGGCCGCGGCCTGAAAATTGATACATCATCGTAATTTTCAAATTATTCGAAAAAAGGACCATCCCATGAAAGACCCCGACAAAAACAAAAAGGCACAAACGGGTGATAGCCCCGCAACGCCTGATAAAAAACAGGATGACGCCCGGATCCGTCCGGAGCTTGCGGAGGTGATGGAGCGGCATGCCTTCGGCCGTGATGAGCAGCGGCCTGAGGCGGTTGAAAAGCGCAGGCGGAAAAACCAGCGCACGGCACGGGCCAATATCAGTGAGCTGTGCGACGGCCATTTCATTGAATACGGCGCGCTCGCGATCGCCGCGCAGAGGGGAAGGCGGTCCATGGACGAGCTCATACACAGGACGCCTGCGGACGGCCTGATCGCGGGTATAGGGTCGGTGAACGCCCCCCTATTCGGCGAGTCAAGGGCCCGCTGCATGATCATGGCGTATGACTACACGGTGCTCGCGGGCACCCAGGGCTTCTTCAATCATAAGAAGATGGACCGGATGCTCAGGCTCGCACACGACCACGCCCTGCCCCTGGTCCTGTTCGCCGAGGGCGGCGGCGGAAGGCCGGGAGACGTGGACGCGTCGGGCACGATGGTTGCGGGCCTCGACCTGTCCACGTTCGCCTCCCTGGCGCGGCTGAGCGGCAGGGCGCCCCTGGTGGGGGTCGTCTCGGGCCCCTGCTTCGCGGGCAACGCCGCCCTGCTCGGGAGCTGTGACGTGATCATCGCCACGAAGAGCTCGAACATCGGCATGGGCGGGCCGGTCATGATCGAAGGGGGAGGGCTCGGCGTGTTCAGGCCTGAGGACGTGGGCCCGATGGAGGTGCAGACTAAAAACGGCGTGGTCGATGTCGAGGTGGGGGACGACACAGAGATGGTGGCGGCGGCGAAGCAGTACCTCTCGTATTTCCAGGGGACGGCAACAGCGTGGGAAGCCGGCGACCAGAACCTTCTGCGCGACATGATGCCGGAAAACCGTCGGCGCACGTACAACGTGCGCGCGGTGATCAGGGCGATGGCGGACACCGGCTCCTTCCTCGAGCTGAGGCCCAGGTTCGGCATCGGCATGGTCACCGGGCTCATCCGCATCGAAGGGAGGCCCTTCGGAGTCATCGCGAACAACTGCATGCACATGGCGGGCGCGATCGAAGCGGAGGGGGCGGACAAGGCCGCGCGCATGATGCAGCTCTGCAACGTGCACCGGCTGCCGATCCTTTCCCTGTGCGACACCCCGGGCTTTATGGTGGGGCCCGAGATAGAGAAGCGCGCCCAGGTGCGCCACGTGTGCCGCATGTTCGTGGTCGGCGCGCACGTGACCGTGCCCTACTTTACGGTCGTGCTGCGCAGGGGATACGGCCTCGGCGCCATGGCAATGGCCAAGGGCGGTTTCCACGAGTCCTTCTTCACCGCCGCATGGCCCACGGGCGAGTTCGGCGCCATGGGACTGGAGGGCGCGGTCAAGGCCGGATTCAAAAAAGAGCTCGAGGCGGTGCAGGATCCGAAGGAACGCGAGGAGATGTATAACAATCTGGTCGCCATGATGTATGAGAGGGGCAAGGCCATCAACATGGCCTCGTACCTCGAGATCGACGCGGTGATCGACCCTGCTGACACGCGAAAATGGATCATGCGGGGCCTGACATCGGTACCCTCTGAACCGGCCGAGCGCGCCGGC
This sequence comes from uncultured Leptospirales bacterium, assembly GCA_964529965.1. Lineage (GTDB taxonomy): Bacteria > Spirochaetota > UBA4802 > UBA4802 > UBA5550 > RBG-16-49-21. The sequence goes on along the minus strand of CAZHAD010000050.1, from coordinate 5,277 downwards.
CATGATTTCGTGGATCCGTGGTGAAATTGACAATATACCATTGCATGCATAAAGACTTCTTTCCATGAAAAGAAAAATAACCACTGCAACGCTTGTCACCATACTGGCGTGTATCCTGCCGTTGATAATATCAGGACAACATACGACAGCCATTGGCAAAGAGTATCCTGCTTCCATTAAAAAAGATATTGCGGAATTTACCAAAAAGCTGATGCGCAAAAAAAATCTTACGGGAGTCAGCCTGGCCCTTGTCGACGATCAGGCCGTCCTTTTATCAGAAGGGTTTGGATGGGCGGATGAAAAAAGGGGAGTTCATGCGTCCCCCAAAACCGTCTACCAGATAGGAGCGGTGTCCAAAATATTCACCGCCATGGCGGTGATGAAGCTCAGGGAACGGGGCGGGATAAGCCTTGACGCCCCCCTGCGCAGGTATGTGCCGGAATTTTTCATTCAAACGCGGACCCCGGCAGCAGGGCCCCTGACGATAAGAACGCTCCTTACCGAGCACTCGGGACTACCCTCCGAATTCTTGAAGAACATGTACACGGCGCACGGGCCCGTTCCGTTCAATGAATACATGGGAAAGGCAATCTCACATTCGAGGATGGACTATGCATGTGCGCCTCCTGACACGGTGTACGCGAATTGCAACCTGGGATACGGGCTACTGGGACGGCTGGTGCGGAACGTGAGCGGCGAAAGCTTCTCCGGCTACACCGATCGTGAGCTCTTCCGGGCCATGGGTATGCAGCAGTCGTCATTCTCGCAGACGCATGCGTATAAAAATCTTACCAAGGGATACATAAAGGGAAGGGAAGCGCCGCTGTTATATGTCAATAACCTGCCTGCGATGTCCGCATATTCGAGTGTGGAGGAGATGGCCGATTTTATTAAAATGATTTGTGCCGGGGGCAGAATCGGCGGGAAAAAAATTATAAGCCCGCGGACCCTGAAAGCCATGATGTCACCACAGAACGTACGGGCGAAATTCGATGCGGACTTCAAAATAGGTCTCGGCTGGCAGCTCGATGGATACGATCTGATTTACCGGGAAAGGCTTCACTATAGCGGTCCTGTGATATGGCGCGCCGGCACCACAATCTTAAACAGCGCGATTCTGGTGATTCTGCCGAAGGAAAAGCTGGGTGTAGTCGTGCTCTGCAACACCGCCGGGGGGATGAGGGAGGTGGGAAACATCGCGCTCAGGTCCCTGAACCTCGCACTGGAGGCAAAGAAAGGCCGCACCCTTCAACAAAATGAAGAACCCTATTCACCCGTGGTAAATCTCTCACCAGAAAAAATGAAATCGGCTGAAGGCTGCTTCGCCTCGGAATACATCGGATTCACCTCGATCCGCTCGACCGGGGAGCACCTGCTCATAAATGTCATGGACCACGATATAAGGCTCATTCCCCATGCCGACGGAAGCTTTACGCTTAAGTATTATCTATTCGGGTTTATCCCTCTCAACATCGACCTCCTGCGCGACATCAGGTTCATTATATCCGATATCAGCGGCAAAACGGCCCTGGTGCTGTTGAAGAACGGCAAAAGATACTTCGGCGGCATAAAGATCGACAGGCCCGTGATTCCCCCTGAATGGAAATTGCGCGTCGGGAAATATCAAATCATCGACCAAGGGGATGATGTGGTGCTTTTCAAGGACCCCCGTATCATCTTAAAAGACGGTTTTCTTATATTTAAAGCCGATTATACGTTCGTCAAGCATGCGTCCATCATGCTCCCCCTGAAGCCTGTTTCCGAATCGGAGTGCGTGGTCATGGGCCTCGGAAGGAACATGGGTCAGACCGCGAAGTTTACAAACGTCAACGGTGAAACCAGGTTCGTATTTTCCGGTCTGACACTGAGAAAGCTGAAATGACTTCCTTCCGGGATGGGTTCTGTAATCACGAAATTTCGTGCAATGATTATCGAAATACGGGCGAGCCGGTATAAGGCGCGCTGTAATAAAAAAATTGTGCCGATTCCGTAAAAAAAACATTAATTGTCGGAAGCAATCCGAACAAAATGCTCCTTTTACCAGAACGCGTGACCGAAAAACCTTCACTATCAATTATAGAATCAGAGAACGCTCAGACTGACCCTTTCCGCGGTGTACTCCTTCGAGATCAAGTGAAGAGCCGGATTGCGGTTAAAGCTGCTTTATGTATTCACCGATCCCGTCGAGCATCATCTGCACGCCTATGGTTGCCACGATGAGCCCGGTGATTCGGATGAGTGCGGCCACCACATGCAGCCTCTCGAGGAAGCGGCTGATGTACCTGGAGGTGAGCATGATCGCCAGGTTGAAGGCGATGGCGATACACACCGAGACGGAGGTGATCGCCAGGCCGTATTTCGCGGGAAAGGACACCGAGGCGGTGATGGTCGCCGGGCCCGCGATCATGGGGGAGGCGAGCGGAACCACGGACAGGTCCTCAAGCTTCTGGTTGTAGTCCACCTCGAAGAACAGGCCCTTGCTGAGCGCCTCGTATCCGCGGACAAAGAGCACGAAGCCGCCCGCGATCTCAAACGCATAGATCTCGATATGGAATACATTTCTCAGCAAAAAATTTCCGATGAAGATAAACAGGAGGAGTATGACCGCGGCGATGAGCGTCGACTTTATCGCGATGCGCCGGACCTCATGGTCCGAGGTTTTGTCCGCAAGGGTGGACACCACGAAGATCTTGCTGACCGGGTTGATGAGCGCGATCAGCGCGAGGGTGCAGTAGAGGAGCGGCTTGACTGCTGCTTCCATTTAATACTCTGCCGGCAGCTCGTCCACCTGCGCGAAGGTGAATACCGGGCCGTCCTTGCACACGAAGTATTTGCCGACGTTGCATCGTCCGCATTTGCCGATCCCGCATTTCATCCTGTTCTCCAGGGTGGTGAATATATTCCCGGGCGAAAATCCCAGAGCCGACAGAACCGGCAACGTGAGCTTGATCATGATCGGCGGGCCGCACAGGAGCGCGATCGTGTCCGCGCTCGCGGGAGCGGCCTTTTCGAGCACCGTGGGCACGAATCCGATCTCGCCCTTCCATTCGGGCGTCTCCCCTCCCGGGTCCACCGTGGTAATGAGCGTGATATCGGGCTTGGCGCGCCATTCCTCGAGCTCCTTCTTATAGACCAGGTCCTGGACGGAGCGCGCGCCGTATACGATGGTGATGTCCTTGAAATCCTCCCTGAGGTCCAGCGCGTTCCAGATGACGCAGCGCAGGGGCGGGAGCGCGATGCCGCCGCTCACGAACAGGAGGCTCTTCCCCTTCCAGTCGCCGATCGGGAAGACGTTGCCGTAGGGTCCCCGGAATCCGATCGTGTCCCCAACCTCCCTCGCGGCCAGGGCCTTGGTCACCCGGCCCGCCCTCCTGAAGGTGCATTCGATATAGCCCTTCCTCGTGGGCGACGAGGCTATGCAGAAGGTGCTTTCGCCCTCGCCGAACACGGAATATTCGCCGAACTGGCCCGCGTTAAAGCTGAAGCCCCCGGCCTCTTCCTCATTCGTAAATTCGAGGCGGAAGGTGTTCACATCCGGGGTCTCCTCCGTGATTTCCGCGATCCTCATAAGATACGGCTTGTACTCGTTTTTTCCCATCAGTCGGCCTCAAGTATTTCCTGGATGTGCTGGAGAAGATTCATGTCGACCGGGCACGCGCGCGAGCACCTGCCGCATCCGACGCACCCGGCCTCGCCGAGCCCGCCGGGCTGGTAGGAAAATTTGTGCATGATCCTCTGGCGCCACCTCTTCCCCTGGACCTCGCGCGGGTTGTGGCCTGAGGTGTGCAGGGTGAATTGCGCGAATCCGCACGAATCCCAGCAGCGCAGCCTGATGCCCCTGGGCCCGTCGGTCTCGTCCTGTATGTCGAAGCAGGTGCACGAGGGACACACGAAGCTGCACGTACCGCACCCGAGGCACCTGAGGGACTGGCCGTCCCAGACCGGGCTGTCGAACATCGCGGGGAGCCTTTTCCCAAGTTCTTCGAGATCAAAATACCGGCTCACTTTTGCACAATGACTATTCTTGTCCACATCACCCGCCCGGGCGAACAGCTCCTGTGCCATGGAAACAATTGATTCACCCTTTTCGGTGATGATTTCCGCGAGAAAAACCGCGTCGTCGATCCTGGTCAAGAGCAGGTCGCTGCCGGTCGTGTCCCCCGGCCCTCCCCCGACCGACGTGCAGAAGCAGTATTCGTCGCTCTGTGCGCAGCTTACGCCTATGAGAACGGTGTTCTCGATCTTCGACCTGACGAACGGATCGGGATAATCCCGCTCGAACACGGCGCTCACGACGGAAAGGCTCCTGGCGTCGCAGGGCCTCAAGCCGAACACGACCGTTGGAAGGGCCTTGTTCGACTCCTCCTCAAACACCACGCCCTTCCCTTCCGATCTGAAGCGGAGTATCTCCTCAAACCGGGGCAGGACCGCTTCCTTTGCGGACAGGGTGGTCTGGATATAGCCGCTTGCGACCTGACCGTACGACGAGATCTCGTCAAATACTATTGCGCCGCTTTTGTCCACCGGCGCGAGTATGCGCCTTCCCCCCGATCTGATTCTTCCGAACAGCTCTTCGATCGCGTCGGCTTGTATCGTCATTTTCTCCATAACGGTTTTTTACCTGATAAAATCTTCCTTATCGTCCGGCTTAAACGTGTTAAGCGCGTATTCCTCGGTATCTCCGAACTCTTCCGATATGTCCTTAATGATCTTCTGGGTCAGGAGATTGAGCGGTATGTTAACCGGGCACGCCCTGGAGCAGTCGCCGCAATTGACGCATCTGCCTGCCAGGTGCATCGCCCTCATGACGTGCCATTCCAGGTTGCCCAGGCCATGTGAAGGAACGCTGATCCACTGCGGCTGGTTGCACTCGACCGTGCACCGCTCGCAGTAACACAGGGGACAGCTCTGCCTGCACGCGTAGCACTTGATGCAGCGCGAGAATTGCCCGCGCCACCAGTCCCAGCGCTCGCCCGCGGTCATTTTCTCCAGCTTTCCGACCGCCGCCCTCTCGTCGGATGATAGCTCAAAGGGAATGGATGAGACATATTCCGCCATGGATTTCAGGTCGGGAAAATCGAGCAGGCTGCCATCCGAAGATACGCCGATGACCGCGAGGTCACCCTCGGCCGCCTGTTTTTCGATCATGAGCTGCCGTATCGTTCTCATCACCGGAACGCGCGCCACGATCGCCGGCTTCCCCAGGGCCTTGACCTCGCGCCTTGTCAGGTACACGGCGAGATTCTGCACGCACCGCTCGTCGTAAATGAGCCTGTC